>NZ_CP034072.1:5694395-6054888 GCF_003855255.1 Mycolicibacterium nivoides | reverse complement strand
ATGGACCGGTATTCGTCCCGGCGCCCGGTGAAACGCCGACCGGCGGAGGCACGGACATCGAAGGAGGACGATGACGACATCCAGGACCGGGCGGCTCGCGGCGGTCATCGGCCTTGTGGTCATGCTCGCTTGCGGAGCTGCCGCACTGCGGTTCTGCGAGTCAGCCGGCCGCACGCACATCACCGCCTACTTCGCGAACAGCACCGGCATCTTCCCTGGTGATGACGTACGGATCCTTGGGGTACGTGTCGGTGAGATCGCGACGATCGAGGCGCAACCGGACCAGGTGCAGATCACCATGTGGGTCGATGACACCTACCGAATTCCTGCCGATGCCAAGGCGGTGATCCTGTCACCTTCGCTGATCTCGGCGCGGGCGGTGCAACTGGTCCCCGCATACACCGGTGGACCGGAGATGGTCGACGACGCCGTGATACCGATCGACCGCACCGCCGTTCCGGTCGAATGGGATGACCTGCGTGAGCAGTTGGGCAAGTTGGCCGAGGCGCTGCGGCCGACCGCGCCCGGCGGGGTGAGCACGCTCGGCGCCTACGTGAATTCAGCGGCGGACAATCTACGCGGACAAGGGGACAACATCCACGGGGCGTTGAAGAGCCTCGCAACAACAATGTCCGCACTCGGTGATCACAGCGACGACATCTTCGCGACCGCCCGGAATCTGGCGCTGGTGGTGTCGGCGCTGCAGGACAGCAAGGACGTGATGCGCGAGCTGAACCGCAACCTGGCTGCTACCACGGAGCTTCTCGACAATCAGCCACAGGAGATCGGAACGGCCATCGACGAGCTCAATGCGGTCGTCGGCGAGGTGGCCGGTTTCACCGCGGACAATCGCGAGACGATAGGGGTGACGGCCGACAAGCTGGCTTCTATCAGCCGCGCACTGCAGGAGAGCCACGACGATCTGGAGCAAACCCTGCACGTTGCCCCGACCGGATTAGCCAACTTCGTCAATATCTATCCGCCCGCCATCGGTGGATTCGCCGGGGCCTTCAGCCTCAACAACTTCGCCAATCCGATCCAATTCCTCTGTGGTGCAATACAAGCCGCTTCACGCCTGAATGCTGAGCAATCGGCCAAGCTCTGCGTCCAGTATCTGGCGCCGATCGTGAAGAACCGGCAGATGAACTTTCCGCCGGTGGGGGCGAACCCTGTCGTCGGCGCTTATGCCCGCCCGAATGAGATCACTTACAGCGAGGACTGGATGCGCCCTGATTACGTACCGCCCCCCTCCCCGCCGGCTCCGGATGCGGTCCAGCCGCAGTTGCCGGCCGAGCAAGCACCCCGGGACTTGTACGGCATGTTGGTGCCACGGGGAGCGGGCTCGTGATGAGCCGAAGCCGGTCGGCATTGTTGACGGGCCTGGTGACGACAGTGGTTCTGGCGGCCGGGTGCGGTTGGCAGGGGGCCAACTCGCTACCGCTGCCTGGTACGGAGGGCAGCGGCCCCGGGGCTTACACCGTTCAGGCCCAGCTGCCCGATGTTGGTAACATTCAACGAAATTCGCGTGTACGCGTCGGGGACGTCACCGTCGGTACGGTCACGGCGATCGAGCGTCAGGGTTGGCATGCGTTGTTGACGATGCGACTGAACGCCGATGTCGCCCTGCCGGCCAACTCGACCGTGACGATAGGCCAGACCAGTCTGCTGGGCTCGCTGCACATCGAACTGGCGCCGCCTGTCGGCGTCGACGCTGAGGGCCGCCTGCACGAGGGTTCGCTGATCCCGTTATCCGCGGGTGGCAGCTATCCCACCACCGAGCAGACACTTGCCGCGCTGTCGATGGTGCTCAACGGTGGTGGCCTCGGCCAGGTCCATGACATCACCCAGTCCTTGAGCACGGCGTTCGCCGGCCGGTCCGGCGATCTGCGCAGTCTCATCGAGCAGGTCGACGTGTTCGTCGCCAACGTCGAAGACCAGACTCAGGACATCATCGACGCAGCAGACAGCGTCAACCGGCTTGTCGCGCAGTTCGCCTCGCGTACACCGGTTCTGGATCGTGCCCTCGACACCATTCCACGAGCACTAGAGGTGCTGGCTGACCGCCGCACCGAACTGGCGCAAGCAATGGAAAAGCTCGGTCAGTTCGGTGCCCTCACCACCGATGCGGTCAGCCGCACCAAGGATGACTTGATCACGGAGCTCAGCGATCTCGGTCCCGTGCTGGAGTCCCTGGCCAATGCCGGCCCGGCGATGGTCACTTCGCTGAGCTACCTGACGACCTTCCCGTTCGTCAAGGAGAATATCGGCAATTATTTTCGCGGTGACTATGTGAACCTCACGGGGGTCTTCGACCTTACGCTCAGCCGACTCGACGCGGGCTTTCTCACCGGAACCCGATTCGAGGGCAACCTGACTGAACTGGAGATGCAGTGGGGTCGAACGATAGGGCAGATGCCGAGCCCGTACACCAGTGGGAACCCCTTGACCGCACCTTATATCGCCGATCAAGGACGTTGAGATGAGACTTAACAGACGGATCAGATTGCAGCTTGCACTGTTCACCGTGGTGTCGGTGGTGGCGGCCGTGGTGATGGGCGTCGGATTCATGGAGGTGCCCGCCCGTGTGCTCGGCATCGGCCAGTACCGGGTGACCATTGAGCTGCCCAGCACCGGCGGGCTTTACCCGTCAGGCAATGTCACCTACCGCGGCTTGGGCGTGGGGCGCGTCGCCGACGTCCGTATGACTGATACCGGCGTCGAGGCCGACCTGTCCTTGAGCTCCGATGTGCCCATCCCTGCGGACGTGACGGCCCGCGTACACAGCAGGTCGGCGATCGGCGAACAATACGTCGAACTCACCCCGCTCGCCGAGGCCCGCGGCGCCACATTGCGCGATGGCGACGTCATCGCGGCCGACCGCACCGGAATCCCCGTCGACATCAATACGATTCTCGACGAGACCAACCGGGGTTTGACAGCGATTCCTGCGGAAAACCTGCGCACCGTCATCGACGAGAGTGCGCTCGCATTCGGCGGACTGGGTCCCGACCTTGCCCGGCTGGTCCGAGCGTCCACGAAATTGGCCTCGGGAGCGAAGACGGATCTGGGAGCGCTCACCACAGTGATCGATGAATCGGCACCGGTTCTGGATACCCAGAACGACACCGCCGATGAGATCAGGTCATGGGCAGCGCGGCTGGCCGGCGTCACCGGTCAGCTGGCCGAGCGTGATGCCTCGGTGCGGAATCTCCTTCCTGACGGGGCCGCTGCGGCGGGGGAGGTCCGCCAATTGTTCGAGCGGCTGCAACCGTCCTTGCCGATCATGCTCGCCAATCTGGCTGGGATTGGCGAGCTGGCGGTCACCTACCAGGCCGGCGTACGTCAGGTCCTGGTGCTGGTACCCCAGGCCATTGCCGTCCTGGGGAGTTCGCTGGTGCCCGGTATGGGCGTCATGAGCGCCTACAAGGGGCCGTTTGTCACCTTCGATCTCAACCTCAACGTGCCACCGCCCTGCCTGACCGGGTTTCTTCCGCCCAGCCAGCAACGATCGCCGGCATTCGAGGACTATCCGGACCGCCCCGCGGGTGATCTGTATTGCCGAGTGCCGCAGGATTCTCCTTTCAATGTGCGTGGCGCGCGAAACCTCCCGTGTGTCAACAATCCAGGCAAACGCGCGCCGACGGCCAAGATGTGCAACGGCGACGAGATGTATGTCCCGCTCAATGACGGGTTCAACTGGAAGGGAGATCCTAACGCCACCACATCGGGTCAGGGGGTGCCGCAGGTCGACTCCGTCCCGCCGGCGCCTCCGGGCCCTGCGCCCCAGGTTGCGCCGGCCGCCCTTGCGCCGCCCGTGATGAACCAAATCGAGGACATACCAATAGCGTTCACGTCGTACAACCCTGATGACGGATCGTATGTAGGACCGGACGGAAACATCTACGCACTGGCCAATCTGGCGCACCAACGTCCCAATCAGACCTGGCAATCGATGCTGACCGCCGACGGGTGACCGAATCGAGCGCTGGCACAGTGTTGTTCAGTAGCACATCTCGGTCGCCGGTGATGTCTGCGCAGCGCTTCACGCGGTCGGTGACGTGGGTTCATCGGTGTTACCGGAAGTGCTAGCAACGAACTACCCATTGTCCCTGCGGTCGTCGGCTACCTAGAGTTCGTTGCGTACGGACAAACACTCACTCGGCCCAGAGCTTCGGGAGGTGCGGTGGTAGGCGAAGAGCAGACCCTGATTCGATCACTACAGCGCGGTCTGCGGATCATCAACGTGGTGGCCACGCACGGTCCGCTGCACGCAAAGCCCGTTGCCCGTCAGGTCGGGCTTTCCCTTCCGACGGCCTACCATCTGCTGCGGACGCTGGTCCACGACGGCTATCTGATCCGGTTGGATGACGGCGCGTATGTGCTGGGTGGGCGGCTGGACTGGACTGGTTTTTCCACCGCTCCGGCGGGGCCGCGGTCGTTGGCCACCGTCACCGGTGTGGGTTGAACCCGTGGACACGTCTGCTCCCACTCTGATCCAAAGCCTGCAACGGGGGATGAAACTCGTCGACGTAGTCGCTGAGCGTGGTCCACTGACTGCTAGATCTCTCAGTGATTCAACCGGAATCGTGATCGGCACTGTGTATCGCCTGGTGCGGACGCTGGTGCATGAGGAGTATCTCGCACGCACTCATGACGGTCGCTATGTGCTGGGTTCGCAATTCGCCACCGTCGCGGAACTGGAAGGTCGTGCGCGAGACTATCGACTGGTGCGCGAGGCGATGACACGCTTGGCGACCGCGACGCGATCACACGTCATGATCGGAGGCTTGCTCCACGGCGAGGTCGAAGTCTGGAGCATGGTCGAGCACCCGGCCGCCCCGAGGATCGACTGCTGGCCCGGCGTCCGCCTTCCTGGCCATGCCACCGCGGTTGGCAAGAGCATTCTGGCGCAGGCCGAGAGTGGCCAGCGAGAGGCATATCTTTCACAAAACCCGTTGCACAGATATACATGTCATACGATCAAGACCAGCTCACGGCTTGAACGCCAGCTGGTGTCGCCTGCGCTGTCGATCAGTGACCAGGAGTTTCGCTACGGGGTCACCTGTATCGCCGCGCAACTGGCCGTTGCGAGCACGCCTGCGGCGTTGGGGCTTGCCTACTCCTCGAATCGCTCGGTGCGTACTCAGGGCGAGCTGGAGAACATCCTGCTTCCTGCGGCCTCGAAGATATCAAACCTGTTGTTGCACAACAGAGTTAGTGGCCCACTGGGCGTCGTCTGACGTGCACATGGGGGTATCCTCAACACCCCTGTCTCGCCTTTCATCGCTTGGTGCCCGGCGGTATAACTGAGGCTGTTCTTCCTCTGAGAGGGCCTCCATAGCCGTGAAAGAGCTTAGATGACTACGCTTTCCGCTGACGAGCGAGCAACGCTCGCCTCTTCGGTACGTGCCGCGTGCACGCGTCTGTTACCCGAACACCGGTTGCGTGCGGTCGCCTACGAGGCACCGATGGCCGACCGTGGCTTCGACCGCGCGCTCTGGCAAGCCCTGTGTGCTCAGGTCGGTGTCGCTGCCATAGGTATCCCGGAAAGTGACCAGGATGATCACCGTCCGGCTGTAGCTCACGCCGTAATCGGTCACGAGATGGGTCGCACGCTCGCCCCAGTGCCGTTCCTTTCGTCGGCGGTCCTGGCCACGAGACTGCTCACCGCAACCGGTGGTGCCGCCGATGTGTTGGACGACATGGGCTCCGGCATGCGCACCGCGGCAGCTGGGGTGCCTGTCAGGTGCGGCCGCGTCCGCGAGGACGAATTGCCGGTAGCGGCCAACCATGGTGGAAGGTGGCGTCTTTCGGGATCGATTAGCCATGTTCTCGGCGCCGCGAGTGCACAGGACATCGTCGTTCTCGCGGAGTGCGAAGGCCAGCAACAGCTCTATCTTGTCGACCGCGATCAGCCGGGGGTCTCGGTCGCCGCGCAACCGGTGCTGGATGCGACCCGGCCGATGGCTACTGTCGACCTGGACGCTGCGGCGGCCCGCCATCTCGCTGCACATCGACCGGTCGAGGATATCGTCGAAGACAGCCTGCGGTATACCATCGCCGTGCTCACTGCCGAGCAGGTAGGCGCCGCCGAGCGGGTCCTGGAGATGGCGGTCGAATACGCCCGGGTGCGTAGGCAATTCGACCGCCCGATCGGATCGTTCCAGGTCATCAAACACCGCTGCGCGGACATGCTGGTGGAATTGGAGATGGCCCGGTCGGCGTCGCTGGCGGCGGTGGAGGCCATCGACGCAGCCGACCCAGACGCGTCGTGGCTGGTCAGCATGGCCAAGGCGGTGTGCTCGGAAACGCTGCGTGATGCCGCACATGCGAACCTGCAGATTCACGGTGGTATCGGTTTCACCTGGGAGCATGCCGCCGGGTTGTACGTCAAACGGGCCCGCACCGACGAGGTGCTGTTCGGATTGCCGACGGCGCACTGGACGGTGCTTACACAGTCAGCCGCGATGATCGGTATGGCATCGTGACCGGCGACCCCGACACCGCCTCCCCGACGGTCACTCGTGCCGAACTGCGGGCCTTCCTGGCCGACGCGCCCAAACCGGCGGCACTGCGCAATTATGGTCCCACCCCGACGGGGGCGGATGTCGGGCCGGGATCGGAATGGCATGCCTTTCTGGCCGAACACGGCTTCACCTGCCTGCACTGGCCGGTCGAGTACGGCGGACGGGACGCATCCGTGGCGTTCCAGGCGATGTTCGCCGAGGAATGCGCGTATGCCGGAGTTCCTCGACAGTTCAGCATCTTCGGGCCCGACCTGGTCGGCCCGGTGCTTATCCGTTACGGCACCGACGAACAGAAGACGCGACACCTCGAACCCATCCGTACCGGCGAGCACATCTGGTGCCAACTGTTCTCCGAGCCGGAGGCGGGCTCGGATCTGGCCTCCCTGCGTACCCGCGCCGAACCCACCGAGACGGGCTGGCGGGTCGACGGACAAAAGGTGTGGAGCTCCGGTGCCGCGGATGCTGATTTCGGAATCCTGTTGGCCAGGACTGGATCCGACAAGCATCGAGGATTGTCGATGTTCATCGTCGCGATGCGGTCCCCGGGTATCACGGTGCGTCCGCTGCGTCAGATCGACGGGGAGTCGAAGTTCAACGAGGTCTTCCTCGACGGTGTCGAACTTCAGGCGCAGGCCCTGGTTGGCCGCCCGGGCCAAGGCTGGGAGTTGGCACTGGCGATGCTCGGTCGGGAGCGGCTGACCCTGGGCACCCATGCCGTAGCGATGTTCCGCCGCCTTGACGGCCTGATTGCGGCCGCGCGCAGCCGTGGTGACCTGGACCCGGTGTTGGCTCGGTCGATGACGCGACTGTGGGCCAGAACCTGGCTGTTGCGGTACACCTGGCAGCGCGCCGTGGCCGGAGGCGACGTTACCTCGGCGGAGTTTTCGGTTCTGAAACTTGTTGCCTCTGAGACCGATCGCGACCTGTCCGACCTAGCTACCGATGTACTGGGCGTCGATGCCTGTATCGATCCCGAGCTCGACGAACTGGTGCGGCATATGCTCGTAGGGCGGGCCCAGACGATTCTCGGCGGCACCAGCGAGATTCAGCGCAACATCCTTGCCGAGCGGGTTCTGAAGCTGCCCCGGGAACCGCATTGACCATGCTGGCTCTCGCCGACGTGTTCCGGGCGCGGCTGCGTCCGGGGATGACGGTGGCCCTCGGCGATGGGGTGGGGGTAGCGGGACGACTCCCCGACGGCACCTCGGTGTGCGCGGAACTGTGCAGTGCGGCAGCCGAGATCGGGGGGATCCGACTGGTGGTCGGCTGGCTGCCCGAACCTGCGGTCGGGCTGGATGCGTCGGCCTTCGCGGAGCTGATCGTGTTGATGCCCGGTGCTGGAGCTCGGCCGCTGATGCGCAGTGAGACAACACGATTCGTTCCAGCCAGGTTCTCGGCGTGGCCCGCGTTGCTAGCCGATCGGCTTCGGCCGCAGCTGCTGGTCACCCGGCTCGTCGAACGTGCGGGTGCACTGCACTTCGGCAGTGAGGTGTCCTACCAGCGCGCATTGGTCGACGACGGGGTGTCGGTGTTGGCGGTGATAGACGAGGCCACCACGATGGCCTCGGCCGAGCCACCACTGAATCCGGACCAGGTCGAAATCATCGGCCGCAGCTGCGCCGGGCCGGTGCGTCACCACCGTGAACCCGATCCGGTTCACGAGGCGCTCGCCGACGCGGTGCTGCGGTTCATTCCGGCCGATGCCCGGATCCAGTACGGCCCTGGGCAACTGGGTACCGCGCTGTTGCGGCGCGCGAAGGTGCCGCTGCATGTGGACACTGGCCTGGTGACCGATGCGGTGGTCGAGTTGGACCGCCACGGACTGCTTCGTGGCACCCCGTCGGCGACCTATCTGACCGGAACCGAGCAGCTTTACGACTGGGCAGAGGGGCGACCGATTCTGCGCGGGGTGCAGTACACCCACGATCTGACGCGGCTTTCGCGGGGCATTCCGTTCGTGGCCGTCAACACGGCCGTCGAGATTGACCACGTGGGACAGGTCAACGTCGAGGGGCAGGGCGACAAGGTTATCGGCGGGATCGGCGGGCATCCGGACTTTTGCGCCGCCGCCCGAATGCACCCGCGAGGACTGTCAATCATTGCCACCCCCTCGATGGTGAATGGTCGCAGCCCGTTGGTACAGCAGCTCAGCCGGCCGGTCTCCACACCGGCCGGTGATGTGGACCTCATCGTGACCGAAAGCGGTCACGCAGACCTGCGCGATGCAGATTGGCCGTTGCGGCGCAGAAGGATAGCCGAGTTGTTCGGCGTCTGATCGAGAAGGGATCGGGTATGTCAGCACTGGACGGTCACGTGGTTCTGGTCACCGGAGGAGGTCGCGGTATCGGACGCGCCCACTGCCTGGAGCTCGCGGCGCGTGGCGCCGCGGTCGTGGTCAACGATCCCGGGGTGGATCGTGATGGCAGCGGTGGAGGCGTTGGCCCCGCCGAAGCCGTGGTCGCTGAGATCACCAGTGCCGGAGGAACCGCGTTGGCGCACACCGGGTCGGTCACCGATTGGGACGATGCCCGGGATATGGTCGCCCGGGCGGTATCGACGTTTGGAACGCTCACCGGCGTGGTGAACAACGCGGGGATTCTGCGCGATGAGGTGATCACCAGCGCAACGGAACAGGCCTGGGACGCGGTGGTCGATGTCCACCTGAAGGGCACTTTCGCGGTGACCAAACACGCCTGTGACTACTGGCGCTCGATGGCCAGGAGCGGACACTCAGTGGACGCCCACATCGTCAACACCGTCTCGGGTGCCGGGCTGTGGGGTAACCCCGGCCAGGCCGCCTACAGCGCGGCCAAGGCGGGTATCGGCGCGCTCACCTTGGTCACTGCGATGGAGATGCAGCGTTACGGGGTCGCGGTCAATGCAATCTCCCCGCTGGCAGTCACCCGGATGAGCGCATCGTTCTTCGGTGAGGAGCGGGCCGCGGATCCGGAACTCGATCCGGCATGCATCTCGGCCGTGGTGGCTTGGTTGCAATCGCCGCAGGCGTCGTGGCTGACCGGCCAGATACTGCGCATCGACGGTCGCAGACTGATCCGCATCGTCGGATCCACCGAGGCACCACACCACTATGTAGCGCGCAACGGCGAGCGCCTGGAATTCGACGAACTGCACCAGGCGGCGCGCTGGTTGTGGGGTACCGCGCCGCGCGGGCTCGCCGGCCCGCTGCCGGTGCGGCCGTGAGCACCGACGCCATCCGCTCGGTGAGCGGATTCTTCGCCGACCTGTCCGCCAACAGTGCCGAATTGGCGGCGATAAGAAAGGGAATCCGGGAGTTTCTGCGCGCCGATCGCGATGCGCACGGCTGGGTCCCCCAGGTCGACTCATGGTTGTCCTGCTGGGACGAAGGTTTCAGCGAACGCCTCGGTGGCGCGGGCTTCCTGGGTATCACCACACCACGTGAGTACGGCGGGATGGGACTGGGCCATCTGCACCGCTACGTGGTCACCGAGGAACTGCTGGCCCATGGCGCGCCGGTGGCCGCGCACTGGATCGCCGATCGGCAGGTCGCACCCGCACTGCTCACTTACGGCACGGAGGAACAGCGTCGCCGCATCCTGCCGCGTATCGCTGCGGGCCGTTTCTACTCGGCGATCGGTATGAGTGAGCACGGTGCCGGCTCGGATCTGGCTGCGGTCTCCACCCGTGCGACCAGAACGGAGGGCGGATGGAAGCTGTCGGGCACCAAGGTGTGGACCAGCGGAGCCCACCACTCGCACCAGATCGTGGTCCTCGCCCGCACCGGTGCGCTCGATCCTGAAAACCGGCATGCCGGCTTGAGCCAGTTCCTGGTGTCGTGCGACACGCCCGGCGTGACCATCAGTTCCATCGAGTTGATGTCCGGCGAGCATCACTTCAACGAGGTACTGCTCGACGATGTGGAGATCGCCGAGGCCGATGTACTCGGCGAGATCGGCAACGGATGGCACCAGGTCACATCCGAGTTGTCCTTCGAGCGCAGTGGGCCCGAACGCATTCTGACGACGATGCCGCTGATCTCGGGCGCGCTGGCTCGGCTGGCCGCACAAGTCGAACACGATGATGCGCTGTTGGCCGATGTCGGCCACCTGATCGCTCGCTTGACGTCGTTGCGCCAATTGTCGGTGGCGGTGGCCAGAGCATTGGTGGCCGGGCAGTCGGCTGCCAATCAGGCTGCGTTGGTGAAGGATCTGGGAACTCGATTCGAGCAGGAGTCGATCGATATCGTCGTCGATCTGCTGGATCGCTTGCCGACCGACCCGGGCCTGCAGGCAATGCTGAACACCGCGTGGCTGCATCGGCCGCTGTTCACACTGCGGGGCGGAACCAACGAGGTGCTGCGCGGTGTCGTAGCGCGGGGAATGGGATTGCGATGACGAACTTCGACTCTGTGTTGGCCAATGGTGTCTTCGACGCCACGTCCGGGACCGGTGAGTTCGATGCACTTGCCGAACTGGCCGGCGATCTCGGTAGACGCTCCTTCGATGCCCGTGTCGGGTGCCGCCGGCGGCCGGACACCTTCGATCAGCAGCTCTGGGATACGTTGGTCGCCAGCGGCCTTGACCGGTTGACCAGCGATGCGGACAACGAGGCGGGACCCGCCGAACTCGCGGTGGTGCTGTACTGGTTGGCGCGCAGCAGCGCCGCGGTTCCGGTTGCCGAGACTGACCTGCTGGCGGCTTGGCTGATGCAATGCGCCGATATCGACGTCCCGACCGGCAGACCGTTGACCGCGGGCCGGGCCGTGGGGACGGCGCTGGGGGGGTTGGTCACCGGCGTGGCGAGTGCGGTCCCATGGGCGCGTTCGGCCGCCCGTGTGGTGTTGGTCGAGGTGCGCGAGCCTGGCGCCGACGACGCGGCCTTGCACGTCGGGCTGGCCGATCCCGCCGACGCGGTGGTCACCGATGGTATGAATCTGGCCGGTGAACCGCGCGACGAGATCGCCTTCGCCATCGCCAACCAGATGTTGCGTCCAGTTGATGCGTCCGTCGTCGCTGAATACGAATGCCGTGGCGCGTGGGCCCGGTCCGTCCAGCTGATCGGCGCGCTCGATGCCGCGGCAGACTCCTCGGTGCGGCACTGTCGCGAGCGGGTGCAGTTCGGCCGGCCGTTGAGCAAGCTGCAGAGCGTCCAGCACACGCTGGCTGTCATGGCAGGTGATATTGAACGTGCCCGCGCCGCAGTGACATTGGCAGTGGCCGCCGCCACCGACTTCGGATTCGGGGATAACCGTACCGAGTACGCGGTATCGGTGGCCAGAGCGGTCCTGGGCCCGGTGGTCGGTGCAGTGACCGGGTCCGCGCATCAGCTGCACGGCGCGATCGGAACCAGCATCGAGCATTCGCTGTGGCCCTCGACGTTGCGCGCGAGGAGCTGGGTCGACGAGTTCGGCACCGTGAGCCACCACGCCCGGCACGTCGGTCGGACTGTTCTGGGTGCCGCCGATGCCTGGGCCTGTGTCACCGGCGCGAACTGGCGCTGAGCACTGGTGAGACAACCGGTTGGATGAAAGGTAGGAAATCAGATGGACCACCTCGAATTTGCAGTCGCCGACGGTGTCGGCACCCTCGTCATCAATCGACCAGAGGCGCGAAATGCATTCACCATGAGTATGATCCGAGACTGGGAGGAGATACTTCGGCATTGTCGAACTGATGACGAAGTGCGCGTGGTCGTGTTGACCGGAGCCGGTGACCGAGCCTTCTGTGCCGGAATCGACCTTGCTTGGCTCACCGACCCGCTGACCCCCCTCGAACGAAAGACAGACCTACACGCCGGGATTCAGCGAATTGCCCTGGCGGTCGAGGATCTCGGCAAGCCGATCATCGCCGCGATCAACGGGGTGGCCGTCGGTGCCGGCCTGGACATGGCGCTCATGTGTGACCTACGGGTGATGTCAAGTACCGCAAAGGTCTCTGAGGGATACGTCAAGCTCGGGCTGGCACCCGGTGGCGGGGGCGCGTACTTCCTGCCACGGCTGGTCGGTCTGGCCAATGCGCTGGAGCTGCTACTCACCGGCGAACCCGTGGATGCCGCCGAGGCGCTGCGGATCGGACTGGTGAACCGCGTGGTGCAACCGCACGAATTGTCCGACGCGACCATGACGCTGGCTCGGTCGATCGCTGCCAATCCGCCGGCGAGCGTGCGGATGATCCGACGGGTCACCAGACAGTCGGCAAGTCTGGAGCTGCGTCCGGCGTTGGACATGGTGTCTTCGCATGTCGCCGTGCTGGCTACGACCGATGATGTCGGCGAGGCCCTTTCGGCGATGACACAGCGGCGGACGGGTAGTTTCACCGGCCGATGAACTGACCCGCTCGCGGCTGACTACCCGGCAGGGCCGAACACCATTGGTGTTCGGCCCTGCTCTGCATGGCTGGCGGCGACATTTGATCAGGGTGTTCCGTTCTTCCAGCACGGATCGCTGAGCACCTCATCGCGGCTGGCGTCGAGTTCTTCGCCGGTCCACCGGATGGACCCAGGGGTTCGGCTGAACCGGGGAACCACCGCGGGCATCCGCATCGGGCCGTACACCGGGTCCTGCACCGTTTCGATGGCGCCCCGCGCCTGATAATGGGCATCGGAGAAAATATCGGCGGCGTCGTACTCGACACAGTAGGCGACATCGCTGTCATCGCAGATGCCGATCAGTTCTGCGGTGGTGTGACTGTTCACCCAGGAAGCCAGGATCGCGTCGAGCTCTTCCCGGTTGGCGACCCGCAGCGAGTTCGATGTGAACCGGTCGTCGGCGGCCAACTCCGCGCCACCGACGGTCTGCAGCAATCTCTCCGCCACCGGCTGTGTGCTGGCGGTCAGGGAGAACCACTTTCCATCAGCGGTCTTCCAGGTACCGACCGGTGCCACATAGGTGTTGGAGGTACCCTCGCGGCCGATCACCCTGCCCTCTTGATCGAATGTGGCAGTCATCAGTTCCATGAGGCGGAAGCACGCCTCGTACAAGGCCAAGTCGATCTCTTGACCTTCACCGGACTGCTCTCGTTCCAGACAAGCTGCCAGCACGGCGGCAGTCCCGGTGAGGGCGCCGAAGTAGTCGCCGACCGGGATGCCGGGGTGGACGGGCGGCCGGTCGGCAAACCCGTTCACCGAGGAGAATCCACTGAAGGACTGGGCAATCCGCCCGAACGCCCGACTCGTGCGGTTCGGCCCGGTCTGGCCGAAGCCGCTGACGCGCAGCATGATCAGCCTCCGGTTGATCGAACGCAGTGTCGGATAGTCCAGCCCCCAGCGTTCCATGGTGCCGGGAGTGAAGTTCTCGATGAAGATGTCGGCCGAGCGCACCAGCGTCAACAGCACATCGCGGTCGTTCTGCTCATGCAGGTCCAGGGCGATGGAACGTTTTCCGCGGCCGTTGATCTTCCACCACAGCGGTGCGCCGGAGTGTGACCCGAGTTTGCGGATCGGGTCACCTACTCGAGGTTGTTCGATCTTGACGACATCGGCTCCCCAATCCGCCAGATAGGTGCCGATCATCGGGCCCGCGACGAGCTGGCCCACATCGAGCACTTTCAGTCCCAGTAGCGGACCGCGTGCCTCGGTTCGGTGGTTCTGCGTCGTCATCGTATCTCTTTCGCCGTGAGTATCATTGGGATGGACCACATTCGAAGGCAACCATCATTCCGTCAGCAGGTTAACCGCGGTTACCGACGGCGAAAATGGTTGCGATGACACCATGGTCAGGACACAGCGCGCAATGGTTGCAGCCAGCGTATGGGCATTGGTGATAGTGCGCGGTCCACCACGTCGCGGCCCATAGATTCCGATAGATTCGGCTTGTGGACAACCCTTTTCGGGACGCGGCCGCAATCGTCGGTGTCGGGCGTACGCAATACTCCAAGCGCTCGGGCGTCTCCACGCTCACCCTCGCGGTGCAGGCCATCAGCGCCGCGCTCGCGGATGCCGGCCTGACGGCACGTGACGTCGACGGGGTAGCGTGTCACCGTATCGCCGACTCGGCGGACCCAGCACTGGTTGCTCAGGTGCTGGGCATCGCTGATGTGAGGTTTATCCGAGATGTATTCGGGGGCGGTAGTTCGTGTATCGCACCGCTGGCTGCGGCGGCCAGCGCGGTGGCCACTGGGCAAGCCCGTTGCGTGGTGGTGTGGCGGGCGCTGAACGCGCGTTCGGGTCCGCGTATGTCGGGTGCGGCGGCCATGACCGGAATGTCCTCTGATGCGCAGTACTGGCTGCCCTACCAACACGCTTCCGCGCCCGCGCAATTCGCCATGTTCACCCGCGCCTACATGCACCGGTACGGGCTCACCGAGGAGGATCTCGGCATGGTGGCGATCAACCAGCGCGACAATGCAGTTCGCAATCCGGCGGCGATGATGCGGCAACCGCTCAGCATGGACGAGTATCTCGGTTCGCGGTGGATCTACGAACCGCTGAGGCTATTCGACTGCTGTATCGAATCCGATGCTGCTGTCGCGATGGTCGTGACGTCCCCGGCTCGCAGTCGGGATACCCGGCGTCGTCCGGTGACCATCTGCGCCACCGCATCGGGTGGGGGCAGTCAGTTGGCGTCCAACCACCGTTCGGATATCACCGTGTCGGGGGCGACGCGGATGGCACCACGGCTGTACGAGGCGGCTGGGATGAGCCCCGAGGACATCGATGTGGCCGAGTTCTACGACGCGTTCTCCTCACTGGTGCCTTTGCAGTTGGAGGCATACGGGTTTTGTGAACCCGGTGCGGCGGCATCGATGATCGCGGAGGGGGAGACGAGGATCGGGGGTCGGCTTCCGGTCAACACCCATGGTGGTCATCTGTCCGAGGCATACGTGCACGGTCTCAACCATGTCGTCGAGGCGGTACGGCAGCTGCGCCATGAATGCGGTGACCGGCAGGTCGCCGGTGCCGAGGTGGCGCTGTCGACCGCTCAACCGGGGATCAACAGTGGTATCACCGGTGCAGTCATCCTGAAGCGGGGAGGGTAGCCATTATGACCAATCATCCTCTGGCCGATGCTGATTCGGCACCGTGGTGGGATGCGTTGGAGCGGGGCGAGCTACTTGTCCAGGATTGCGCACGCTGTCGGCGGCTTCGTTGGCCAGCCCGTGCGGTGTGCGGTGACTGCAGTTCACTGGAGTGGAACTGGGTTGCGGCGAGCGGTCGTGGCACCATTGCGTCGTGGACCGTCGGTCACCGGCCCGGCGCTGAGTCGGCGCCCTCGGTCGTCGTCATGGTCCGGCTCGAAGAACAGGACGATCTGCTGGTGCCCGGGTACATCGACGGACCGGCCGATGGCCGCGGTCTGCGGATCGGGCAGTCCGTCGACGTCGGATTCGACGATGTCGAGTTCGGGTCCCAGGGCTGGCGGGTGGCGGTCCTGCGCTGGCGCCGGCGGTAGCGCCGCCGATGTCAGCCGGCGAGCAGGGCCTGCATGCGTTCCCGCGATTCGGTGTCGGCGAGCATGTGCACCATCAACAACATGTTCGGATGCTCCAGCGGGCGCAGCTGCATCAGCCGGGCACGCACATGACCGACATGGGGGTGGTCGATCGTCTCGACATGGTCTGCGGCACCCTGAACTTCGTGGCGTTCCCAGATGTCATGAAAGAAGCTGCTTTCGGCGGTCAGCGTGTCGACCACGCTGGCGAAGTGCGGATCACCGGGGTACTTGGCAGCTTCGGCGCGGAAGCGGCCGGCGGCGCGACGCGTCTCCAGTTCCCAATCCACGAGGCGGTCGCGCATCTCCGGAAACATGACCTGGATCCACAAACCGTTGCGGTGTTCCGGGGCCAAGGTCGCGGGGTCGACGAACAGCTGAGCATAGGAGCGGTTCCAGGTCACCAGGTCGGAGGCCGGGAGCATCAGGTGCGCCGGGTTGGGCAGCAGATTGTCGACAAGGGCCTTCATACTCGAACCTATATCGCGCGCGTCGGTATAGGTGGTGCGCGGTGTGACTCCCGCGAGTCGGCGCAGATAGCTGTGCCCGCTGTCATCGAGTTGCAGTGCGCGAGCCAAGGCTTCGATGACCTGCGGGGTGGTGTGGATATCTCGTGCCTGCTCCAGCCACGTGTACCAGGTGACACTCACCGCTGCGGTGTCGGCGACCTCGTGCCGGCGCAGTCCCTTCACGCGTCGGCGTCCGCGTCGCGGAATCCCGATGTCCTCTGGCTGCAGCGACTCCCGCCGGGCTCGCAGGAACGCGGCCAGCGAGTTGCGCCTGGCCTGGTCCTCCGTGGTCCGGCTGCGGCCGACCGCGGTGACCAGTTGCGGCGCCCCTGGATCGGTGCCGAGGGCCGGTGCGTGACCGGGAAGAGTCAGGGTGCGGTCGTCCATGAGGCAGTCTCCTCGTCGCGGGGGGCTGGGTCCGTCCGAGGGGGTCGGACGGTGAGGGGGTCGCGAACAGGGCCGCGCTGAAAGGCGCGATGGTGTCGAGGAACTGACGGCACCGGGCGTACGCCGCGGGGCCTGCAAGATGACCGATCCGGTTGCATCCATATTTTGTGTTGCACCTGGAACACCATTGTTCACAGATTCGAAACTACACTACACCGACTAGTTTAGTTTGATATTCGTCACACTTTGGAGTTGATTCAGCACATGACCACCGGGACCACGGGTTCGAGCCGTCGCGGCCGCTCGGAGATCAAGCGTCGTGCGATTCTCGACGCTGCTCAGGAGCTGTTTCTCACCGCGGGGTTCAAGTCGACCAGCGTTGACGCGATCGCGGCCCGCGCCGATGTGTCCAAGCGGACTGTCTATGACCACTTCGGGGACAAGGAGACCATACTGTCCACGGTGGTGGAACGGCTGGCGGACGGCGTGCTGGTGACGGTGGCGGCCGCGCTCGCCGACGAGCTACCGACAGGATGCGAACTGCGCGATGGGCTGCTGGCGTTCGTGCGGCGGATCGCGGTGGAGGCGCTGCCCTCCACCGACTACCTCAAATACCGCAATCTGCTGAGCGCCGCCTCCGGCGGCAGTCCCGTACTCGGACTGGACCACAGTAAGCCGATGGCGCTGTTCACCGAGCGGATGGCGCAGTTCGTCCAGGAAGGGGCGATCCGCACCGATTCCCCGCTCCGGGCCGCCGAGCACTTCATCGCACTCACGGTCCTGCTCGTGCAGGACACCGTCGACGCATCGGCCGCATCTGCCGGAGATGTCATCGACTCGATTCTCGTCGACGGTGTTGATGCCTTTATTCGGGCCTACACGTGAGCGTGAGCCATCACCATCGATCAGTCATCGATGGTGATGGCTCGCTTCGGGCACGCATTGATCGCCTCATAAACCTCGGCGCGCATGGTTTCCGGCGGGTTGTCGTCGAGGACATACAGCAGTTCGTCCTCGCGCACCTCGAAAATCTCCGGTGCCGCGAAGCAGCACAAGGCGTTGGACTCACACAGATCGTAGTTCACCGAAATCCTCATGGCTGCAATCGTGCCGAAATCGGCTCTGCGCAGCGAGAGCGAGGCGATGAGAGCACCGAAAGCACCACTTACGCGAGTTCGACGATGGTGGCGTTGGCCGTCCCGCCGCCCTCGCACATCGTCTGGAGCCCGTATCGAATTCCTTTGTCGCGCATGTGATGAATCATCCTCGTCATCAGCACAGTGCCAGATGCCCCGAGCGGATGGCCCACTGCGATGGCGCCTCCGAGCGGGTTCAGGCGTTCTTCGGGTACGTCGAAGTTCTGCTGCCAGGCCAGTGGTACGCAGGCAAACGCCTCGTTGACCTCGAACACGCCGATATCGGAGATGCTCAATCCCGTTTTGCGCAAAAGCTTTTCGGTTGCGGGGATCGGTCCGGTCAGCATCTGTACGGGGTCTGAACCGGCCACGACGCCGGTGTGGTAGCGGGCGATGGGTGTCAGCCCGAGTTCACGGGCCTTGGTGGCGCTACAGATCAGCGTGGCCGATGCGCCGTCGGAGATCTGTGAAGAATTGCCCGCGTGGATGACACCGTCGGCCTGGAACGCCGGTTTCAGGCTGGCCAGGGTTTCGGGACTGGTGCCACGGCGCAGCCCCTCGTCGGCCGAGAAGTCCGGCTTGTCCGGCAGCGGGGCCAGTTGGGTGTCGAACGCCCCGGCGTCGATCGCCGAGGCCGCCAGCTCGTGCGAACGGGCCGAGAACTCGTCGAGGCGCCTACGGGTCAGCGCCCAGCGCTGCGCGATCAACTCCGCGCCCACTCCCTGATTGAAATCCTCGTTCGGGAAGCCCCCGTCGCGTAACTCGGTCTGATACCGCTGCCGTGCGCGTGGGCCGAACGGCCGGCCGAGATCGCGCCCGGCACCCAGCGGCACCCGGCTCATCGACTCCACGCCGCCGGCCACCACCATGTCGTAATGCCCCGAGCGGACCAGGGCGGCAGCGAAATCGAACGTCGATTGGCTGGAACCGCAAGCCCGGTTGACGGTCATCGCGGCGACGCCCTCCGGCCAACCGGCGGCCAAGACCGAGTAGCGACCGATCTGGGCGGCCTGATCGCCCACCTGGTTCACGCAGCCCCACAGCACATCATCGACCATCGCCGGGTCGATACCGGTGCGTTGGGCCAGCGCGCACAAGACGTGGGCTGACAGATCGGCGGGGTGCATATCGGCGAGGGACCCGTTGCGTTTGCCGATGGGTGTACGTACCGCATCGATGATCACGGCCTCGTGCATGTGTCCTCCAAATTGAGTTGTGACGCGACGGATCCCGATGCCGGTCCGGCGGTCGGCGACGCCATTGTCGCGATCCGCCAATATCGTTGTGGTACGGCATCTCTGGGTGCGGCACCGATGTGCGTGGCGATGCTACTCGGGGGGCCGTCGGTCAGTGTGGTGCCGAGACTGCCAGGCCGTGCCACCGACGACGCAGCGTGGCAGTGCTGCTAATGGCATGGTCGCAATCTGTTCCGTGCGGTCCGGTGCTGGAAATACTGAACGGGACTGACGGAGGTTATATGGACGACAACAATCGCGATTCGGGTGTTCTTCTGGTGGAAGGCACCGGCAGTGTCCGGACGGTAACGATGAACCGGCCGGATTGGATGAACGCGGTCAACGAGGAGTTGCATTCGGAACTGGCGGATGTCTGGGCCGGACTGCGCGATGACGACGAGGTGGGCGCGGTCGTGCTGACGGGAGCCGGTAGGGGTTTCTCGGCCGGCGGCGACATGGATTTCCTCAACCGCGTCTCCAACGATCCGGACTTTCGCTACCGGACCATGGCCGAGGCACGCCGCATCGTCACCGAACTGATCGCCTTCCCCAAACCCGTCATCGCCGCCGTCAACGGTCCGGCCGTCGGCCTGGGTTGCAGCCTTGCGGTGCTGTCCGATGTGGTGTTCATGAGCGAGCGGGCGTTCATGGCGGACCCGCACGTGACTCTCGGGCTCGTGGCCGCCGACGGCGGTGCGCTGGCCTGGCCGTTGGTGATGAGCATGTTGCGTGCCAAGGAGTATCTGCTCACCGGCGACCGCATCGACGCCGCCACGGCTGAGCGCCTGGGGATGGCGAACCACGTCGTGCCCGCCGAGGAGGTGCTGCCCAGTGCACATGCCCTGGCCCGAAGGCTGGCCGACCAACCGAAACAGGCGCTGCGGGACACCAAGCGCGCGCTCAACATGCACGTGACCGCCGCTGTCGGCAACGTGATCGACTTCGCGTTCGCAGCGGAAGCCGAGACGTTTGCCCTGCCGACATTCCGCGAACAACTGGACAGCTACACCACCGAGCGAAACATCGGTAACTCAAGGGCCGCCGCGTCGTCGTGACGCGACCAACAATCGAAGGAGAGAAGATGACGGACATTTCATTGGACTGGCTGGTCTCCGTCGACGACCACGTTCTGGAGCCGCCGCACGTCTGGCAGGAACGGCTTCCGGCGAAGTTCAAGGAGGCCGGCCCGCACATAGTGAATGACGCTGACGGCGAAGCGTGGGTCTTTGAAGGCAAGCGCAAGCCCACCACCGGACTCTCCGCTGCGGCCGGGAAGAAGCGCGAGGACTTCAGTCCGTTGCCCATTACCTACGCCGATATGCGGCCAGGGTGCTACGAGCCGAACGCGCGAATCGAGGACATGAACCGCGCCGGTGTGCTTGCCTCGCTGTCATTTCCGTCATTCCCGCGGTTCTGTGGACAGGAGTTCACCGAGGCCGAGGACCGTGAGCTCGGGCTGCTGTGCGTGCAGGCCTACAACGACTGGATGATCGAGGAGTGGTGCGGGGCAGCTCCGGACCGGCTGATTCCGATGGTGATCCTGCCCCTGTGGGATCCTGCCTTGGCCGCCAAGGAAATCGAACGCACCGCAGCGATGGGTGCAAAGGCGATCGCCTTCAGCGAGAATGCCTATGAGCTCGGGTTGCCGTCCATTCATGATCGCAGCGGGTACTGGGAACCGATGATCGCCGCCGCCAATGACACCGGGATGCCGCTCTGCATGCACCTGGGCTCGTCGTCGCGGCTGCCCTCGACATCTCCTGATATGCCCATGCTGGGCGTGATCGCGCTCTCCCCGGTGGCGAGTACCGCTGCGGCCTGCATCGACTGGCTGTTCAGCCCCTGGCTGCCGAAGTATGAGAATCTCAAGTTGTGCCTGTCCGAGGGCGGGATCGGCTGGATTCCCTACGTGATCGAGCGGTGCGACCACGTGGTGGAGGTTCAGCGTGGCTGGGCGGCCAAGGACGGTTTCAGTGCGGATGACTATCTCAAGGGCTGGGGCGGCGACGAGAGCAACTCCGGTGGACTGGATCTCTCGGCCATGCCCTCGGAGCTGTTCCGCAAGCACATCTTCGGCTGCTTCATCGAGGATTCGTTCGGGGTGGCGTCCATCGAGAAGATCGGTGTCGACAACGTGATGATCGAGACGGACTACCCGCATACCGATTCAACGTGGCCCAACTGCATCGAGGTAGCGCACAAGGAGCTGGCGGGGCTCTCCGATGAGGTGAAGCGAAAGGTCATGCAGACCAACGCATCGCGGGTGTTCAACTTCGCACTGCCCGAGCCTCCCGCGACCCGGCAGTGACCGCGGGCCACCCCCGCAGGATGGACGTGTGGCTGTCGCTGCCGTTCCTTCCCGCGGAGGGTCTGGTTGCACTCACCCTCGCGGCTGAGCGGTCCGGGGTCACCGGGGTTGCGCTCTCCGAGCACCCCGCGGTGCCCGCGGAGTTCTCTTCCCCGTATCCCTACGGAGGCGGTCGACCTGCCAGCTTGCCGACCGACACCCTGTTACCAGATCCGATCGTGGCGATCGCCGGTCTGGCAGCACGTACTTCGAGCATCCGCTTCATGACTGCTGTGCTGCTCGCGCCGCTGCGTCACCCGGTGATGCTGGCCAAGGAGTCCGCGACCGTTGCGGCAATGGCGGGCGGCCGGTTCGAGCTGGGTGTGGGTGTCGGATGGCTCCGTGAGGAATACGAGGCGCTCGGCAACGAGTGGTTCTCGTCCCGAGGCGCTGTGTTGGATGAGATGTTGGAGCTGATACCGGAATTGTGGACCGGCGCCCCGGTTGCGCACGAGGGCCGCTTCTTCACGTTCGATGCCGTCGCGGTCAACCCCACGCCGCCAGGGCCGATTCCGATCTTTGTCGGGGGGACGTCGGAGGTGGCGGCTCGGCGCTGCGCTGCCGTCGCCGATGGCTGGGTCGGTGCCAACCACACCGTCGAAGATGTGGCAGCGATGATGGGAAGGTTGGAGACTGCAAGGTCCGCCCTCAACGCGCCGTCGCGCCCGTTCACGACGCGAACCGGGTTGCGCGGAGCCGTGACACCGGAATCGGTGCGGGCGTTGCGGGATGTGGGAGTGGATTCACTGCTGCTGGCGCCCTGGCAGGTGGGGGAGCGGCGCCCTTCGATCCACAGCCTCGACATCGGCGCGATCGCCGAGGCCTTGCCGAACTTGGTCGACATGATCACGAACACATAGGAGTTTTCCGAATTGAAGCGAACCATCTTTGATGACGAGCATGAGATGTTCCGGGATTCCACCAGAACATTCATCGGGCGCGAGCTCACCAAGAACTTCGAGCAGTGGGAGCACGCAGGAATCATCGACAAAGCGGTCTTCACCAAGGCCGGGGCCGCCGGAATACTGGGTGTGGCCGTCCCCGAACAGTTTGGTGGCGGCGGCCTTTCGGACTTCCGGTTCAATGCCATCTTCCTTGAGGAGGTGTGCCGGGCAGGTGTGATGAATGCCGGGCTGGGCATCTCCAACCATGCAGATGTCGTGGTGCCGTACTTCATCAAGTACGGCACCCCCGAACAACAGCAGCGGTGGTTGCCCGGGCTGGCCTCCGGTGAGCTCGTCGGTGCCATCGCGATGACGGAGCCCAATACCGGCTCGGACCTTGCGGCGATCTCCAGCTCCGCGGTTCGCGACGGAGACTCCTATGTGCTCACCGGCAATAAGGTATTCATATCCAACGGGATCAACGCAGATATCGTCATCGTGGTGTGCCGTACCGGGTTCGAAGGACCTGCGCAGCGAAACTTGAGCCTGCTCGTCGTGGAGGCAGATCGCGCGGGCTTCAGCCGTGGCCGCAATCTGGACAAGGTCGGCCAACACTCTGCCGATACGGCGGAATTGTTCTTCGACAACGTGGTCCTGCCGGCGGACAACCTGCTCGGTGAGGAGGGCCGCGGCTTCTACCAGTTGATGACCATGCTTCCGCAGGAACGGCTTTCGATCGCGGTGATGGCCCTGGCACACGCGCGTGCCGCGTTCGACGAGACCTTGGCCTACTGCAAGACCCGGCACGCGTTCGGTCAACCCATCGGGTCCTTTCAGAATTCGAGGTTCCAGCTGGCGACCATGCGCACGGAGCTAGACGTCGCACAGGCCTTCGTCGATGCTCAACTGACCGCGCATCTGACCGGCGAGCTGACCGGCGAGGAAGCGGCGCAGGCTAAGTGGTGGTGTACCGACCTCAACAGCCGGGTGCTGCACACCTGCGTCCAATTGCACGGCGCCTACGGTTACATGGAGGAATGTGCCGTCGGGCGGGCCTGGCGCGACGGCCGGGCGATGGCCATATACGGAGGCACAAACGAGATCATGAAGGACATCATCGGCCGCCGGATGCTGGGTGTCTGATGGATTTGAGTAGTACCGGGCTGCGGGTCGAGCGTCGCGGCCGTACCGCGTGGTGCACTGTGGATAATCCCCTTCGGCCCCACACCATGTCGGATGCCATGTACACCGGCCTCGGCCGCCTCATCGACAAGGTCGAGGCCGATCCCGACCTCGACGTACTGGTGGTGACGGGCAGCGGTGATGTCTTCATCGCCGGTGGCGATCCGGCCGCGCACACCGAGGACGGGGAAGATGGTGAGGATGTCGAACTCCCGTTCCCGACATTGCACCGCAGCGGGGTTGCCGTCATCGCCGCGATCAACGGACACTGCCAGGCCAGTGGCGTGTGGTTTGCTGTGCTTGCCGATGTGGCGGTGGCCAGCGACCGGGCCCGGTTCCGGCTGCCGGAACTGCGCCTCGGCGTCGCCGCGCCGTGGAGTTCGGCGATACTGCCCGCCGTGGTGGGCCTGGCGCGTGCCAAAGAACTCGCCCTGACCGCACGCTCGTTCTCGGCCGACGAGGCGCTTTCGATGGGCCTTATCGGCAGGGTGGTGCCGCATAACGACCTCGAAGATGCGACCGAACGTATCGCCTCCGATCTCCGCGAGGCCGGTCCTGCGGCCCGCGCAGCCTGGAAAGCTGCCGCACACCAACATATTCCGTTGGTCGATGATCGCAGTGTGGGTGCCTCGATCAGGACCGCGGAGGCGCACGAAGGATTCACCGCATATGTCCAACGCCGGCCACCGGTCTGGTCGCCGCGGCACACAGGAAGCGAGAGTGCTCAAACAGATGTCTGATGTGTGGTACGGACCGCGGGATGAGCCCAGCGTCGTCGGGTTGCTTCGGGAACGTGTCGATGAGGTGGGCGATGAGCTGTTTCTCGACTTCAGCGGCCAGGAGTACACGTATCGCCAGATCTTCGAGCGTGCCGCTGCGTTCGCGGCAGGGCTGGGCAAGGCCGGGCTGATGCCGGACCAGACGGTGGCCACGATGCTGGACAACAACGTCGACGCAGTGTCGCTGTGGTTCGCCACCAACCTGCGCGGCGGGATCTGGGTGCCGGTGAACACGGCCCTCAAGGGCAGCTTCTTGGCACATGTCGTCGCGGATTCCGGTGCCCGGGTCGTAGTCTGTGAGGCGGACTTCGTCGACCGGTTTCGTACCGAGATCGCGAATCTTCCTCAGTTGGAACGTATTCTGGTACGCGGCGCCACAGCGTGCACCTCGATCGGTGCGGTCTCGGTGGAACCATTGGCCGACTACCTACTCGAGCCCGACGAAGCCGCCCATGTGGTGCGGGGTGCGCGTGATACCGCGCTGATCATCTACACCGGAGGAACGACGGGTCCCTCGAAAGGATGCGTGATCTCCAATGGGTACGTGTTCAACTCCGCCCGTGGGTTCATCGAGCAGTGCGGGCGCAAAGAGGGCGAGCTCAACTGGAGCCCGCTGCCGATCTATCACTTCAACCTGGTCAGCGGCACGGTCGTCGGCAGCATGTTGCTGCGCAGTCCTGCATCGATCGCCAGCCGGTTCTCGGTTTCGGGTTTCTGGCCGGAGATGCAGCGCTGCGGCGCGCAGGTGGTGAACCTGCTCGGGTCGATGGGTTCACTGATCGCTCGGATGGACGACACGCCGGAGATGTCATCGTGCCATGGCCAGATCCGTGTCGTGCACGGTGCGCCGTTTCCGGCTGAGCTGCAGGATATCTGGCGCTCACGGTTCGGTGTGCAGGTGGTCGGCGGCAACGCCTACGGGCTCACCGAGGGATTTCCGCTGACAACTCTGCCCGCCGGCATCGCGGCACCGCCGGGAAGCTCAGGCAAGGCCAACACCGAGTGCTTCGACGTCCGGATCTTCGATGACAGCGACCGAGAGGTGGAGCCCGGGGTGATCGGTGAGATCGTCTGCCGTCCCAAACGTCCGAGCGTGATGTTCGAAGGATACTGGGAGCGCCCGGATGCATTCGCAGCTGCGATGGGTAACTTGTGGTTCCATACCGGAGATCTCGGCCGCTTCGACGAGGATGGCTTCTTCTACTTCGAGGACCGCAAGAAGGACTACCTGCGGCGTCGTGGTGAGAACATCTCCAGCCAGGAAGTCGAGCAGGTGATCCTCGGTCACATCGCGGTCGCCGAGGTGGCCGTGCATGCGGTGCGCTCCGAGGTGACCGAGGACGATCTCAAGGTGACCGCAGTGCTCAAGGCCGGCGCGCAGCTCAGCGAGATCGAGCTGTTCGAATGGCTCAAGGACCGGATGCCGTACTTTGCGCTGCCCCGCTATATCGAATTCCGTGCAGCACTACCGGTCAGTGCGGTCGGCCGGGTGCACAAGTATCAACTGCGCGACGAGGGTGCCACCACGGCTACCTGGGACCGGGAGAAAGCGAACGTCAGCTGGGACAGGCGATAGTCGTGTGGCCCCGTCCGGATTTGGGCGGGGCCACACGGTTGTTCAGTGTGCTGGGGGAGTCCCGGTTCTGACGTCGATGAGGAGCGGACCCGTGCGACCCGCGAGCGCAGTGGCGATTCGGTCAAGTTGATCGGGGCCCTCGATGCGCACCGCCGGTACGCCCATTGCCTCGGCGACGGCGGCGAAGTTCACATCCCCGAGCAGCGGCAGATCATGGCCCATGCCGATACGGTCGGTGATCGCGAGTTCGGCGCCATAGGCGCCGTCGTTGTACACCACCACAACCATGTCCAGTCCGTAGCGCGCGGCGGTCAGCAGCTCGGCGACGCCCATGGTCAGGCCGCCGTCTCCGACGGTCACCAGCGTCGGCCGGTCGGGCCTGCCCACCGCTGCACCGACTGCCGTCGCCAGCCCGAGGCCGATCGATCCGAACGCCACCGTCTCGATGAAGGCCGAAGGCTCGGTCACGTGCAGCCACGAGTAACCCGGCAGCATGAACAAACCTGAATCGCAGACATAGGTGCGCTCGCGCTCGAACACCGCATCCAGCAGTAGTGTCAGTTCGCGGTGATCGACCATATCGCTTCGCTGCGCGGTGAATTCCGTACGCGGGTCGTATTGGGCCAGTCGCTCCGCGAGTTCCGGAGTGCATAATGTGCCAGATCGCGGCAGATTCACCTCATCGAACCAGTCCACCAAGGTGACCGCAGTCTGAGCGGCGTCGGCGTGGACGGCGGCAGCGACCGGAGCATGCCGGCCAAGGTGCGCGGATTCCAGGTCCACCTGCACGATGCGTTTGCCCTCCAGCAGGGACCCTTCCGCCGTGGTATCCGTATTCAGGCTGGCCCCAAAGACGATCAGGCAATCGGCCGCCAGGATGGTATCGGTGGCGATCTGGTGGGAGAGGCTGCCGCAGATCCCCAGATCGAATGGCTCACCGCGGAAGTAATCCTTGGCGCACACAGTGGTGGCGAGCGGGGCTCCGATCCGCGCGGCCAGGGCTGTCAGCTGGGTACGAGCCTCCGCCAGCACCGCCCCACGCCCGGCCAGGATGACCGGACGACGGGCATCGGCGATCGCTCCGGCGGCCAGGTCCAGGGCCGCCGGGTCTGGCGCAATGGCCTGTAACGCAGCGATATTGACCTGAGTGGGTTGATAGGTGGTCGAACGGCGTTGGACGTCGACCGTCACGTTGAGCACGATGGGTCGACGTTCGTCGCGGGCGCGGCCGAAGGCGTGCGCCACATCGTCGGAAATGGCGTCGGCGGAGTACACCTGCTGAAAGCCTGCGCCGGTCGGCGCGACGATACCGGCCTGGTCGACGCGCTGGCGACCGTGCGGTAGCAAAGGGTCGGTGTCGCCCGCGAAAACCACCACCGGAATCCGACGGCGGGCCAGGTGGGTCAGGGCGGTGACCGCGTTGGTCAGGCCGGGACCGTGCGTCACCGAGGCGAAGCCGACCGCACCGGTGACCGCGGCGTACCCACCGGCCATCAGCACCGCACCGTCCTCACGGGCGGCCTTCACGTAGTCGACGCCATGGTTGTCCCGCAGCTGGGCGAGCACCTGGATGTTGCCTTCCCCGATCACCCCGAAGGCGGTTGTGACGCGCTGATCGACGAATGCCTGAGCAAGGGCCGTATGGCCGGAGATTTTGTGGGACATTCTGGTTATAGAACCATGCACCGATCATCGGAATCGCCTCTGCCAAGCCGTAGTTCAACTCTTACGGGGGTTGAGCTGATACCAGCACCAGCACCGACTTGTGCCCCAGTGTTGACCAGCGCAGCATCACGGTGAAGGTTAGAAAATCCCCAAGGAGGAAGACGTGTCAACGGTTCTCGACGTCGATAGCCACGAGATGGCGCCGCTGGAGCTTTGGGGTGAGGTGTTCGGCGAAGAGATCGCCCGCCGCATCAATGAGGTCGGATTCGACATCCTGACCCGAACCCGGGCCAATTCGCTATCGGTGCCGGGGCTGGAAGGTGACACCACTGCGATCAACCAGGAATCGGTGTGGCAACTCAAGGGCGCGACCGCCCCGTCGGCCATCGACCTGCGTCGCCGTCCGGCGGTTCTCGACGAGATGGAGATCTCTCGTCAGCTCGTTTTCCCGACCTTCGGCCTGTTCGCGCTGATCCTGGTGAACGACCCGAACGCACCTGCCTGGCTCGGATTCGATGCGCAGAAGTTCGATGGCCGCGCGATTGGCCGTCAAGCGGTCGATGCCCATAACGAGTGGGCCGCTGAGATCACCCGGTCGACATCGAATCGGGTACGGCCGGTCGGCATCGTGATGACCGACGCACCCGCGGAATCGATTGTCGAGCAGGCCAAGTGGGCGATCGACCAGGGTATCCGCGCCCTGATGATCCCGGCGAACGTACCCCCAGCGGGTGCGTCGCCGGCCCATCCCCAGCTGGATCCGTTCTGGCGGCTCGCGGCCGAGGCAGACGTTCCGGTGACCATCCATCTCGGTACCGACAGCGGATTCATCAGCTCGTCGGCGTGGTCGCAGGGTGTCGAGATCTTCCATCCGTCCGACAAATCGAGCATCGAACTGCCGATCGAGCCGTATCGAGCCACCAACATTCACTACTGCGCGGAGAACATGGTCTCCACAATGGTTCTCGGCGGAGTCTTCGAGCGGCACCCGGCGCTGCGATTCGGAGCCATCGAGCTGGCCGCCGGCTGGGCAGGTCCACTCGCCGACCGGCTGGATATCTGGGCTGACACGATGTTCAAGTCACGACTCAAGGACACGCTCTCGTTGCGGCCCTCCGAGTATCTCGCCCGCAACGTGCGCGTCACTCCGTTCTATTTCGAGCCACTGGGGCGTTATTACGAGCAACACACCAATGTGTGGCCAATGTACTGCTACGCCACCGATTTCCCCCATGTCGAAGGCGGTAAAGATTCCCGGACGGTGTTGACCAAGGCACTGTCGTCGGCACCGCAATCGGCGGTCGAACAGTTCTTCAACACCAACGGCGAGTTACTGCTGCCGGCGTGAGCCGCACCTTTCCCCGCCCGGACATCCGAAACGCAAGGTAACCATGACACAGACGCAATCCGGTCACGGCCTCGAATCCGACGACGCCGCAGGTGCGGTGACGACATTCGACCACCTCGACCCGGAGCTCAACTACGAAAGACTGCAACAGGTTTACCGTGGCCTCAACTCGGGTTGTCCGGTACCGAAGACCGCCGCCCATGGTGGTTACGCGCTGGTGACCCGATACGACGATGTGATCGAGGTCGAAAAGGACGCCAAGACGTTCTCGTCGGCCAGTGGCGTGCTGCATCCTCCGCATGAGGGCCGCCCTCCCAGCATCCCGATCGAATTCGATGGGGCTGAGCACATCGCCTACCGGAAACTGTTCATGGAGGTACTCAGCGCACCCCGGGTGCGTAAGCTCCTGCCCTACCTGGAGGGCCTCACCGAACGCATGCTCGACGGGTTCGCCGCCGGGGATGAGACCGATTTCGTGCAGAATGTCGCGGTGCAAATCCCGGTGCGCGCCGTGGGACATCTGCTCGGTCTCGGCGAGGATGCCAATGAGATGATCCAGGCCTTCGCTACAAAGATCCTGGAGAACGCCGGCACACCGGCCATGGTGGAGGCCCTGCAGGAGCTCGATGTAGAGGCCGCCCGGTACTTCGGTGAGAGACGGGACAATCCCGGTGACGACTATCTGAGTCGACTGGTACACATGGACTTCGGCGGTCGCAAGCTCACCGACGACGAGCTGAAGAACATCTTCCGGACGTTCGTGTTCGCCGGGTTCGAAACCACGGCTCATGCCATCGGAAGTCTGGTGCATCATGTGGTCAGCGATCCGGACCTGCAGGCCGGCATGCGCTCGGGTGCCATTCCGTTGGAGGGTGTCGTGGAGGAAGGTCTGCGGATGCTGCCGCCCGTGCAGACCATGTTCCGCACCACGACCTCACCGACCACGCTCAACGGCAGCGACCTGTCCACCGGTGAGCGGCTGGTTCTGCTCTACGCGGTTGCCAACCGCGACCCCGCACAGTTCGAGGATGCCGAGTCGTTCTGTCCGAACCGCGTCAATCCCAGACAACACGTGACGTTCGGCATCGGACCGCACTACTGCGCGGGAGCGACTTTGGCGCGCGCGGAGATTCATGTCCTGATGAAGGCTCTCCTGAACCGGCCGCCGCTGGAACTGGTGGGTGAACCGAGACACAATCCGCATCTCATGATGGGCCAGATGATGGGCATCGATTACCTGCCGGTGCGTTTCCAGGAAGGGCCATGCTGATGAGGTCCGCGGTTCTGCATGAACTTGGAGCCAACCTCTCGGTCGAGACCGTCACCCCGTTGCCGCCGGGCCCGCGGGATGTCATCGTGGAGGTCCGGGCCAGCGGTATCTGTCACACCGATCTGTCCATGCGCAATGGCCTGTTCCCTACGATGTTCTCGGGCCCGATGATCGGTGGACACGAAGGCGCAGGCATCGTCCTCGACGTCGGCTCACAGGTGTCCCGCGTGGCAGTCGGGGATCGGGTGGTCACCTCCTTCCGGCCCGCGTGCGGCACGTGCACGTACTGCACCGACGGCCGCACCCACCTGTGTGACTCGCTGGCCTCGTTGATGCAGCGCCCGCGCGCGGTGCGAAGTGACCACACGCGCGTCAACACGATGAGCGGTATCGGTACTTTCAGTCAGTTCCTCACCTGTGACGAAGCATCGGTGGTACCGGTGCGGACGGACCTGCCCGACGCGCACCTGGCGCTGCTCGGCTGCGGCATGACGACCGGGGTCGGCGCGGCCCTGTTCACCGCGCATGTCAGGCCGGGTACGACGGTGGCTGTCGTCGGGTGCGGCGGGGTGGGACTGTCGGTCATCCAGGGGGCGGTGGTCGCCGGGGCAGCTCGGATCATCGCGATCGACCCAGTCGCATCGAAACGTGAACTTGCACTGCGGATTGGGGCCACCGATGTCATCGACCCGTCGGCACACCCGGCAGCCGAGCAGGTGCGGGAGATGACCCGCGGACGTGGTGTCGATTTCGCCTTCGATGTCGTCGGTGGACCGGTAACGTTCGCATCGACCTACGCCATGCTCGACAAGGGCGGAGTGATCGTACTGGTCGGCTATGGTCCGATCGACAGTGAACTGCGACTGCCGGCATTCGACCTGCAGTCTCAGGAGAAGATGGTGAAGGGCTGCGTGGCCGGATCGGCCCAGATACGCCGGGATTTCCAGAAATTCATCGATCTCATCGAACACGGTCGACTCAGGACCGATGACATGGTGTCCCACGAGGTGGCCTTGGACGGCATCAATGACGCGATGCAGGCGATGCTGTCCGGGGACGTGGTTCGCAGCGTCATCACCACCTTCTGATCGCCGCCCGCAAGGTGGTGGTAACGGCACTAGCATGACCGGGCCTCTTGGCCGCCGCCCCAGCGCTCCCTAACGTCACAAACAGCCCAAGGATAGAAAGGTCGTCCATGCCGAAGTACTACAAGGTCAGCGATCCCGGCTTCTTCGATGCCATCACCCCGCCCGAGCTGAGGTTCGCGGGGGCAGCGACGCGTGAGGTGATGCCGGGGTGGGATCTAGGTGCAATCGTGATGGGGGAGAGCAGCACCGATCCAGACAATGCGGTCGTCTCCATGCTGCGCATCGCCCCGGGAGACACGCTTCCGCGTCATGCGCACGACTGCTACCGGGTCGAGGTCGTCATATCGGGCTCGATCACGCTGCCCGACGGCGACATTCTGCGGTCCGGGGACATCATGACCTCCGATCCCCGCGAGTACTACGGTCCGCACGTTGCTGGTGAACAGGGTTGCCTGTCGGTCGAGATCTTCTCCGCCGCAAAGGGAATGTTGCCTATCGGTGATGCCGACGACGAGGTCGCCGGCGATGTCGCCGGCCGAGTGAACGAGGCGCTCTCGCGGCTGCAGGGAAGCTCCAACGCTCCAGCGGTGTAATCGCATACCCAGCAAATCCAGCGCCGGACGTGAGCATCAGCTCGTCCGGCGCTGGTCGCATGTCCCATGAACACCAGACATAGAAGGTGACGGTCCTGTGCAAACAAAGAAGCCCCTGGTGGTCGGTATCGGCGGCACCTTGCGTGCCGACTCATCCACCGAACGGGTGTTACGGCACTGCCTGGCCTCCGTCGAGCGCCTGGGTGCCGACACGAAGTTGTTCTGCGGTGACGACCTGGACCTGCCGATGTACAACCCCTACGGCACCATGCGGACTGCCAAGGCGACCGCTCTGGTGGCAGGTTTGCGGGCCGCCGATGCGGTGGTCGTCGCCTCGCCTGGGTACCACGGCGCGGTCTCGGGACTGGTGAAGAACGCCTTGGACTACGCCGAGGATCTCCGTGCTGACGGGCGTACCTATCTAGCTGACATCCGTTGGGGCGCCATCGCATGCGCGTACGGGTGGCAGGCCGCAGTCGGAACGCTCGGGCAGTTGCGAACGATTGGCCACGCACTGCGTGCGTGGCCGACTCCCTTGGGTGTGGCGATCAACTCCGCGACGGCGACATGGGGTCCGGACGGCTCGATCCAGGACGAGTCCGTCATCGGTCAGATCGACTGTCTTGCCGCGCAACTCCTCGACCAATCCACCGACACCGTGTGATACACCGGAGCATGCACGATGGGGGCGGGTAGCCGAAGCTACCCGCCCCCATCGCGTCATACCGCATCGAGGTGTGCGCGCCGTTGCGCTATCTCGGTGCAAACAGTACCGATTCGTCGAGCATGGACTGCGGTGGCTCCGGGTGGTGATACAGCGCCGCGGCATTGCCGTAACAGATCTTCTTGATGGTCTCGGTCGGCAGTGTTTCCAGCTCGGCGCGGAACAGTTCTTGGCTGTCCGGCCAGGAGCTGTCGGTGTGCGGGAAGTCCACTTCGAGCATCATCCGGTCTTCGCTGATCACATCGAGGCGCTGGAATGCGGACGGATCCTCGATGGAGGTGAACCAGAAGTTGCGGTGCAGAACGTCGACAGGGTGAATTGTCGAACCTGCCCAGACCTCGGGTTCGGCTTCCCGCTGGCGGTAGGCGCGGTGCAGGCGCTCCACGACCATCGGCACCCAGGAGATACCGGCCTCCGACAACACGATGTGAATATCGTTGTAACGCTGCGCAATTCCAGAGAATATCCAGTCGACGACGGTTTCGATGCCGTTGAGTGGGAACAACGCGACCTGGGCCGGTACCGGGGTATCGGGCGAGGGGCAGCTGATCCGCCCGGACGACCCGATGTGCAGATTGATCGCGGTCTCGGTCTCGGCGCAGGCCCGCCAGAACGGCTCCCAGTGATCGGAATGCACGCTGGGGAATCCGAGCTGGGCCGGATTCTCGGTGAAGCTGACCGCGTGTACACCGCGCTCCGCGTTGCGGTAGATCTCCTTGGCGGCCAGTTCTGCGTCGGCCAGGTAGCTCAGTGCGCACGGGATGAAACGATCGGGATGCGAACCCGCCCACTGTTCGACCGCCCAGTCGTTGTAGGCCTGCACACACGCGAAACCCAACTCCTTGTCCGGCATCCGCGACAGCGTGGTGCCGGCAAACCCCCACGTGATGGAGGGGAAACACAGCGAACCCCAGACACCCGCGATATCCATGTCGCGGACTCGCGCGTCGGTGTCGTAGACCGACGCGCGATAGTCCTGGAGTCGCATCTGCATGGACCGCCACTCGGTGATGGGCCGCCCGGCCGCACCGTCCATCCCGCTGAAGAAGAACTGCTTATCGGCGATCTGCCACGCCGGACGGCCGTCGACATCGACCAGCCGCGGAACGTCATCGCGAAACTTGGCCGGCACGGTGTCGAAGAGTGTCGATGGCTCGAAAGAGTGGTCATCGACCGAGATGACAGGGCACCAAACGGGTTTGGGCTCGGGCTCGGGCAGGAACGACAACTCGTGGTCGCGGCCGATCGTGAAGATGCTGGAATCCGAAAGCGAATCCTCCAGATCACTGGGCATGAAATCCGTACCTTTCCGCCGCCGGAGCGGCAATCACCGAATTTGGAAGGGATTAGAACAGGGGAACTTGTTTGGGTTCGGTGTAGGCCAGCAGGCCTTCGATACCGCATTCCCGGCCGATACCGCTCTGACCGAACCCGCCGAACGGCCCGTCGAAGCTGGCGCCGGCGCCATTGACGAGGATCATGCCGGCCCGCACGCGCTTGGCCAGCGCAGTCGCGCGGTCGACGTCGGTACCCCAGATGCTTCCGGCTAGGCCGTATTCGGAGTCGTTGGCGATGGCCAGTCCCTCCTCATCATCGGTATAGGGGATGAGGCAGACCACGGGGCCGAAGACCTCCTCCCTGGCGATGCGCATACCGTTATCGGCCCCGGTGAACACAGCCGGCTCCACGTACCAACCGGTGTCGAGGCCGGCCGGCCGGCCACCGCCCAGAACCAGCTTGGCGCCCTCCGCCTGCCCGATGGCGACATAACCCTCAACGCGCTCGCGCTGACGCTGCGACACGAGTGGGCCGATCTCGGTGGCTGGATCGGTCGGATCGCCGACCACCATCGACGACACCATGTCGCAGAAGGCGTCGGTGAACTCGTCGATTCGACTGTGTGGAACCAGAATTCGGGTCTGATTTGTGCAGGTCTGGCCGCTGTTCCGAAAGGCTGCATCGCGCAGGCCCGCGACTGTGAGGGCGATATCGGCGTCGTCGAGAACCAACGCGGCGGACTTACCGCCCAGCTCCAGCGTGCAGCGCCGCAGGTCGCGACCACAGATCTCGGCGACGCGTCGACCCGCCTCGGTGGATCCGGTGAAGGCCACCCGATCCACACCTGGATGGCTGATCAGGTGTTCGCCGGCCTCTCGGTCTGCGGGCACGACGTTGAGCACCCCCGGCGGCAGCCCGGCCTCGTCGAAGATCTGGGCCAGCAGCAATCCGTCGAGTGCGGTTTCGGGAGATGGCTTGGCCACCACCGTGCAGCCGGCTACCAAGGCGGGCGCGATCTTCATCAGCAACAATGCCTGCGGATAGTTCCAGGGAGCGATGGCGGCCACCACACCGGACGGATCATGGATCACCGATACCGGGGCGCTGAGCTCCGTGCGTTGCTGTTCGACCTCGAAGCGGTCACCCAGTGCGGTGAAATACGCGAGAACATGTTGCGCTATGGGGCCTTGAGCATTACGCGAGAAGGTGATCGGACTGCCCATCTCTGCGGTGATGAGCTCGGCGATCTCGTTGGAATGCTCGGCGTAGATCTCACCGGCACGGCGCAGATAGCGGGCGCGATCGGTGATCGGTAGCCCCGACCATCCACCGTCGTCGAAGGTCTTGCGTGCGGTCGTGACCGCACGATCCATATCGGCGGCTGTCCCGTCCGGCGCGTATCCGATGACCTCGACGGTGGCCGGTGAGACGATGTCCCGGCGGGTGCCGGTCGATGCCACCCACTGGCCGCCGATGTAGATCGTGTCGCGCTGACGGGAACCCAGTGCTTGTCCACGAGCTGACATTGCTGACCGCCTTACAAGTCGACGTTGTGACGTGAGCACCGCTAGTCATTCGTCTCCGAAACATCCTGGGCGCTAACAATTTCCCATTGTCAGAACAGATGATTCAGGCAGCTGCGGCGGTGTATCCCAAGCTTCATCGTTGCCGCCGGGACGGTCAAGGAGGCTAAGTGGTGGTGACAGTGCCCTGTTTTGTGCGGGGGTGTCAATGCAACCACCCATTGTTTATCCGGTCGGACTAGCTTCTGCGGTAGGTGAAGGTGCAGGACATGAAGAACGGAGGCACCCCGCGCAGATGATCGACCGATGGGTGGCAGCTGAGGTGGACGCGCTCGATGTGCTTGCCACCGCCAACATGACAGATATCTGTATCGAGTGCGTCGAGGTGCGATACCTGGGTATTCCCACCGGTATTCGTCCGTTTCGACTACCGAACGGCCGGCTGACGCCGACGGACATGCCGGTCGTGGTGCTCAGGTTGACCGACCGTGAAGGCTTCCAGGGCTTTTCACTACTCTGGTTTCAGCAGCAAGCCCAGGCCGCGCTGGTCGGGGTCGGGCTGAGCCATCTGTGCGCAGAGGTGGCACCTGGGTCCAATCTGGCGGAACTCGACGCTGGTATCCGGGCTGCGACGAGATTCATCGGGGAGCACGGTGTGATGGCGTTCGCATCTTCCGGCCTTCGGATGGCCGCCGAGGACCTGGTCTGCCGGCGTCGCGGTGTCGGTTTAGCCGACCTGATCGGGCGACGGCGTGATCGGGTGCAGCTGTACCAGACGGGGCTGATGCTGCAATCGAGCATCGACGAGTTGGTGGCAGAAGCGACAAGCATGTGCGCGCGCGGTGTCCGCGCAATGAAGATGCTGGTCGGCAAGCCGGACCTCGACGAGGATGTGGACCGGATTCATGCGGTCCGAGACTGTCTTCCTGCGGATGCGGTGATCATGGTCGATGCCCTGCAACGGTGGGACAACGCGGAAACCGCGCTGCGTGCCGCCGAACGTTTCGAGCCGTTCGTAATCAACTGGATCGAGGATCCACTACCGCACGGCGACATGGCTGGTTACCGTGATCTCGCGGAGCGGTGCCCCATCCCCATCGCCAGCGGCGAGACTTTGTTCGCCCCGGCCGATGTCGATCAACTCGTCGGCGCCGGCGTGCCCTACATCGTCGGAGAACCCGAACGTCTCGGGGGACTATGGGCATGGCTCCACATCGCTGAGAAAGTCCGTGAATCCGGCGCCACGATGCTGCCACATCTGTATCCGCATGTATCGGCACAGCTGCTGGCGACGCTTCGTCAGGATGACGTGTGGCTGGAGTACGTGCCCTGGTTCGATCAGCTGGTATCCCAGCAGCTGTCGTTCTCCGCTGACGGGACAATCCATGTAGATTCCGGTCCCGGCGCCGGGTTCACACCATGTCCCGATGCGCTGGACCGCCTTGCCTCGGGCCCCTGGCGCCGAATTGATCGGTGAGGGACCGGAGGCGGGCGACCCGTCGGCCGAGTGATGGTGTCAGACCTACCCGTCCGGCCTGTTGACTGTTCGTCGTCGTAGCCGTGAAATCTTAATTACCAACATAATTGGTGCTTTTGGTGCAATGCGCGGGATTGAGATCGAGCGACGGAGGGTAGGCGTGACTATGGACTGGTTCGACCGGAGGATCGTGCAATACATGCTGCGCTGGCAGCCATTCGGTGGACCGCCTGAGGATGAGGTGCTGCCGCGCTTCGGGATGAGCCTGCCTCAATTGAACCGGCGTTTCAACCGGATCGTCAAAAAGATGGAAGCCCAGCGGGACTCATTGCGATCCGAGGACTTGGCGCTGCTTTCGGCTGTGAATCGAGCCAAAGTTGAGGCTGCAGTCAAGCGTGAGCTGGAGTCGATGGCCTCGTCGCTGAAGCTGCCAGTCCCGACTTCCGTCGAGCAACGTTCCGCGTGAAAGGACATGCATATGACCGTTTCTGGTGATGTGTCCGGCTACGAGGTGGCGCTCTTGCTACTGCGGGCGGTTCTCGGGCTAACGATGGCCGCGCACGGCTGTAACAAGCTCTTCGGTCCCGGTGGCATTGCGGGCACCGCCCGGTGGTTCGACAGCATCGGCATGTCGCCCGGTGCTTTTCATGCGCGAGTCGCCGCGGGCGCCGAGATCGCCGCCGGGGTGTGCCTGGCGGTCGGATTCCTGATGCCGCTGGCGGCTGCCGGATTCGTGTCGTTGATGGTGGTGGCGGTGTGGACCGTCCACCGTGGCAACGGATTCTTCGTCACCAAGGATGGCTGGGAGTACAACCTGGTGCTGGCGGTCGGCGCTTTGTCCGTAGCAGGTACTGGGGCCGGCCGACTCAGCCTGGACTATATGGTGTTTCGCGATACCGCCTTGTGGTCGCTGCTGCATGGATGGGCGGCCCTAGCGATTGCGGCGACACTGGGAATTGTCGGCAGCTTTGTCCAGCTGGCCGTCTTCTTCCGGCCGCCTCCGCGCGCTTCCTCGTGATCGGGTCGTCGCTCGATTCATCTGGAATCCTCTGGACATGAGGGTGTTTCGGTCGGACGAGGATGCCGAGACTGGCACAACCGGTACCCGTTCGTAACCTCTGCAGGACCTTGACCCTCTCCGAAACCGTTGGCTATAAACGGCAGAGCCGTCAATTGTGACGCGCACAACACCAATGAGGGTGTTGTTCCAGCAAGGAGTTGAGAGCCATGTCTACGAATCCTGGGCCCACGAGTGAGCTGGATCAATGCGATTCCACGCGGAACGGGCACCAATCCCGCCACTTGTGTGAGCATCCCGGCGGAGATCACCCGGCCTCCTCGGTGGTTCGCAGTCCGGCGAGCAGACCGCTTGCGTCGACATCCAGAACTTGGCTTCTGATACCTGAAACCTGGAGTCAATGGCTGCGTGTCGGTGTGGTCGCCGCGGGAATGGGCCTCGCCCTGACGACCGGGCACGGCATCGCCGCGGCGGACACGTCGTCGGGTGGGTCGGATTCGTCGGGTGGTTCGTCGTCGGGTCGTGGGTCTTCTCGGTCGGATTCGTCGGGTGGTTCGTCGTCGGGTCGTGGTTCATCCCAATCTGATTCGTCGCGACCAACATCCGGTACCGATCGTGGCGACCGTTCTGACGACACCGGTCGCGGCCGCCGCAGCGTGGCAACCGGTGACCGCGCGGACCGAGATCGAACCGCTGACGATAGTGAAAAGAGCAGTGGCGACAAGGGCGCTGAGAAGAAGCGGGGTGTCAGCAAGCGCGTTGACGGCAAGCGCGTTGACAACAAGCGAGTTGATAACAAGCGCGAAGTCAGTAATGAGAGCGATGACAAGGTCTCGCGCGCAGAGCCCGCCGCGGCGAGAGTGTCTGCGCAGCAGGGGCCGGTCGAGCTGAGCATCGCGCGTGCGACTTCGCAATCGGCAGCGGATTCGGCTGGGTCGGATCCGGCGCTACCGATCACGCCACCGGCCGGCGCACCTGCCTTCGTGTTCGGCGCGGCGCGAGCAGCCGACGAATCGTTGACCGCACGGGGGGCGGTGCCGTGGTCGGCGGCGTTTGGTGGGCGTTGCGGCCTGATCTGTAACGGAGCCGCTGGGACACAGGCCAACCCGAACGGTGTCGGCGGCGGCTGGCTGCTGGGCAACGGTGGCGCCGGTTGGTCGAGCACCGTCGCGGGTGTGGACGGCGGACGGGGCGGCGCCGGAGGGTTGTTGTGGGGCAACGGCGGTGATGGTGGTGCTGGTGGTCTCGGTGCAGGGGGAGGACGCGGCGGCAACGCTGGACTCTTGGGCGGTAACGGCGGTCGAGGCGGCGACGGTGGCAGCGGGCTCACAGGAGTTGCGGGCGAGTCCGGTACGAACAATGGCCGCGGTGGTAACGGCGGAGTCGGTGGTGATGGCGGTTCCGGTGGCCGTGCCGGCCTGTTGTTCGGTTGGGGTGGACGAGGAGGGGACGGCGGTGCCGGGGGTGCTGGTGGTGCCGGAGCGCACGGCATCACTGCGTCGAGCGTTGAAGAGGACGGTGGTCCAGGTGGTGACGGCGGTAGCGGAGGCACGGGGGGTGCCGGTGGTTCCGGCGGAAACGCCGGTCTGTTGGCCGGTGACGGTGGTAACGGCGGCTCCGGTGGTGCGGCCGGTATCGGTGGTGCCGGTGGATTCGGTGGCACCGGGGGAGCCACCGTGGTCACGCTGGCCGGCGGCCAACTCACCGACAGTGCCGGTGTCGGTGGCACCGGCGGCTTCGGCGGTGCGGCCGGTTTTGCGGGGCTCGGTGGCGTTGGTGGCACGCGCAGCATGTTCGGCCGCGTCGGCTCAAACGGAGCCAACGGTGCGAGTGCGTTGGCCGGCGCCGGTGGTGGTCTGGGCGGAAACGGCGGACTCGGCGGACGGTTGCCGTTGATCGACCTGAACTCCGCCACTCCCGCACAGGCGGCGCTGGCAGCATTGATGAAGCGGCTGGGGCTGCCGATTCAGCAGGCGACCGGAATTCAGTTGGAGGATGTCAACGGGCTGTTGTTGGGCCCGCTGAACGCTTACCTGTACAACCCGGTCGTCGGTGAGGCGATCTTCAATGTCGGCAATACATTCTCCTCGTCGGTCTTGTCCCCTCGGGTCAAGGAGATCGTGATCCTCTCGGTCGGAGGCAAGTGGGGGTCGTCCTATGAGCTGTACGCTCATGAACTCGTCGCCCGCATGGTTGGTGTGCCCGAGGACGCCGTCGTGTCGCTGGCCAGTGGTCAGCCTCCGGTCGGTCTGACCGGAGACGAACTGGTTGCTGCGCAGTTCGTGCAGGAGCTCATTTCGACCTATCGGGTGAGCGAGGCAACCTACCAAGCAGCCGAGGCGGCGTTCGGTCGGGCCGGTGTCGTCGACATGGTCACTTTGGCGAGTACCTACCTCGGTGTGTCGGCGACACTGAACGCTTTCAACGTACGTGGACCGAATCCGGCGGCGCCCGCGGTGCTGCCGACGCCGGCGCCCGCCACGCCGCCGTCACCGGACGGCCCGAACGGGTTGGGCGGCAGGTTGCCGTTGCTGGATCTGGCTACCGCCACACCGGCCCAGCTCGAGCTTGCGGCGCGGATCAAGGCCCTCGCATTACCGATCCAGCAGGCGACGGGTATCGAGCTGGTGACACCAGATGGGCATTTGATCGGTCCGTTGAACGCCTATCTGTATAACCCCGTCATTGGCGGAGCGCAGTTCGATGTGGGCAACACGTTCGCATCTTCGACGCTGTCCGCCCGGGTGAAAGAGGTTGTCATCCTGTCGGTCGGCGGGCTCTGGGGTTCGGACTATGAGGTCTGGTCGCATTCGAAGGTGGCCCGGCTCGCGGGCCTGCCGGAGGAGGCAATCGTTTCGCTGGGCAGCGGTCAGGCTCCGGTCGGGCTCAGTGGCGATGAGCTGATTGCCGCCCAGTTCGTACAGGAACTGGTGTCGACCTACCGAGTCAGCGATGAGCTGTACTACGCGGCCGAAGCCGCGTTCGGACGGGAGGGGCTCGTCGATCTGGTCAATCTGGCCAGCACGTACCTCGGCGCCTCGGCGGTGCTGAACGCCTTCGAGATTCCGGTTCCGCAGGAGTCGCCCGTCACCGTATAGACCCTCGTGCCCGCTCTCGGCGGGGTGTCTCTCCACTACAGCGGAGGCGCCCCGTTCGGGGCAGTCGGATCCTTACGCACACCCAGGGAGGCTTGCCTTGCGCCCCAGCCGATCCCGGTCGTATGTCGGTCTTCTGTCGGTGCCCTGAACATCTGTGCGGTTTCGATCTTGCCAGTCTTCAATTGGAAGAATCCGCTCACAACATCAAATGGAACTTGCATTACCCGCAGGTCAGGGGAAGCATCATTGCCGGCGCAGTTCCGGAAACGACAACAGATCATTCTGAGCGACCACCCTGACCTCGTAGACGAGTAGTGGTTCCGGGAGGCTGTAAGACACCGCTGGCGCAGAGCCATCCGCCTCGTTCCGGCCGAATGGCTTGAGGACGAGAACTGACTGCGTCGAGGCTAGCCGTGTTTGGCGGATATCGCCTCGTGGCAGGGTCGACAGGGTTTCCGAAATGGTCACCTGCACAGCAATTCTAGGTGCTCGGCGAAAACCGAGGTGGCCGCCCGTTCAATGTTTCGCCACAGATCTGAGCTGCAGTGAGACGTCGAGGCGCCGTGCCTCGCGATACAAATGAGAGCGAATCAACGACTCGGGACACTGGGTCAGAATGTGCTGTATAGGCCACCATCGGCGTAGATCACTTGTCCTGTGACATAGGTATTTTCGCGACTTGATAGCCATGCGACGGGTTTTGCGATCTCTTCTGGCTGTGCTGCGCGGCCCAACGGCAGGCGGCCATTCGCGACGTAGCCTTCGGTGAACCACGGCTGTGAGAGCCGCTCGTCGGTGCACATCGCGGTGCGGACGAAGCCTGGCGCGACGGCATTCACGAGAACACCGCGGCGTGACCACTCGGCGGCAAGGGTGCGCGTGGCATTGTCGAGTCCGGCCTTGGAAGCGTCGTAAGGAAGGCATCCGATGGCTCCGGCGCGACCGTGTATCGACGTTATGTTCACGATGCGGCCGTAGCCGTCTTCGAGCATCCGGCGGCCGGCGGCGATCGAGAGTTCGATGGGCGCGATCAGATTGATGGCCAGAACGCGTTCGAGTTGCTGCCGATTCAATGTCTCGGCCGGAGCATCGATGCTCACTCCGGCGCAGTTGACCAGCACGTGGGGCGCCGTCCCGCACGCGTCGGTGGAGGCCGTGATCAAGCTGTCGGCTTCGACTTCTGCGAGATCTGTTGAGAGGAAGTGGTCTTCGCTGCCACTGCCCGCAGGGGTGCGGTCGGCGCCAATGACGATCATCCCGCGACGTTTGAGTTCAGCGACGATCGCAGACCCGATTCCGCCCGCCGAACCCGTCACGAGGGCAATGTCTGCCCGTTCAGGGCATGAAGCTCCGTTATAATCCTCACTGAAGAACATATACTCATACTATCTGATGGCCGGATTTCCGGTTCGGAGGGCGAATGTCGATTTCCTGGGACGACGACGTGATTGAACAGGAACGGTTGCATGAGCGGGTGGCGAGGAGGTTGGCCCGCGACATTGTGGCGGGACGGTTGCGGGAGGGGGACATCGTGCCGCCCGCCGAAGTGATCGCGAAGAAATTCGCGGTATCCCGAACCGTGGGCCGTGAAGTGTTGCAGGCGTTGTCCTCGGCCGGCCTGATCGATGTCAAGCACGGACGCAAGTCGACCGTCACGGCGGCCAAAGACTGGCGCTTTCTCGAAGACCTGGTGCAGCACGCCATTTCGCGCGAGCAGCTGGCTGGCTCTCTAGCCGCCGACCTCTACGAGGTCCGGCGACTGGTGGAGATCGCAGCGACCGAGATGTGCGCAGTCCGGGCGAGTGATGAGCAGCTCGATCAGATCGTGCAAATGGCACAGCGCATGCACGATGATGCTGCGGACAAAGACGACGAGCCTCTTGATGTGCGTGGTCGGGTCACCGACGATCTCGCTTTTCACGGAGCGATAGCTGAGGGTTCCGGCAATTTGGTGCTCACCCGGTTGGTTGCGGACATCAGACGCGAGCTGGTCCCGACGTGGGCGGTGGATCAGCTCGACGCAAGTGAAGTCCGCGACGTGCATGATGCGCACCTCGAAATCGCAAAGGCATTGCGTAACCGAGATGTCGTAGGAGCCCGTCGTGAGATGGCGCGGCACCTCGATTGGTCGGTGGGGACCACTCTTCGACGGGCGCTGAGCGATGAGCAACTCGACGAGGTGGACCATCGGTGGAAGCCTGACTGGCCGACTACGAAGAAGCCCCGAAAGCGCTGAGTTTCAGGCACATCGCTTCCGGGGCTGTTCCGTGCGGTCAGGGTGCGAGGGCGATTGCGTCGATCTCGACCAGGATGTCGCCGAGGCGGGACCCCACTGCGGTACGCGCCGGCCGGTGTCCTTCGAACCGCTCGCCGAATACGGCGTCGAATTCGGGCCAGTCGCGCTCGACGTCTTCGAGATGGACGGTCACCTTGACGACCTGACTCAGACTCGATCCGGCGCTCTCCAAGACGGCTTCCAGATTGTCGAGAGTACGGCGGGTTTGTTCGCGGATGCCTTCTCCGATCACCTTGCCGGTGACCGGATCCACCGGTGCCATTCCCGCGGTGAAGACGAACCCCGATGCCACGACGGCCTGGCCGTAGGCGCCAGCGGGATGCGGGGCGCGGTCGGTGCTGATCAATTTCATGTCGAGCCTTTCTGTGTGGTGGGTGTGTCTAGAAGTGAGTTCGTACGTAGTCGATGACTTGAAGCTCGTCATCGATGACGGGTATCGCGCGCCACTTGTCCATGGTGGTGCAGGGGTGTGACAGGCCGAGTGCGACCAAGTCGCCGACCGAGAGCTGTTGTGCTGCAGGGATTGTCAGGTAGGCGTGTTGATCGTTGAGTTCGGTGATGGTTCCTGCCGTAATGCTGTGAACTGTCGAGCTGGGATCGATGATGCGCAGCGGAATGGGCAGGCCGAGGTCGAAGCCGATGTCGCGCCTGCCCGAGTTGAGGATGGCCAAACCGGGCTCGGGACGCGAAATCACCTGGGCCCACACCTCTAGGGCCGGTTGAAGCCGCCCGCCCCACGGAAAGGTCGGCGCGCTAGACGCGTAGAAGTCGTGATCATGCAGCAGATAGCAGCCGCTGCGCAGAACCGTCGTCACGGGACGGGTGAGCGTCCAGTATCGGCTGAGCTCGTCGACGACGAGGTCGAAAAACGTGCTGCCGCCGCAGCTGACGATGAACGACTCCCGTCGCGGGTCGAACATGCCATTGCGGTCCAGCAGTTCTGCGGTGGTACGTAAGCGGCGGAGGTAGGCCGACACTGCCGACGTGACCGCAGGTGTGCGTTCGGCGCCGACGGTCCCTTCGTAGCCCGCGATCCCCGCGAGGGAAAGCTCGAGATCTGCGATCGCGCGGGCCACCGCCAGGGCGGAATCATCATCGCGGACGCCGGTGCGCCCGCCTGAATGGCCCACGTCGAGAAGGATTCCAGCACGTACTCCGACGTTGCCGAGGTACTGTGCGGCCACTTGGGCGCCCGCCACCGAGTCGATGAACAGGTAGAACTCGAATGTTGGGTCTGCTTCGAGTTCGCAGCCCAGCCAGCGCAGGAACTGCGCGTCGACGCACTCAGCCGCCAAAACGATGCGTCGCCAACCCCACGACCTGGCGGTACGGACCTGCGAACTCGACCCGACAGTGAAACCCCATGCGCCCTCATCTGCCTGCAATTCCGCCAGTTCGGGTGACATCGAGGTCTTGAGGTGCGGCGCGTGCTGCACGCCGTAGCGAGCGCAAACTTCGGACATCAGGGCGGCGTTGTTGCGCAGTGCCGGATCGCTGATAACGGCCATCGGCCACATGAATCCCGCTGAGAGCGCGCATACGGGCAGCGGGTTTTTCAGTGTCGAGCCGGATGGCAGGCCTTTGAACAAGTTGTCCGGCGGGGCGGCTCCCGCGCCTGTTCCGTTGTTGGCCAAGGACTTCAGTGCCATTTTTGGCCTCGCCTTCTATGCATAGTCACAGTAGCTTTCATTATCATCATCATATAGTATCTCTCTGGTTGTCCATCGCGATCAAAGGAGTTCTCATTCATGACCGGTCAACTCGCGCTCATCACGGGCGCCGCTTCAGGAATCGGTCGAGCGGCCGCGAAGGCCCTCGCGCAGGCAGGTTGGCGGCTGGCTCTTGCCGACCGGGACGTCGCAGTGGAGCAGGTGGCCGCGCAAGTGGGTGGGGTGGGCACTGTCGTTGATGTACGTGACACTGCTGCAGTCGACGCATGGGTGAATTCACATCCCGACGCGGTGGCGCTGGTCAACTCGGCGGGCATCTGCGCTGGTGAGTACTTGGTGGATTCCAGTGACGAGGACTGGAACACGGTGCTCGACATCAATCTGATGGGCTCGGTTCGGGCTCTGCGTGCGTTCGCGCGCAACAGGATTGCCGCTGGGGGAGGCGGATCGGCGATCTTGATCGCCTCGAACAACGCTTTCTGGCCATGCCGGAGCATCAGCCAGTACTGCGCCTCCAAGGCGGCGGTGACGATGTTGGGTAAAACGGCCGCGTCCGAATTGGGCGAGCACGACATCCGAGTGAACATCGTGGCGCCGGGCGAGACTGACACTCCGATGACTCACGAAGCGCTCCAGGATGCCGACGAGATGCGTGAGATCGTCCGGCGGACACCGTTGGGCCGCATCGGCCATGCCTCCGATATCGGCTCAGCGGTACGCATGCTCCTGTCCACCGACGCAGCGTGGATCACCGGCCAGTTGATCTCTGTCGACGGCGGTATCAGCCTGCGCGGCGAATCCGACCTCAATCCGGTTCACCAGGAAGGCTGAAGATGACAGCACAGCAAGCTGTTTCACTGTCCGATCCGGTGCCCCTGCTGGCCGACGCGCTCCTAAGCGAGGCGGGTATGCCGGCGGAACTCGTCCCCGGCGGGAGCCAGGCTCGATTCGCCGATGGCGCCGACTTCCGTATCGAGATTCCCTCGGTTGAGGGGCCGGAGGTGCTACGAGCGGTCCTCGACGAGGCCGACAGCCGAGGCGTGACCGTCAACCGGGTCTCTCAAGGCAGCGGCGCAATGACGTTGACGCTGGCTGAGCAGAAGGAGATGGCGAACATCGGCGCGGATCGGGCCGTGGAGGTCTGTCTGTTCACCGGGCCTCGCGAAGAGTGGGGTATCGCCGCCATGTCACGCGCCGACGACGGCGGGTTCCTGCACGGTTCGGTGCGCGGCATGCGCCAATTGCGCTATGCGGTCGAAGATGTGCACCGATCGATCGACTGCGGTATCCGTAGTTTCCTGATCGCCGATCTCGGCCTGCTGGATCTACTGGTCAGAGCCCAGCGGTCCGGCCACATTCCAGCTGACGTGGTGTGGAAAGGATCCGTGCTGTGTGCACCGTCGAACCCCGCCAGCCTCGCACTCCTGGAACGTCTCGGCGCCGCCACGGTCAACCTGCCGACGGATATGTCGATTCACGAACTTGCCGAGATGCGTTCGGTGACGAGGGCTCCGCTCGACCTATACGTAGAGGCCCCTGACTCCATGGGAGGCGTGGTGCGAGGCGAGCAGCTGGCCGACCTGATCACCATCGCCAGGCCGCTGTATGCGAAGTTCGGGCTGCGGAATTCTGCTGGGTTGTATCCGAGTGGTCTGCACTTGGTCGACCAGGCGACGGTAATCGCCCGGGAGAAGGTGCGCCGCGCCAGCGTCGCTCTGGAGTGGGTCGACCGATGCGGCGGTGGGTTCAGGCAGACCGTCGGTAGGGCTGCCGATCTCGGAATCCCCGTGCGGTGAACGAGCCCGTTCCGCCCGTTCGCACGCTCGACGGCGAGACCGCTCAGTGGCATGTTGCGGTGCAAGCGGGCGCTGAGCTCGGTGAGCACCCTTTGTGGGACGTCCGCTCGAACAGGCTGATCTGGACTGACTGCGTCACTGGCAAGGTGCATTCCAGTGGCGGGTGCGATGACACGGTGATCTGGTCGCAGCCCGAGGGGCTGCCCATCGGAGTCACGTTGCTGCGTGCCAACGGCGGCCTCGCTGTGGCCACCGGCCAGCACATCGTGCTGCTCGACGGCGACGGCCGCCCCGACCGTGGACCGATCTACCTTCCGATCGATATCGCGAGGGTGCGGTTCAACGACGGCTCCTGCGATCCCGCCGGCCGGCTGCTGGTCGGAACGACCGGTGGAAACGTCGTCGGTTTGGGGGAGCTGTTCTCCGTATCCGTTGACGGCCACGCGAGGAGACTGCTGGGGGATCTCACCGAATCCAACGGCATCGGCTGGTCACCCGACGGACGCAGGATGTACTTCATCGACTCCGGCCAACCTGTGGTGTACGTCTACGAATACGACCTGCACACCGGCGGGCTCGGACAGCGCCAAGAATTCGCCACCATAGATCCCGCGTTGGGGTACCTCGACGGGCTCACCGTCGACCGCTCCGGCGACGTGTGGGTAGCAGTCTGGGAGGGCGGCCATCTACGCCGCTATTCCCCAAACGGACGGTTGCGAGACATCTTCGCTCTGCCGGTCAGCCACCCCACGTGTCCGGCGTTCGGCGGGGCCGCTCTGGACACCTTGTTCGTAACGTCAGCTCGGGTCGCTACCGCCATTGAGGATGAAGAACCTTGGGCCGGTCACGTTTTGGCCTGGTTCGGGGCAGGGCGTGGCATCGCGCCACACCGCTATGGCGGCTAGATCACTAGACCCGAAAGAAAACCAACTTCCGACCACAAAGGCATTCCAGATGACGTCGACATCGACCAATCCCAGCTCCGGAGCGTCAGGCGCGATCGGCTTCGCCGAGACTTCAGCACACGAGCACAACGAGATCGTGCAGCGCGCAGCGCAAGCCGGCCCCGGCTGGGCCGCAACGCCAGGACCAGTCCGTGCTGCAGCGCTGCGCCGCATCGCCGATGCGCTAGCCCATGCGAGCCGGGACCTAGTCGCGATCGCCGACGACGAAACAGGGCTCGGAACACCTCGGCTGACAAGCGAAGTCGCCCGTACGACCACACAGCTGCGGATGTTCGCCGAGGTCATCGCTCATGGTGCGCACCTCGCCCACGCCGGTGTAACAATCCCCGGCGACACCGGGACCCCGCCAGGTGGCCCTGACCTTCACCGGTACCACCTGCCCCTCGGAACCGTCGCAGTTTTCGCCGCCAGCAATTTCCCCTTCGCCTTCAGCGTCGCCGGGGGAGACACCGCCTCCGCGCTGGCTGCCGGCTGCCCCGTCATAGTCAAGGCGCACCCGGCACACCCGCAGCTGTCGCTGCTCACCGCGCGCATCATCGACGACGCGCTGTCGGAAGTCGGAGTGGATCCTGGTGTGTTCGCACTCGTCTCCGGTATAGACGAAGGCATACGACTTGTGAGCGACCCCACGGTCCGCGCCGCCGCATTCACCGGCTCCTTCGCGGGTGGGCGCGCCCTGGCAGGCGTGGCCGCCAGCAGGCCAGACCCCATCCCGTTCTACGGCGAGTTCGGCAGTGTCAACCCTGTTTTCGTCCTACCTGATGCCATCACCGACGTCCACAGTTTCATCGGCGACTACCTTGATTCGTTGACTCTGGGCGGCGGCCAGTTCTGCACGAATCCCGGGTTGCTGATCGCTCCACGACGCGTCAACCTGTCGGCGGCGATTGCTGAACAGATCCTGGCCCGACCCGCCGCGGCGCTGCTGCACCGGGGCATCCAATCAGAGTTCGTCGCTGGGGTGGAGCAACTGAAAGGGCGGTCCGGCGTCGCAATCTACGAATCGACTGCGTCCCTTCCTGCGAGCGGATTCCACGTACGGCCAGTGGTTTTCAGCCTCAGCGCCGACATGGCATTGCAGAACCGCTCATTGATCGACCGCGAGTACTTCGGGCCTGCCGGCTTGTTGGTGGAATACGACGACGACGACCAACTTATGGCCCTCTGTTGCACGCTGCAGGGTTGCCTGGTGAGCTCGATTCACGGCCGCGACGAGTGCGCGCTGCTGCGCCACGTGATCCGCGTGGCTGCACGAATCTCAGGTCGGGTGGTGTGGAATTCCTGGCCAACTGGTGTAGCCGTAGTGACCGGTCAGCACCACGGCGGACCGTTCCCAGCCACCTCGAATCCGCTGTTCACCTCGGTGGGGCCAGATGCCATCATGCGCTTCCTGCGACCGGTCGCCTTCCAAGGGCTTCCGCCGGCGTTGGTGCCTGCCGAGGTGCAACGGTAGGAGCTGACGATGCTCGCGGACGCACAATCAGCGATACACGCCTTGATCGGTCAACGGGTCACTGCCGGCATCGTGCCTGGCGCCGTCTATACCGTATTCACTGCGAACGGCGTGGGTTTCAGCGGTGCCTACGGAACTGCCGCCGCCGACGGCCGCCCTCCCAGCGTAGACACCGCGTTCCGCGTCGCCTCATGCACCAAGAGCTTCACCGCAGCAGCGATCCTGCAACTGCGCGATGCCGGAGTGCTCACCCTTGAGGACTCGATATCTGACTTCGTTGATATCGGCGTCTGGGAGCTGCCCGGATCTGAGCCACCACCGTTGTCCACGGTCGGCGCCCTGCTGAGCATGTCAGGAGGCTTGGCCACCGACAACCCGTGGGCCGATCGGCAAGAGTCTATGTCCGACGCCGACTTCACCGACCTGTGCCGGCGCGGCTTCACGCTCGCTAGCAGGCCTGGCACTCGCTACGAATACTCCAACCTCGGATATGCCCTACTCGGACGAATCATCCAGCGGGCCAGTGGTATTGGCTACCGTGAATTCGTCACCAGCCGGTTGTTGCGCCCGCTCGACCTACAGCAGACCGCTTTCGACACATCTACGGCCACCGCCTGCGACGGCATCGCTGACGGCTTCGTCAACGTCCACGGACGCTGGCAACCCGCTCCCGTCACCAGTCCAGGCGCATTCTCACCCATCGGGGGCCTGTACATGACCGCCAACGACCTCACGTCCTGGTGTAGGTGGCTGGCAGCCGGGTACCCGCTGGGCGCGTCCGGTGACCGCACTCTTGCGGCCAGCAGTCGGCGCGAAATGCAGCAGATCCACCAACTCGACCCGTTACGCATGCATCAACCGATCCGGGCGGCCGGCTACGGCTATGGCCTGGAAGTCGAACTCCACGACGAAGGCATCATCGTCTCCCATCGCGGCGGTTACCCGGGTTTCAGCGCGCAGATGGCCTGGCACCCGGCAACACAACTGGGAGTCGTCGTTCTGGAGAACGCCTCCTACGCCCAATCGCCGGCAATCGCCGCCTTGCAACATGTGCTGGCCGCCGACGCCCGGCCTGCACGCACCGACCTATGGCCCGTGACGCTGAACGCACGTAATGACATCGAACAACTGCTTGCGCGGTGGGACGACGCTGTGGCGGACCGGATATTCGCCGACAACCTTGACTTGGACCTGCCTCGACTCCAGCGGCGGGCCCAGTTCGCCTCCGCCGCAGCAGCCGTCGACTTCACGGACGATTGCCGACAGCAACCGCTCGAGCTATGCGAGCCCGTGAGCACCTCGCCCGCCCACTTGGAATGGGCAGTGCGCGGTCAGCGCGGACAGCTGCGCTGCGCTGTGACCCTGACGTCGCTGAATCCCCCGAAGGTCCAGTCCATCACGTTTCCTGCCGAGGACCGTCGATGACCGTGCAGGCCCGTTCGGTAGCGATTGAGCAGGCGATCCCGGCCGTTCCACAACAAATAGTATGAGTGACTGACAGGATGAGACTATGAAGACACAATGTAGGTCGCTCGCGGCGGTCGCGATCGTGGCGATCAGTGGTGGATTGCTGACTGCTTGCGGGACGGCGGGAGAACAGCCGATGTCCACCGCCGGCGTCGCGGAAACAACCGGCGACCTACCCGCTGTCATTCCTGACACGATCCGCGTCGGCGTTGGAGCCTCGATCGTCTCAATCGATCCCAATCAGGCGACACAGGAGGTCGACGTGATGGCGCTCGGGCTGATCTCCGGAACCCTGATGGTGCAGCGGGAAGGCAAGGCAGCGCCGGGTTTGGCGACGGGTTGTCAATTCGACGACTCGCAGCTCAACTACACGTGCACGCTGCGGAATGGCTTGATGTTCTCCGACGGAAGTCCGCTGACCGGCGCGGATGTTGTGGCGACATTCGAACGTGCCCTCCACGACCCCGCCAACGCCAATGCCGGCATCATCGGGTCCCTGGCCTCGGTGACGGCGCCCAGCACCACCGAAGTCATCTTCACCCTGAAGCACCCGGCCGCGAGCTTCCCGCTTGCCCTGACCGAAGCGCCGGTCGGCGTCTTTCCTGCCGCAGCCGCGACAGATCCGCAATTCTGGCAGCACCCCGTCTCGGCAGGTCCGTACGCTTTGGTGGCGAACAATCCAAACGACGTGGTGTTCAAACGCAACGAGAACTACCCCGCTGAGTTACAGCCCGTAGTGCCCAATGTCGAGTTCAAAGTCGTCGTTGACGCCAACACCCGTCTAGCCCAACTGAATACCGGTCAGATCGACGTCGCCGGCCAGCTGTCGGCAGCTCTAGCCAAGCAGGTGAAGTCGCCGGCCAAGGCCTACGCCACTCCACAGTACGGCGGCGTATATCTGTTCATGAACAACCTCAGCAAACCGCTCGACGAACCGAAAGTGAGGCAGGCGATTTCGGCTGCGATCGACCGCGACCAGATCAACGACATCGCCTACTTGGGCCAGAACAAGGTTCTCGGCAGTTTCTTGCCGTCGACGATGGAGGGTCATGACTCCTCGGTATCCACCGACCGTGACATCGAGAAGGCCAAAGAACTCCTGAAGGGGACGGCCTGCCAGGGCGGGTGCAACCTCAACATCATGGTGCGGTCAGGGTTTGCGCCCTTCGACTCCATCTCCACCATCATTCAGCAGAACCTCGCCGATGTCGGAATCACCGTCGCTCTGCAGACGGTAGACCAGTCCACCATCAACACCAACGAGCAAAACGGCAATTTTCAGATGGAGGTCAGTAGCCTCTACGACTTGGCGAACGCGCCCGAGCTGACGATGCTGCCGCTGGGCCTCACCCCCGATGGCGGGATCAACTCCCTGTTTTCGTCGTACAACTCACCGGAGATGACCGACCTGGTGGTTCAACTATCAGCGGCCGCCGATCGGACGGCACGCACAGGCATTCTCACCAAGATCAACGACCGGTTCGCTCGCGATCTGCCGTTTGTCCCACTAACTGATTTTGCCTCGATCTGGGCATCGTCGTTGTCGCCGCGGGTAGTGGCGTTGACGCCGGCAGGTGTGTTCCAGGTCGGGACCGCCGAAACCGGCCCGGGTCAATAGACCTTTCACGTCGGCACGACATCTCCCTACGCAGAGTTCAGGCCCGGCCCCTCAAGGCCGGGCCTGAAGCTGTTGGATTTCATCAGTAATAGGTCGAGATGCGGCCAATGATGCGGTCATCGTCATCGAGCACTGCTAACGCGGGCCATTTGTCCATGGTGATTGACGGATGCGAAACGCCGAGAACCACCACATCGCCGACGTTAACGCGGTGTGTGGGAGGAACTTTGACCAACAAATGTTGGTCGTGCATATCGAACACCTCTGCTTCGGCGCGATGCAGTGGTGCAGCCGGAGCGACGCTGCGCACGACGACGGGCAATCCCAGATCGGAACCGATATCGCGACGACCGGCACCAAGGATCACCAAGTCAGATTCCGGGCGCGACAGAACCTGCGCCCAGATCTCTAGCGCCGGCCGCAAACCCAGGTCACGACCAGGTCGCCCGGCTCCCGCGTAGTGGCCGTGGTCGTGAAGAATGAACGAACCCGCTCGAAGCACCGGAACCACCGGGCGCGCCAACGCCCACGGCGCCCCGAGTTCCCGTGCGAGCACATCGAAGAACATGCTGCCCCCGCAGCTGATCACGAACTCTTCGCACGCGGAGTCGAGAAGTCCGTCCTCGTCGAGTTGGCCAAGCCAGCGCCGCAACAACAGCCCGAAGGACCTCACACGTCGAATGGAGCGATCCGAACGATCCTCGGCGAGCATGCCTTCGTAACCCGCAACGCCGACCACACGCAGCCCACAATCGCGAGCCACATAGGCAACTTCGGCGACCTGGTTGTACCGACGTGCGCCAGCCCGTCCGCCGGGGTAGCCGCATTCGATGAGGGTGTACGCCGACGGCGCCTCGGCCAGATACTTCCCTGCCAGGGCGGCACCGGCTGCCGAATCCACATAGAAGTAGCACTCGAACCCAGGATCGCGGACGAGTTCGGCACGCAGCCAAGACAACAACGTTGGGTCGCTGGTCTCATTGGCCAACAGCACCCGCCCGGCGCCCCAGGAACGCACGGCCATCAGCTGTGCCGCCGATGCCACGCTGAGCGCCCACGGAGACCCGTGGGTCTGCAGCGCTGCGACCTCCGGCGACATACTGGCCTTCATGTGCGGTGCCAGCTGCACCCCGTGCGCCTGGCACACGTCGCGTACGACCGCGGCGTTGTGGTGCATCGAAGACAAACGTACGCAGGCCATTGGCCACATCAAACCGGACTGGACAATCGGAACGCTGTTCCCTGCCGGATCAAACATGCTGTCCTGCAGGGATGTTCCCTTCCACTGTTGTTGGCTGATGCAGTCCGCTCGGTCGGCGGGTTCCGTCGCCGTCCACGCTGGCAGCACCGGCTTTACGGGGGTGTCACCTGGCATCGTGCTGCTCCAGCCGGGGCGGCTTGCGAACTGTGGTACGCGCGCGCCGGCCGCACCGAACTGCTTGGCGAGGTGGCGGACGATGGGCGCGGCATTCGCGTATTGACACTGCTTCTGTGGTGCGCTTCACTAAAGACATACTATCAGTAGATGACGGGATATGCGTATGACCTGTGAGACCCATGACCGAGGAAGGGGTGGCCTCCCCGGCATGCCCTCAGTCGACCGGTCCGATGTCGTGATTTCTCCGCCAGAATCAGCTACGCGGAACTGTGGCCGTGCCGCCGCGATGGCTTGGGTCTCACAACGGTCGCTTTGGGAGATTGCGGTGGCAGTCGGTCAGCCCGATCGCACCCGCGCCGACGGATCGGGTCTGGGCTTGTGACGGTGATTGCGGACAGTGAACAGAAGGTGCCGACTCGCCCGAACGGCGCACCACCAGAGACCCGTATGCGCTGGCGTAACGCTCCCGCAGCCCGCCTGGCGATCGCCGCGGGAAAGCGCCTCCTCGATTCGATCGTCGTCACATTGATCGTGGTGGCGCTGAGTTTCCTGTTGGTGCATCTGGTTCCCGGCGATCCAGCACGCACCATCCTGGGGATCCACGCATCGCCGGAAAAGGTTGCCGCACTGCGGGAAGCTCTCGGGCTTGATAGGCCACTCCTGAACCAGTTCCTCACCTATGTAGGTGACGTCGTGCAAGGTGATTTCGGGCAGTCGGTGGCGCACCCGGGGCAATCAGTGGAAAGCCTGCTATTTCCGCCTCTGGCGGTGACCCTGTCGGTCATCGCCACGACGGTGGTCATCTCGGTGCTGTTCGGATCGCTGAGCGGTCTGGTGGCCGCATTGTCGAAATCGGGCTTGGTGCGCAACACCCTCGAGGTGCTGTCCACCTCATCGCTGGCGACCCCGCCTTTCCTTCTCGGACTCATCATGCTGGTCTTCGTAGCCGTGCGCTGGGGATTGGCGCCGGCCGGGGGATGGGCCGGGAGTTGGCCTGCCAATGGGCAATTCGTGTGGTTGCCGGCGTTGGCACTCAGCGCCTACCTCGGCGCACTGGTGCATCGCGCGGTGTGGACGAGTGCCCGCCAGATCATGAACGAGGACTTCGTTGAGGCCGCCATCCTGCGCGGCCACAGCCCGACCCGGGTGGCGTTGCGTCATGTGCTGCCGAACAGTCTGATGCCGACCATCTCGGTCGTGGGTATGAACATAGGGACTCTGATCGGCGGCGCCGCCGTCATCGAGGCGGTCTTCGACCTGCCGGGAATCGGAACCCAATTGGTGAATGCCGTTTCCCAGCGTGACTATCCGACCATCCAGGGAGCCGCCGTGATCACCGCACTCATCGTCCTTGCGGGCAATCTCGTCGCCGATCTCCTCCATGCTGCCGTCGACCCAAGGGCACGCTCATGACCTCACTTGCACCGATCGCCGTCGCAGCGCGCGCACGGCTAGCGTCGACTCGCGTCAACGGAACCTTTGCTGCCGGCGCGGGACTGTTCGGCACCATTGTTGCGCTGTGCGTCCTGGTGCCGTTGTTCGTCACCACCTCGACCACCGACTTCGTGGGCATACCACTCACCGGTCCGAGCCTGGCCCACCCATTCGGTACGGACGCGTTCGGGCGCGATGTCTTCATCCGCACCCTCATCGGTGGTCGACTGGACCTCGGCGTCGCCTTCATCGGAGTTGTCGTGCCGCTGCTTGTCGGCACAGTGGTCGGGATCGCGTCAGGACTGGTCGCTGGCTCGCTGCTGGACCGGGTCATCATGCGTACCGTCGACGCGATTCTCGCGTTTCCCTTCAACATCCTGATCCTTGCCCTTGCCGTAGTGATCGGACAATCGACCACATTCTGGATCCTGCCGCCCGGCGTTCCCGGAATTCTGGTCGCGCTGTTCCTGACCAGCTGGAGCGTCTACGCGCGTATTGCGCGGGGCGAGACGCTCTCGCTGCGTCAGCGCGACTTCCTGGTAGCAGCGCGCGTCAGCGGCCTCAGTTGGTGGACGACCGTGCGTCGCCACATCTTCCCCAATGTTCTGCCCGCCACACTCACGTATGGGTTGTCCGACGCGGTGTTGGTGATCGGCGTGATTGCCGCCCTGCCGTTCCTGGGTGCCGGCGTGCAACCACCGACTCCCGAGTGGGGCAGCATCATCTACGACGGCCGTTCAGTTCTGAGCGAGGCACCTTGGGTATGCCTAGGTCCCGGTCTGTTCATCGTGTGCACCGGTATCGCAGTCCGGCTCATGGGGCAGGGGTCCCGAGTCCTGTCCGAGGGGGACAAATGAGCACCCACGCCCCAGCAACTCTGGAGATCAACATGCCAGCTGCGGCCGCCGCTGATTCCCACGACATCCTCCTGAGCGCCCGGGACCTTGTCGTCCGCGCCGGTCAGGTACCTATCGTGGACTCAGTGAGTTTCACGCTCTCCCAGGGCGAACGCCTGGGCATCGTGGGGGAGACCGGATCCGGCAAATCGATCACCTGTCGAGCGGTGCTCGGTGCCCTGCAGCGGAGGGGCTTGGAGGCCTCCGGCGAGTTACGGTATCGCGATATGGATCTGCTTACCTTGGACGACCGGCAGTGGCGGCAGATCCGGGGAAGCGAAATCGGTTTCATCCCACAGAGTTCGCTGAACTCGCTGAACCCCGTAATGAAGATCGGCCAACAGCTTACCGAGGCGGTTCGGCATTTCGGGGTGAGCAAGAAGAACGCAACGCGGCGCGCCGAGGAGCTGATGGCAGCGGTGCATATGCCCGACCCCAAAGGAGTACTCACCAAGTATCCGCACGAGCTGTCCGGTGGCATGCGCCAGCGTGTCATGTTCGCACTCGGTATTGCCGGCGAGCCGCGACTGTTGGTCGCAGACGAGCCGACCACAGCTCTAGATGTGACTGTGCAACGTCGGCTTCTGGAATTGTTGACCGAGCTGTGTACTTCGACCGGCATGGCACTCATTCTGGTGACACACGATCTCGGCGTTGTCAGCGATGTCTGCGACAGCGTCCTGGTGATGTATGCCGGGCAGTCAATGGAATCAGGCAGCACCGAAACAATTTTCGGGAGGTCTCGGCATCCCTACACGGCCGCGCTGATGCAAGCGCGTCCATCGATGACCGACGATTTGGGGGCACGGTTGAAAGGCTTGCCGGGGCGCCCACCTGCGGTGGGTGCCTGGCCATCGGGTTGCCGATTCGCAGACCGCTGTCCGCTCGCCGTGGACCAATGCAGGAGCAGCCCCCCGCCGGTCGACGAGGTCGAAGCAGGGCATTTCGTCCGGTGTATACGTGCTGAAGAGGAATTCGATGTCTGAACTACTGGTCGAAGTGTCGGGCGTGACTGCGGGATACGATGCCCGCGAACTCACGCTCAAGGGGGTTTCCCTCGCTGTCGAAGCTGGTGAATCCGTCGGTCTTGTCGGTGAGAGTGGCTGCGGGAAAACCACTTTGGCAAAGGTGATCATCGGTTTGGTGGCCCCGCAGGCGGGTACGGTCCTTATCTGCGGACAAGCTTGGGGTAAGCGGCCGGCCAAGGACGCGATGCGCCGCAGAGTCCAGATGGTCTTCCAAGACCCCTATGGTGCGCTCAACCCGAAGCTCAGCGCCGAGGAAATCGTCGCCGACTCATTCCACCGCTGGAACGCCGGGTCTCGGCGCAATGCCATCGACCAGGCGCGCAAGCTCCTGGAGGAGGTCGGCTTACCCTCCCGGGCGCTCGGCTCGCGAACTGCACGCCTGAGCGGCGGCCAATGCCAACGGGTCGGTATCGCGCGGGCCCTGGCCTGTGGGCCTGATCTCCTGGTTGCCGACGAGCCAACATCCTCACTGGACGTTTCCGTGCAAGCACAGATCCTCAACCTGCTCCTAACCCTCAAGGAGGAGCGCGGACTGTCCATGCTGCTGATCAGCCACGATCTCGCCGTCGTCCGCTACATGACCGAACGTGCCGCGGTCATGCACGGTGGCGTCATCGTCGAGCACGGACCCAGCAACGATCTCTTCACACATCCGCGCCACCCCTACACCCAGCTGCTGCTGGACTCCATCCCCGGAAAAGGGCCCAGCGGGACGGCTGACGGCGATGCATGCAGTACGACTGACACCTAGGAGCGGGTTCGTGGCTTCACCGGCGGATGCATAGGGGTGCATGGACCAATTCGTCGTCGACGTCACCGGCCTGGGCATCGAAGTGGCGGATACCGTGACTATCTTCGGTGACCCCGCTACCGCTGTACCCAGCGCCACCGATCTCGCCGGCGCCCCCGGCACTATCGCCTGCGAGATCCTCACCGGAATAGGCACGCGGATGCCTCGCTGCCACGACCAGGGAGACACCAATGCCGACTGACAACCCGTTGCACCGTTCTGCCGCTAGGATTTCCGCGCACACTGCGGTCATCGATAAGCTATGCGAAAGGCATCTACCCGAACAGTTCCGAACGACTTTCAACGCTGCTCTCACCCAAGGAAAAGACTTGGGTGGCGCCACCGACCTTGGACCGTTCACACGAGCCGCCATCGCGCGCGTCGCCGCGGATCATCCGGAGGCAACCTGCGAAATCATCGCCGCCACATATGAGGTATTCCGAAGCGAACATGGCCTGTAGTCGCGTGTAAACAGTTCCTTGCACCGCCGACCATCAGCGCTATTCGAGCGGTGTCCGGCCTGGAAGCTGAGCGCGAATCCCTTACCAGCGCAACGCCGTGACCAAAGGCGCTCAACGACAACCGAGATACCGGGGCACATCTGCCCGCCGGTGCAACCTCACAAAGCCGCCCGAGAAATCAACGAACGAGTCCCAGAAACGCTTTCTGCAGTTCTGCACAATCGTCTCGTTTCAGGATCTGCCATCTATATGGCAACAGAATCCGCCAGCGCCGTGGCAACGTCGAGAAAACATGCAGGGCAGAAAGGTGCCGTCCGCCATCGAGAATGGCAACCGGCAGTGCCGTCGTTTTCAGGTCTCCGCGTCGGAATTCTCAAGTTGATGCCGCGTGGATGTCGGGATCTCGACAATGCCGCCGCGCCCTGCTATCCGACCCGGGTGTAGCCGGGAGCTGCCCCGGCAGCGAATCAGGCGCGAGCAGCGGGCTCGGGAGAGTCGCTCGCATCGGTCCCGGTGCTGAGCCGATGGGTATCTGGGTCTATTCGTCGGTTTGCCCGGCGGATCGCCCAGTACACGATCACGGACACCGCGCCGAGCAGTGGATAGCCCATGGCGATCCGGGCGAACGCTAGCCAGCCGGTGAAGCCACCATCGTAAAGCCATTGCTGCACAACGAATCGCGCGGAGAACAACGCCACGAATGCCAGCGTGGCGACGTCGAACGCGTGCAGCGCCACGGTGTCGGTGCGCCATGATCGATCGGGCCCGGTACTACGCAGCAGGTTCCATATCACTCCGACCAAAGGGCGCCGTACCAAGAGGGATACGGAGAACACGGTCGCCATCGCCAGACTGAGCCAGATTCCAGGCAGGAAGTAGTCTTCGGCCGACCCGGTGTAGTAGGCGATCAGCGCGGCGACGACGACCCCGAGCAGTCCTGATACCGCCGGCTGAATGGGTTGCTTGCGCGACAGTCGGATCACGATCAGACCGACGCTGAAGCCCATAGATATCACGACTGCCGCGTTCAGGCCCGCTATCGCGTTCGTGATGACGTAGGCAAACGTGGGCAGGCTGGCGTACACCAGACCGGACACCCCGCCCGTGCGTTCGAGCAAGGTTGGTGAATGTCCCTGCTCCAGTTTGTCGGTCACGATTTCCTTCCATCACCGAGATGCTCGGCGAGGAAGCGGTCGACCGTTTTGTACATGTCGATCACGTTGTCCGGATTGATGAATCCGTGCCCCTCGTCGTGTTTGATCATGTACTCCACCTTGACTCCGCGGTCGCGCAACGCCTCGACCAGGTTGTCGGATTCGGCCTGCACCACGCGAACATCGTTGGCGCCCTGGATGACCAGCAGCGGCGTGCGGATCTGGTCAACCTTCGTGATCGGTGAACGCGACAGCATATCGGCCAACTGGTCTGGGTCGTCGGGGTCGCCGACGAACAGGTGCCAGTTGTTGGCCAGGTGCGGGCGTGCGATCTCAGGCAGCGTCCGCATGAAGTTGCTCAGATCGGAGATACCGACGTAATCGACTGCGGCGGCGAACACATCGGGTGTGAAGGTGATACCAACCAGCGTCGCGTAGCCGCCGTAGGAGCCGCCGAAGATGGCGATCCGCTTCGGATCCGCATATCCCTGCTCGACGGCCCAGTCCACACTGTCGATCAGATCGTCATGCATCTTGCCGGCGAACTCACCGACCGCGGCCTTGGTGAAGGCCTTGCCGAAGCCCGCCGACCCGCGGAAGTTGACTTGCAGCACCGCATATCCGCGGTTGGCCAGCAGTTGCACCGGTGGGGTGAACATCCAACCGTCCCGCGTCCACGGCCCGCCGTGCACCAGCAGCACCATCGGCAGATTGTTCGCCGGCAACCCGACCGGCAGAGTCAGATACCCGTGCAGATCCAGCCCGTCGCGCGAGCGGATGGTGACCGGCTCCATCGATGCCAGGATCTCGGGATCCAGCTGCGGATGCGAGCCGAACAGCAGCCGACTGTCCCCGGTGTCGTGGTCGTAGAGGTAGGTCATCCCCGCTTCGCGGTCATGGGTGAAGTTGACCACCCAGCGTCGGCCGGTCAGGTCGGAGCTCAGGGCGTTCACGTCGCCGTCGGACAGCTTCTCCAGGTTCGCCAGCACCGCGGCGAAGTGCGGATCCAGCGGCTGAATCACCTGACGCTCCAACAGGTACCGCACCCCGAGCAGATCGCCGGTGCGCCGGTCCAGGATCAGCGGCTCGGCCAGTGTGGTGAACACGCTGGCCCGGGTGTCCACGTCGTAGACGGGATGGCTGTCGACGTGGGTCTGCTCGCCGGTGATGACGTCGACGCGCACGATGCGGGTCCGGTCGGTGCCCTCGTTGGAGCCGATCCAGATGCCGGTGCCGTCCGGGGTGACGGTGATCGGGTACAGCCCCATCGTGTAGTCACGGCCGTCGAAGGTGACGATGGAGCGCAGCGTCTCGGTCCGCGGCTCCCACTGCAACAGCTCCACGTCACCGTCGGCAGTCAGTGCGGTGGAGAACAAGTCGCCGTTGCTACTGGCCCGCCAGCCTGCTCCCTTGCCGGGGTTCTCCGCCACCATGGTGAGTTCACCGGTGGCGATGTCCAGCTCATAGGCGTCCATCAGGGTCGGTGTGCGCTTGTTGGAGTACACCATCGCCTTGGCCGGGTCGCCGAGCAGTTCGTGGGCGGCCATCGCTCCCGGGAACGGGGTCAGATCGACCCCACCGGACTCGGGGTCCTGCGGGTCGGCTCGGAAGACGTGCCAGTTCTCGTCGCCGCCGGTGTCCTGCAGGTAGAGCAGCCAGCGGGAGTCCCTGGTCCACTCGTAGTGAATGATGCTGCGGGTGCTGTCGGCGGTAACGCGCTGCGGCTCGCCGTCGAGGTTGTCCACGTCCTGGATCCAGATGTTGAGGCGGTCACGCCACGGCGCGAGGTAGGCGATACGGGTGCCGTCGGGTGAGATCGATGCCTGCGCGCGGGCGGGCGGCGCGAACAGATCGTCGACGGAGAGCAACTCGGGTGTTGGCATGCCTCCATCGCACACTCGGACGTAGCGGCACAGTCAAGTCCCGGGCATGGGCATGGGCATGATGGACGGGTGGCGTGGAGTACTCGGGAGATCGCCGAACTGGCCGGAACCAGTCTGCGAGCCGTCCGCCATTACCACCAGGTCGGCCTGCTCCCGGAGCCTGAACGCCGGTCAAATGGGTACAAGCAGTACGGCGTGGCGCACCTGGTCCGGTTGGTCCGCATCAAACGGCTCGTCGACCTGGGGTTCTCGCTCCCGCAGATCGCGGCGTTGGGTGACACCGACGAGCATCCCGAACAGGCGTTGCGGGAACTGGACGCCGAGCTGGCGGCGACCATCGATCGGCTGCAACGGGCCCGCGAGGAGCTCGGTGAGCTGCTGGAGAACTCCGCGCCGACGGATCTGCCGCCCGAGTTCGCGCCCGTGGACGCCGTCGCCAAGATGACCGACGCGGATCGCAAACTGATGGTGGTCCTGAGCCGGGTGCTGGGCCCCCGCGGCCGACAGGTCTATGCCGACCTGATCAGGGACACCCGCGAGGATCCGGCCGCATCGGAGCTGGACACACTTTCCGCCGACGCCGACGAGGCGACACGCCAGGACCTCGCCGAGCGGCTGGCGCCCTACATCTGGTCGGTCCGGCAGGCCCATCCCGGACTCACCGAGGCCCGCGCCGACGCCCCGCGCGGTGCGAACTTTGCCGAGAAGGCTATCGATGACGCGATGGCCGATCTGTACAACCCGGCGCAGATGGACGTGCTGCGCCGGGCCGGTCAGATTGTGCGGCGGCTGGCCACCTAGGTAATCCCATGTGCGCCGCACGAAGTGGTGCTGGCTACCGATCAGGATGTGCTCGGCCTGTCAGCCTGCCCGGGGCGCCCGTCATACGCGATGGCGATGTTCCGAACTCGGCGGAGAAGGCGGCCGTGAACGCAGCCGGGCTTGCGTACCCGAGGCGGCCTGCCACCTCGGTGACAGTGGCGTGGCGTAGGAGTGGAACTGAGGCGAGCAGTCGCGCGCGGCGACGCCATGCGGCCGGGCTGACGCCCATTTCGGCGCGGAACCGGCGGCTGAATGCTCTCTCGCCGAGGTTCACCCGGGCGGCCCACTGCGCGTTATCAATTCGAACGTCCGGTTCGGTGAGGTAGTCGCGACATAGTGCGCCTAGGTCCGAGGCGCTGGGCAGTGCGACATGAAGTGACACGGGAGTCAGCGCGGCGATCTCATGCAACAGCAACGTAGTAACTGCGCCCTCGCGACCGGACGGATCGTAGTCGGCGTCGAAATCTACTGCGACAAGCAGGAGTTCACGCAGCAGCGGGGTCACTTCCACCACGATGCAGCGGTGGGGCCACCAGGGCACGGCCTGGGGTTCTATGTAGAGGCTGCGAGTGCTCACCTCCTGAGTTCGCATCAGGTGCTGAACGCCCGGCGGGATCAGTACCGCGAGGTCCGTGGGAACTGTCCAGGTGCCGTCGCGCGTTTCGACCACCATCACTCCGGTCAAGCTGTGCAGAAATTGCGCACGTCGGTGCGAATGCCAGTCCAGTACGAAGCCGTCGGGATAGTCGGTTCCTACGGGCAATACCACCCGCGGTACCTCGTCGAAGTCATCTGCCGCGACATTGCGCACCTGCCCATCCTATGTCCGAAACGCGAAGATAGTCGTCCGGCTTTCGCTTGTCGGCAGACCCCCAGGGACGATTCGATGAGAGCGTGACCTTCGAGATCCTGGTCGTAATTGGTGCGCTTTCGGGCGTCACGACGGTGTTGTTCGGTTTTGGCGGCGGGTTCGTCACCGTCCCGGTGATCGTGTGGGCGGACGCCGAACTCGGCGCTGAAGCGATGCGAACCGCAGTGGCCACATCGGCCGTCGTAGTCTTCGCCGCTTCAGCTATTGCCACCGCGTCGACCCGCCGCGAGATCCTTGCGAGCCTGCGCGGGAAGCGTGCCCTGCTGGCACTGCTGGCGATGGGCGGGATAGTGGGCGGCCTGGCCGCGCGATTCGCGCCGGCCGAACTCGGGCAGTGGGCGTTCGTGGCGTACCTGGGTATAACCCTCATGGATGCCGTCGTCCGGCCGGGTTTCGTCCGCCCCGTCGGGGTGGCCACTCAACGCCGCACTATTCGAGCCGGATTCGGGCTCCCGGTTGGCGCTGTTGCCGCGTTCCTCGGAGTGGGTGGCAGCGTGCTTACCGTCCCGTTGCTGCGTCGAGCCGGCCATTCCATGGAATCGGCGACAGCTCTTGCGAATCCGATGACGCTGGCCATCACGGCACCCGCCGTTGTGCCGCTGATCGCATCGGTGGATGTCACCTCTGCGGCCGCGCTGCTGTTGGGTGCGACACCCGTGGTGGTTGTGCTGCGGCGCTATGGGATCACGATCCCCGACATCGTCCACGCCCGTGCCTATGTTGGGCTGATCGGCACAGTATGCGTAGCGATGACACTGGCTGCGCTGTACTAACGCACCAAGAGTCGAACGGTTCCGTGAGCCATCCCTGACGGTGCCGAAGTGGAATCCCTACGCGAGTATCTGGCTGGGCCCGCCCAGCGTGTCATTCGTCGCGAGGCGAGGTGAGTGCCTTGATCGCTGCGGTCGACATCGTCTTGACGATGGATTCCTGGTCCAGGCCCTTGTTGAGAGTTGCCACTGAATTGAGCATTGAGAACACCGCATGGGTGAGTAGCCGAACCTCTGGCTCGGACAGGTCAGGCCGCAATGCTGCGACGATGGAAATCCATTCCTCGGCATAGAGATTCATCTCGCGCCGGATTCGCCGCCGGTCCTTCTCCGGTAAGGCGTGTTCGTTCTTCATGAAGACAAGTGTCGTCGGAGCTGAGGTCACCACGCTCCTGATGTGGAAGTCGACCAAGATCGCCAGTGCCGCCCGCGGATCGGGCTCCGCTTCCGCCGTTTCCCTGGCGAACCGGTGCAGAGCCGCCAAGGGACTCTCCACGACGGCGATCAAGAGGGCCTGCTTGTTCTCGAAGTGGTTGTAGAGGCCCGGCCCGGAAATTCCGGCCGCTGTGCAGATCATGTCCACAGTCACTCCGTCGTAGGAGTTTCGCAAGAACAGGTCGGCGGCCACCTTGAGCAAGACATCTCGGCGTGAAGTGCCGGTGGACGGCTCGTGCGCGGCAGCGTCAGTGGTCATGGCAAACAACGATAGCCACGGTGCCAGGCGCCGCCGAGTCCGGGAGCGATCGAGGGGCGCGCACGAGGTTGATGCCGCGTTGCACCTCCGCTGGCCGGACGGCTGGGCAGGGCGAAATTAACAAGCATTAATATCTCGTAACTAGCGTCGGCTAGGCGTTATGGGCCCACAGAACCGTGGCCGCGCCGCCAGGTCACCTCATATGACCAGTTAAACAGGGTTTCAATGGCCGCCTGGGACAGACTTGAAACTCGATCGAAGTTCCGCGTTGACAACGAAGGCGCCGCGTCTTACGTTAAGGATCGTTCACCTAGTGGAAAGTGGTGTGAATATGCGGTTCATTTTCATGAGCGAAGGCGAGACGGTCCCGGGGCATACCCATGAGCACCGCTACCGCGAGCTCGTGGACGAGGTCCTACTGGCGGAGGAGGTCGGGTTCGACGCGTTCGGAACGTCCGAGCAGCACGTCGCGATCGGCACGGCGACAACCTCCGCACCTGAGGTCATCTATCCGTACCTGATGGCGCTGACCAAGCGCATCCGGTTCATGCACTTGGTCACTCTCTTGCCCACGCGCATCAACCATGCCCTTCGCGTTGCCGAACGGTTGGCAACCGAGGACATCCTGTCCAGCGGCCGCGTGGAACTCGGAGTTGGGCGCGGGAACACGACACTTGCGCTGCGCGCCTTCGAAGTTGAACCAAGCGAGAACAAGGCTCAGCTGATAGAAGGGCTGGAGGTCATCCGCCGGGCTCTGCACAATGACGTGTTCTCCTATGTTGGCGAGCACTACAAGATTCCGCCGCGAAGCCTGGTGCCCAAGGCAATTCAACAGCCATATCCCCCCATCTCGATGGCCGCCGGCAGTCCTGATTCGGTTCGCAAGGCCGCCGAGCTCGGCATCGGGGCTATCGTCGGTGGGTTTTACCTCGGCTTCGAGTTTGTCGAGAGCATGTTGCGCATCTACGACGATGCCCTCGACGGAGCTACGCATGCCTATCCGCTCCAAGCGCAGAAGCTCGTCGCGGTCGGAGGCGGAATGCACTGTGCCGAGACCCGTGAGGAAGCCCTCAAGTGGGCGCGGAATCTGAAAGAGACGGTGGCTCTTTCGACTGACGCGTATGAGCGCCTGTCCAAGTTGTCGGCCGACTATCAGTACATGGGCGCGGTACGGAACGTCGACTTCAACGATGAGCGATACATGTTCGAGGAATCGTCCGGATTCATCGTGGGCGATCCGGATGACTGTGCGGCACAAGTGCAGCGATTCGCCGACCTTGGCGCAGACGCCATCGTCATGAGAATCGATGGACTCCCACACAGAGAGCTGATGAAGTCGATCGAGCTCTTCGGCAAGTACGTCATCCCCAGGTTCAAGAACCCACGGGCCGTGGTGCGCCCCGCTGACGCGATTCTGGCCGACATCCGCACGGCCCGGCCCGCGCATTATGCGGAGCTCGAAGCGTTCGAAGAGTCTAAATCCCAGTCGAATTCCCATAGGAATGTTGTCAAGGTAGGAGAGACACGATGAGCAAATTGGCCGCTGATGACATCTTCAGCCGCTACCCCGAGGAGATCCTGATCGAACGCAGGCCCAATGGTGTTCTGCTCATCACGATCAACAGACCCGACCGGCTCAATGCCTTGACGATGCCGATGTTCGATCATCTTTCGGACATCTGGGTGGACGTCGACCGAGACCCGGAAACGCGAGTTGCCGTCATCACCGGCGCAGGCCGTGGCTTCTGCACGGGCATGGACGTACGCCAGCCAGAGCCCACGCTGGACGAAGCGGTGGCGCTCATGGAGGGCGAGCGCAAGCGGATTACGGCCATCCTCAACATGGACAAGCCGCTCATCTCGGCGATCAACGGTCCCGCGGTTGGCTGGGGGTTGTCGATGGCGCTTCTGGCTGACATCAGCGTCGCTGCCGAGGACGCACTGCTTCGAGACGGGCACACCCGTGTCGGTGTGGTCGCCGGTGACCATTCCTCGCTCATCTGGCCGTTGCTCGTGGGGATGGCCAAGACAAAGTACTACCAGTTGACTTCGGCGAGTATGACCGGCATCGAAGCTGAACGAATCGGCTTGGTGAGTCTCGCTGTACCGAGGGAGAATGTGCTGGATCGCGCCCTCGAGATCGCCGACGAACTTGCGCAGGGCTCGCAGCAGGCGATCCGCTGGACAAAGCGGTCCCTGAACACCGGATGGCTCACCAATGCCCTTCCGCAGCACGAGCTTTCCGCGGCACTGGAGGTCATCGGATTCGCGAGTGCAGACTACTTCGAGGCCCGACAGGCCTTCCGAGAAGGCCGTCCGCCGGAGTATCCGTCCGCACGCGGCGAAGGGCGCTCTGTCCTGGGACCGCAACCGGCGAACGTAGCCAGGTGACCTATGAGCGCACTCGCGACCGGCCAGTCCGCCACTCTCGACACCGCTGACCACGATGGCGTTCTGGTGGTCGCGCTGGACAGGCCACCGGCAAATGCGATGAACCGCCAGCTCATCCACGATCTTGCCGGCCTGTTCGAGCAGCTCCGCGCCAGGCCGGACGCACCACCGATCGTCCTCACCGGTAAGGGAGAGCGGTTCTTCAGCGGCGGAGGCGACATCAAGGAGCTGGAGGGTGCGCTCGCCGGCGAGATAGAGATCCGAATGCGGGAATTCCACGCACTACTCGTGGCGATGGATCGCTACCCGCGTCCGGTGGTCAGCGCGATCAATGGGCACTGTGTTGGCGGCGGTATGGAGGTCGCGCTCTTTTCGGACAGTGTGTTGGCAGTCAATTCGGCGCGGTTCGGGTTTCCCGAGATCAATCACGGACTGCTACCGGCGGACAAGGGAATCCAACGAGCCAACCGGGTGCTCGGGGTGCGCGTTACCCGGCGAATCATCCTGTCGGGTCAGCTTTTCGACGCGCAGCACGCTCTCGACATCGGCCTAATCGACGAACTCGTCTCCGGTCCCAAGGAGCTGATCCCCGCGGCCGTCGCAACGGCGCGCGCCGCCGGCTCGAAGGCTCCGGTGCTCTATGGTGCCTTGAAGGGCAGCGTCAACGCTGCGGACGACGTGCACGATGAGGCGTCCCTGCAACGCACGCTGAAGGCCGCTGCCGACTATTTCGACGACCCGGCCGCACGAGAGTTGCGGCAACGGTGGAGTGGCAGGAAGGCTCCCGCGGCCAAGGCGCAGTCGTGTTGACCGTCGTTGTCGCCGGATTGGTCAGCGGCGCCGTTCTGCTGCTCGCGACAGTGGGCTTCGAACTCCTACGCCGCGTCGAAGGTTTCCTGAACATCGCGCATCCACAGCTCATCGTGCTCAGCGGGTTCAGCGCATACGGGTTCAACGTGTTGGTCGGGTTGCACTGGATCGTGTCGTGTGTCCTGGCCATCGTCGTCACGACGCTGGTCGGACTGGTGAGCGCGAGAATGATCTTCTGGCCGATGCGCCAGCGCCCCCATTACATTCCGATGATCGCGTCCGTGGGACTCGCCTTCTTCCTGCACGCGATGATCGAGCTCTTCACGGGGTTCGGCGTGAAGACGCTGGATGTGCCGTTGCAGAAGACCATCAGCATCGGCGGGGTCGCGGTCGCGGGCGCCGACCAGATCGCCGTCATCGGCACGGCTGCCTTGGTCGTCGTGGCATTGCACTTTTGGCTCGCCAGGTCGTACAGCGGCAGGGCGTTGCGAGCGATGTCGAACAACCCGGCGCTTGCCCAGATTCGGGGGGTCAACACCTCGCATCTGCAGTACCTCACCTGGGCGGTGGCCAGCGCACTGGCGGCACTGGCGGGAACTCTGATCGCGCTCACGGCGCGGATCTATCCCGAGCTTGGCTGGGATCAAGTGCTGGTCATCTCCGCCGCTGCGATCATCGGTGGGCTCGGGAGTATCTACGGCGTGATGGTCGCGGCGGTCGTTGTCGGGCTCACATCGAGCCTGGCCACCTTGGCGATTCCTTCCGAATACACCCAGATGGTGGTTTTCGCCGTCATCGCGCTGGTCGTCTTTGTCCGCCCTGAGGGTCTCTTCAGCGGTCCGAAGGAGCGTGTGGCATGAGCACTCTGCTGATTGCCGGTGGACTGGCCATCCTGATGGGCATCTACGCCGTCGCGGCCCTGGCGTTGAACCTGCAGTTCGGTGTTGGAGGCATGGTCAATTTCGGTGTCGCAGCGTTTTTCGGAATCGGAGCGTACTCCTACGCGCTCGCTGTGATGCCGGCCCAGTCCGGCTCGTACACCTACATTCTCGGGCTGGGCCTGCCGTGGTGGGCCGGCACCATCATAGGCGGCCTGTCTGCCGCACTTCTCGCCCTGCTGGTGGGATGCGGTCTGCTGAGGGTCAGCGGGGAGTACCTGGCGGTGGTGGCCCTGGCGTTGGCCGAGGTGATACGTCAGCTCTTCATCAACCAGCCGGCGATCGCCAATGGCGCGCGCGGCCTCCTGGACGCGCCGGTGCCGGAACTTGACGGCATCCCGGGACGAGCCCAGTCGCTGTATGTCGCGGCACTTGTGTTGGTGGTATTAGGAATTAGCTTCCTGGTCTTCCGTCGCGTGACGCGGTCGGCGTACGGCCGAAGTCTGCTTGCGGTGAACCAGAACGAGGCCGTTGCTCGCTCGCTGGGGGTCAACGTCTACACGGTCAAACTCAAAGCCTTTGTGTTCGCGTCGTTCTTCATGGGCCTGGCTGGGGTCATGTACGTCTGGTATCTGTCGATATTGACTCCGTCCTTCTTCAACGTGAACATCACCTTCACCGTCTTCATCGCGTTGATCATCGGGGGGATCGGCAGCAATACGGGTGCAGTGCTCGGTGCGGTGGTGCTTCTCGGCCTACGGGAAGGGCTCACCTATATCGAGGCGGACTTTCTCACCTCTGAAGTAATGGCCAGTCTGCAAGATGCCCTGCAAGGCCTCGTCTTGATCGTGATACTGCTGTTCTGGCCCGGGGGTCTGTTCCGGCCGCGATTGGCCAGCTATCCGAGACCCGGCACGGCGAACCTCTCCCATCCTGTGCTGGCCACGGTCGCGGCAGGAGACCGATGATGGCCACGCAGCCGGCGCTCGAAGTAGTCGGGCTGGTAAAAGCTTTCGGCCAGTTACGGGCCCTCGACAGTGTGGCGATGAAGATCAGCCCCAGCGCGGTTACCGGCCTGATCGGACCAAACGGCTCCGGGAAAACGACGCTGTTCAACGCGATCTCCGGGTTCCTCCGACCTGACACAGGGGCGGTGATGTTCCACGGCCGTGACATCACGGGCATGCCGACGCATCAGCTCGCGCGGATGGGACTCAAGCGGACTTTCCAGAACACTGCCGATTTCACCGACATGTCAGTTCTGCAGAATCTGCTGACCTCGGCCCGCTCGGCGCCCGGTGAGCGCCTCTGGCGCCTGTTCACGTCACCACGCGACGTGGCAGTCGGGGAACGTGCCCTTATCGATCGCGCCTGGCAGTTGCTGGATCGGATGGCGCTGACTGAGCTGGCGAATACCCGCGCAGCAGATCTATCGATCGGGCAAGGACGTTTGCTCCAGATCGCACGTCTGCTCATGGAGCCGCCGTCGTTGCTGATGCTGGATGAGCCGTCGTCTGGGCTCAACCCTGAGGACCAGCATCGGCTGTCGTTGACGGTGCGGGATCTGTGCACCACAGAGAACATGACCGTCCTGGTGATCGAGCACAACATGTCGTTCATCAACGCGATCTCCGATGCGCTGTATGTCATGTACGACGGCCGAGTCATCGCGAACGGTCCACCGGCCCAGGTCATCAGCAATCCTGTCGTTGTCGAGACCTATCTGGGGGCGCACCATGGCACTGCTTGAGGTGGACAATGTGACCAGTGGCTATGGTCGCAACAACATCATCCGAGGCGTCACCCTCACTGCCGGGCACGGGTCCATCACCGCCATCATCGGCCCGAACGGGGCCGGTAAGACGACACTCGTCCAGACCATCGCGGGCGTAGTCAATGCACGTGGTGGGACGGTCAAACTCGACGGAGAGATGCTCGAACAGCTGCCGGCGCGTGACCGGGCACGCCGCGGACTGGGCTATACACCGCAGTTGCGCAACGTCTTTGGGGCATTGTCAGTAGAGGACAACCTCGAGGTCGTCACCCGCGCGATGGGACTGCCGCGCGAACGCCTCGACGAGGCCTTCGACACTTTTCCGATCCTTGCCGAGCGACGCAAGCAACGAGCGGGAACTCTTTCGGGTGGTCAGCGCCAGCAGCTCGCGATTGCCTCGTCCTTACTGATGAGACCAAAGATGTTGATCCTCGACGAGCCCACGACGGGTCTCGCTCCCCAGATCGTCGATTCGCTCATCGAACAGATCTGCCGCATCGAACGCGGGGGGACCGGCGTGCTCTGGGTCATCGAGGAGCACCCTAAGCAGATTCTTCCCTTGTGCGAGCGAGTGTTTCTTATGGACTCGGGTCAGATGCGACACGAGGCGAGCGGGCCGGAGCTGCTGGCCGACCCGAATTTCACCGAGATATTCCTGGGCGCCCGGATTCCGACCGCCTGAATTGGTTCTGGTACAGGAGATTTGAGAGATGGACAGAGTCGGGATTTCGGCGCGAAAGCTATCGGTGATGGCCGTCGTCGTGGCTTCCGGGACAGCCCTGATGGGGTGCGGCGACGGCGACGGAGCGGCAGTCATCGGTGTTGCCGCACCGTTGTCCGGAGAAGCCGCGGTATGGGGTGGCCCGGTCGATTCGATGACCCGCGCGGTTGTGGAGCACGTCAACAAGCTTGGCGGCATCAACGGAACCAAGCTCAAAGTGGTGAGCGAGGATGAGAAGTTCAACGCCGAGGACGGAGTCCGTGCGGTGACCAAGCTCATCAACAGCGACAACGCACAGTTTATCGTCGGTCCGACATCGGCGACCTTCATGGCGACGCTCAACCAGGCCGAGCGCAACGAAGTGGCGATTGCATCGCCGTACGCGGGCATGGTGGAATTCGACGCCCGATCCAATCCCTACACCTTCCGCACTGTCGGGCCAGATACTTTCGACGGTTTGACGGTGGCGAAGAACCTCTGGGACCGAGGCTTCAAGACCGTGTCCATCCTGTACGAGAACGTGGACTCCGCGCGCAGTACGTCCAACTGGGTCGACAGCTTCTACACAAAGCTCGGCGGCGAGGTCGTGGCGAAGGTCGCGTTCAACGGCGGTCAAACTTCTTATCTCCCAGAGGTCCGCAGCGCCTTCGAGCCCGAGCCCGACATCGTTTTCCTCGCCGGCTCTGTTGAGCCGGCTGTGCCGATCTTGCGCGAGTGGGCGCGATTGGGTCTGCCCGGCAAATGGTCTCTCATCGCCGAGCTGTCTTATCCGGTCTTGCTCAAGGAAGTTGGCGCTCAGTACCTCGAAGGCGCATATGGTCAGTCCGCCATGGCCGCTGATTCCCCGGCCATCGCGGGCATGCGGAAGCTTCTGACCGAGGCGTACGGAGAGCAGAACGGCAATGAGATCGCTGAACAGCCCACCGCCGGCCTGACCTACGACGCGATCGTCTCGGCTGTTCTGGCGATGGCGGCCGGGGGACAAGCGACAGGAGTCGCGATCGCCGAAAACTTGCACAAAGTAACAGATCCTGGCGGAAAGCCGGTCTACACGCTCGATGAAGGACTGGAGCTATTGGGCAAAGGTGAGAAAATCGATTACCAGGGAGCATCTGGTCCCGTCGACTACACGCCGACGAACACAGCGACGCCTGACTACGGCATCTTCCAGGTGGTCGATGGCAAGTGGAAGGTCATGGAGCGTTACGCGGGGACCGAACTCTACGACTTGGCTGAGGAACTGGACTGACCATGAAGAGGCAGAACACACGGGCAGCGACCTCGTCGTCGACGGGATGTGCGGAGGTGCCGGTGTTGGGCACCCTGACGGAGTTCGATGCCGTAAATCGAACTTTCGCTCAGATGCTCTGCGACCGCGCTGAGCGTGAACCCGACGTGATCGCGTATTGCAGCTGGAGGAACGGGGCAGCCCACCCGACCACGTGGAGCGAATATCTTGAGCAGGTCCGGGAGGTTGCGCTCGGTCTGCATGATCTGGGTGCCGTGCCAGGCGACCGGGTAGCCATCGTGTCGTCTACTCGCCACGAGTGGGTCGTGGCCGCACTGGCGATACTCAGTCTCGGCGGTGTTCCCGTGGGCGTGTACCCCACGAGCTCGGTCGCCGAAGTCAAACAGGCACTGGAGAGTTCCGAGGCCACAGTCGTTTTCGCGGAGAACGTGGCAGATGTCGCGAAAGTTGCCGCGGTATCGGCCGAGCTGCCACGACTGCGTGCAACGATCGGGTTCGACACCAAACCGCAGGGCTTTTCGGATTCTGTGCGCGCGGTGCACTGGGGAGAACTGCGCCATCGCGGTCGATCCCGCGGGGTGACCGAACCCGAGCTGTTTGCGACGCTGGTTGAGGAGGGCGATATCGATCAGCCCGCAGCACTGTTCTACACGTCGGGATCGACCGGTGCGCCGAAAGGTGTGATCCACACGCACCGCACCCTGCAGTACTCGGTGCTCGCCTTCGTCATGTCGTACCCAGAGGTCGGTAGAATCAGGCACGACCTCGTTGCATTTCTCGGCCTCTCGCATGTTGCACCCGCGCTGATCGGCGTATTCACCCCGATCATGACTCGCCTCGTCATTACCTACTGCACCATGGATCAACGTCTGGACGCGCTCGTCGGCGTGCGACCGACAGCGGTCCTGTGGCCACCACGAATGCACGAGAAGTTGGCCGGCGAGGTGTTACAGCAGCTTTCGGAGTCTGGCGCCGCCTTCCGACTGCGGTACGCGATAGCGATGCGGATTGCTCGCAAAGTAAGCGAGATGCGCTGGAGAGATCAGGACGCCCCGTGGTATTTCAACTATCTGTACAACGTGTGCCTCCGTCGGGTGTTCCTTCCCCTGCGCGCAAAAGTTGGCATGGACCGCATCAGGGTCGCCTGGACTGCCTCAGGCAGCATGTCCCCCGAGGTGACAGCGCTGTGGCAGATGTGGGGACTCGACCTTCGTGAGCTTTACGGAACGACAGAAACCTGCGGATCGGTTCTTGCCCAGTGGGATCGCGCATTCCCGCCGCCCGGAACAATCGGGAAAACCATGCCCGACCCACGGTGGAAGGCGCGCGTGTCTGGAGAGGGGGAGCTGCAGCTGCGCAGCCCCTGCCTCTTCAGCGGTTACCTCGACGACTCTGAGGCGACGGCCGCTGCGATGGACCACGGCTGGTATCGCACAGGCGATCTGGTGGAGGTGGACTCCGATGGGGAAGTGCGGATCATCGGCAGAATCAAAGATGTCCTCAAGACCAGCGGCGGAAAAACTGTCAGCCCTCAGCCGATCGAGCTCCGACTCAAGGCCAGCCCACTCATTGATGAGGCGATTGTCGTCGGTGAAGGACGCAAGTATCTGACCGTACTGGTCGGCGTGAGTGCGGAGACGCGGACGCTGCTCACGACTGACCGAGATGCCGCGCTTGCCACATGGATCGACGAAGTCAATTCTGAGCTCTCAAGGCCGCTGCAATTGAAGAAGTTCCGCGTCCTACCGCGGCCGCTCTCGGCCGCGGACGGCGAGTTGACTCTCAAGGGCACCATACGGCGCTCGGCAATCCTCGCGTCTTTCCGCGACCTTGTCGATGAGATGTACGACGCCGGTGAGCAGGGGGAGATCGCCCGCCAGGCGCGGTTCGCCGGCGGCGATCTGAAGTAGGTGAATGGATGAACGAGGTTCGGGTCGAGTTCATGACAAGCGCCGAGATCAGCGCGGCGATCTCGGAGGGAGCACGCACAGCAGTTCTCCCGCTGGGAGCGATCGAACAGCACGGTGGGCACTTGCCGCTGTCGATGGATGCCGATCATGCTGACGAGCTCGCGGTGCGGGTCGCGCGCCATCTCGGGGGCGCGCTGGTTCTGCCGACCGTACGGGTGGGGTACTCACCGCACCACCTCGGATTCACCGGCACCCTGTCGCTTCGCGCGTCCACGCTGGAATCGCTGTGCGAAGACTACTGTCGACACCTCGACAAGGATGGCTTCGAACGAATCGTCATGTTCTCCGGGCATATCGGGAACCATCCCGTGATGCGTGACTTCGAGGAGCGACTCACGGCGGCACTCGCGCCGCTGACCGTCATCATCTTCTCCGATACCGAGGCCATCTTGAACGCGTGGCAACGGGCGGCGGACAGCGTGGCATCTTTGGGCGCCAACGTGGGAGGGCACGCTGACATCGCAGAGACATCGGTGATGCTGGCCCTTCACCCACAGAAGGTCCGCATCGACCGGTTCGCCCGAGGCTACACCGGCAAGGTGGACCAGCAGCTACTCGATCGGGCATTTCAAGACGGAATCGGAGCAGTCTCCGCCAACGGCATTCTGGGTGACCCAGAAGGCGCCTCGGAGCGGATCGGGAAGGCGTGCCTCGACGCGGTCACCTCCCTGATTGCCGACTACGCCCGCGCCCGGGGCGCGTGACATCCACGAGAACGGAGTGCAAGCGATGACTACCCTCGATCCCGTTTCTACTGGGAACTCCGACCGGGATATGGCGCAACTGCGCAGGCTTTACGGTCGTTATCCAACTGGCGTCGCGGCGGTGTGCGCACTGCGTGATGGACAACCGGTCGGGATTGTTGCCACCTCGTTCACCCCGGTATCCATCGATCCGGCGTTGGTGTCGATCTGCGTGCAGCACACGTCGACTACCTGGCCGCATCTGGCAAACGGACGCCATCTAGGCGTCTCGGTCCTGGAATCGCGGCAAGAAGCCACGTGTCGGCAGATTGCGGCGAAGAATGTGGATCGATTTGCCGGAGTGCCATGGTTCGTGACCGAATCCGACGCGGTGCTGCTGTCAGACGCGGTGGCCCAACTCGACTGCGAGATTTCCACGACCGTTTCCGCCGGTGACCATGATGTGGTCATTCTCGAAGTCAAGGCCGCTGCGACGGACATCGACGCATCTCCGCTTCTCTTTCACGACAGCCGATTTCGAACGTTCGCGGTCGGACACGACTCATGACGGCGCGCAGCTGTGAATCTCGGCTAGCGATCGAGCGCGCCGTTACGGCTCTGCGCGCCGGGTCTCCGGTTCTGGTTGTCAACGGCACCGATGACCAGGTCGTCGCCGACGTAGTGATCGCGGCCGCTCATGCCACACCGCATTGGACGGCATGGCTGGTGAGGTTCACCTCGGGGCTGATTTGTGCGGCGCTGCCCGCACGTCGAGCAGAGGAACTGGATCTGCCGACCATGGCCCGTGACGATGACTCAAATGTGGAAGCTCCCACGTTTGCGGTCGCGGTAGACGCCGCATCCGGTATCGGTACCGGCATCAGCGCGACCGACCGCGCCCGCACTGCGCGCGTTCTGGCAAGCGACAGCTCCCGGCCAACTGATCTGGTGCGGCCCGGTCACGTTCTCCCAGTGAAGGTTGCAGGCTGCGGGGTGCTCAAGCGCCGGGGGAGCGCAGAGGCGACGGTGGATCTTTGCGACATAGCGGGGCTGCCACCGGTAGGACTGACCGCTGCCCTCCTAGGGGAGGACGGCGAACTACTGCGGGAACCCGCAGTCAGTCTGTTCGCTCAGAACCATCGCTTGCCGGTGGTGCACATCGACAGCGTCGTGCACCACCGCCTTTTCCACGGTGATGGACGTCGCAAACGGGTCACGCTGGTTCAGAACCGACTGGACCAGCTGGCAGGCCGGGCGCTCAGAGCAGTCGACTTTGAAGACCAGCTGACGGGCGCTCGGCATACGGTTTTCATCGGCACCTCCGTACCTGATATCGATCCACCCGTGTATGTCATCACGGAATGTGTCCATGGTGACCCACTTCTAGCCTCTGGCTGCGAATGCAGAGTCGAGTTTGAGAGGTGTCACGAACGCATCGCCGCACACGGCGGAGTCATCGTGTACGTGCGGCCACCTATCACCTCAGCGCCGAGGTTCTCGGTGCCGCAGCCAGAGTTGGTCGCAGGTTGCATCACCGCGATGCTGATCGAGCTCGGTTTCACGACAGTGACTTTGGCCGACTACGTGCAACATGCACAGCTGAAGTCCGTGTGCGAGCTGGTCGTCTCTGGGCCTGCCGCGACCTCGGAGCCGTGCACGCTCTCCGCCGCTGCCCCCTGACACCTCACGCTTCTTGAGCGCGATAGACAATCGGAGAGACCGTATCCATGGACATCCATGCCACCATGCAGAACGTACCGCTGACGCTCACCGCGATCCTAGACGGAATCGACGGCACCTTCGGTGATTCAGAGGTCCTCACCTATGCAGGTGCCAACGCCGTCGTACAAGCCGCCACATTCTCTGAGATTGCCACGCGCGCAGCTCAACTGGCCAACGGATTGGCTGGCTTCGGAATCGAAGCCGGTGACCGGGTTGCGACCTTCATGTGGAACAACCAGCGGCACCTCGAGGCATACCTCGCCGTGCCCTGTTCTGGCGCGGTCCTGCACACACTCAACATTCGGCTCACGCCTGAGCAACTCGGCTATATCGCCTCCCATGCCGGGGACAAGATCATCATCGTTGATGCCAGTTTGCTCGACACGTTGCTCCCAGCGTTACCGCTGATGCCGGAGCTGGCGGCGCTGGTAATCGCCGGTGACCCGACCGACGCACAGCTGGCCGAGGTATCACGTCTGGTGCCCAACGTGATCGCCTATGAGCAACTCGTGAACAGCCAACCGACCACGTTCGCGTGGCCAGTGCTCGACGAACACAGCGCAGCCGCGATGTGTTACACCAGCGGAACCACCGGGGATCCCAAAGGCGTGGTCTACAGTCATCGGTCGGTCTATCTGCACGCCCTTGCCGTCTGCACGGCCAACGTGGCGGGAATCTCCTCCCGTGACCGGGTGCTTCCCATAGTCCCGATGTTTCACGTCAACGCGTGGGGCATTCCGTATGCGTCGCTGATGGCCGGCGCAACACTGATACTGCCGGACCGCCACCTCAAGCCCGACACGCTCGTCGATATGATCGCCAAACACGGCGCCACGTTGTCTGGCGGCGTCCCTACGGTTTTCAACGACATGTTGCTGTGGCTGCGCGACAATCCTGGCCATCGAATCGACTCGTTGCGGCGAGTGCTGTGTGGCGGCGCAGCGGTCCCGGCGTCCCTTGTCGCCGCGTATCGCGATGAATTCGCGGTTCCGCTGGTCCAAGCGTGGGGCATGACCGAAACCAGCCCCATCGTGACGATCGCCGACGTCCCAGGCAACGCGGCGACGACCGATCAGCAGCGAAAGCTCAACAGCACGGGCCGATTCCTGTTCGGTGCCAAAGGACGCATCGTCGACGAGACGGGCACTGTTCAGCCCCGCGACGGCCGATCGGTTGGCGAAGTACAGGTGCGTGGCCCCTGGATCACTGGCGGCTACCACGGCGGCATCGACGCCGAGAGCTTCTCCACCGACTCGGACGGACAACTCTGGCTCCACACCGGCGACATCGGACACATCAGCGCAGACGGATACCTGACGCTCACCGACCGAGCCAAAGACGTCATCAAATCCGGTGGCGAATGGATCAGCTCCGTGCACCTCGAAACCACTCTGATCGGTCATCCCGATGTGGTCGAAGCTGCTGTGATCGGCGTACCTGACACCCGTTGGGACGAACGACCACTCGCATTGGTGACCTTGCGCCCCGGCTCTGCCGCGCGGGTCGAAGATCTGAAGGCTTGGCTTGAGGAGCGCGTGCAGCGATGGTGGCTGCCTGAGCGGTGGGCCGTGGTCGGCTCTATCGCGCGCACCGGCGTCGGCAAGTACGACAAGAAGCTGATGCGGCAGCGATACCACGCCGGCGAGATTCCCGTCACCGTGCTGCCCCGCTAGATCGACATCGCCACTGCGGTCACATCAAACCGACGGGGATGGGATCAGAATGCAGATCGAGAACAAGGTTGCTGTCGTCACCGGCGGTGGATCAGGAATCGGCCGGGCACTGGCCGTCGAACTCGCCAGGAATGGAGCACAGGTCGTCATCGGCGACCTCGACGGGCGTGACGCTGCCGAAGCGGCCAGGAGCATCGGTGACGCGGCGACGAGCATCCGGGCGGATGCATCCACCGTTGACGGCGTGACAAGCTTGATCGCTGAGGCCGAACGGCACTTCGGGCCCGTGGACATCTTCGTCGCCAATGCTGGCATCGTGGGAGCTGCAGGCCTCGGTGAATCCGCCGACTGGGACAAGGTCCTTGCGATCAACCTGCGCGCTCATGTCAATGCCGCCGGCCTGCTGTTACCGGCATGGCGCAGCCGCGGCAGCGGCTACTTCGTGTCGGTAGCATCCGCGGCCGGCCTGCTGACGCAACTGGGCGCGGCGGGGTACGCGGTCACCAAACACGCCGCGATCGGATTCGCTGAATGGCTTGCAATCACCCACGGCGAGGAGGGAATAGGCGTGAGCTGTGTGTGTCCACTCGGAGTCGACACGCCCCTCCTCGCCGCAGTGCGCTCCTCCTCAGGCCTGTCGCGTCGGATCGGCGCACAGTCGATCATCAAGTCCGGCAGCGTCATCAGCGCAGCGGAGGTCGCGGCGGAGACGATCGGCGCCGTACGCGCGGAGCGATTCATGGTTCTACCCCACCCGGAGGTTCTGGGTATGTTCCGCGGCAAGGGCGCGGACTATGACGGGTGGATTGCGAGAATGCGTCGCCTGCAGCGGTCCCTGAGCGACGGTGCCTCAGCACCGAGTGACGGCTAGCTACAGCGAAGGGCTCTACACCAGTCAATCCAGCAGGCCAAACGGGGATCTCGCTGTTGCGCGGGCATCGGACCGGGTCGACGCTGTTGGTCAGACATATTGGGGTGCAGAGGAATCCGGCTAGCCGTTGCCCGTATACGCGAAGAAGAAGCTCATCCGAAATAGTCGGACAGCCAATGACGTACATCACGTTCCGTTGGCAGTGTGGTCCCTATCACTGTTGTCGGCCTTCTGGCATGTCGGCCGGCCGTCACGTTCGATGGGAGAACATTATGGGAGCCAGCACTATTGGACGCGTCAAGGCGCTGTCAGCGGTGATGGGCGTAGCGGCGGCGGTAACGATGGGTGCGACGTGTTTCACCCATGGAAGTGACGTCACGGGAATCAGCTTGGCGCGTACCGACGATCTGCCGTCGGCCACGGTGACTCGGTCAACGGCACCGAAGGAGCTGGCAACCTCCTTCGCCCGGCCGACCCACACCGCTACACCGTGTGCGGCGAGAGCCACCTTGCCTTGCTGACAAGCAGGCTCGCGGCTCACTCGCGCACAACGGGATTGGTCAGCCGGCTTTGCGGGTTCAGTGCGGCGGAACCGCGTTCTGGACGAGGCTACGCGCTGTCCGCCGGGCGATGCGAGAGTACTCTTCTCTTCGGCCCAGAAGGCGTTCCGTTGGCGCGCTGATGGATAACGCCGCTATCGCCCGGTGGTCACGCTGATGGATGCCTACGGCAATACATGACCGGTCCGGGATGGTTTCACCGTGCTCTATCGCGACGTCGTCGCGTCGGGCGGAGATGAGCTGTGCATGAAGGATATTCACGTCAACCACTGAGTTCTCCGTGAGCCTCGGCAATCCGTTGCGGTCGATGAGTTCTTCAACCGTGGGCCAAGGTAGCTGCGCCATGAGCAGCTTCCCGAGTGCCGAAGTGTGACCGGAAATATGAACTCCGCGAGTGACTATCGGATCCGTCCGATCCGCGGATGCATTGGTGATGCAGACGACGCCTCGACCATCCCACGCGCCGACGGTCACCACAGCTGAGAGCTGGTGGGAGAGCGCTGCCACACGCCGATTTGTATCGGCATTGAAACAGCTGGAACTCATGAGCCGGCCACTGAAGAGCAGAACACGCCAGCCGAGTCGATAGCGGTCGCCTGAAGTCTGTTGCAGCAGACCAATCGCTGCAAGACTGGACATGATGTCGAAGGTCGTCGACTTCGCCAGCTGCAGCCTCGCGGCCACCGCCGTCACACCCCACTCTGGTGTCTCAGCCGTGAAGAGATCGAGCACCTTCCCGGTGCGGTCGATCGTGTTCAGCACCATGCGGCCCTGCGTAGGAGAGGGAATTCGGTCTCGGTGGTCAAGAGCTCTGCGGGTTATTGGTCGCACGAGTTTGGTCGGAAAGGCCGAGAGCGGCGAGTTTCGCCAAACAGATACCGATCACACGCTCTCGATCGGATTCGCGCATCGCCCGTGGCGGTGCTTCCCGAATGAGCGCCAGCACTCGATGATAGAAGGTCGACGGTGCGATGCCGAACTCCGGCAGGATGTACTCGTCGCCGTGATCGAACGGTGCCCATCGAGCCACAAACGAGAGCATGCGAGTGTATTCAGTAGGCGTGTGCGAGTTGACATTTATAGGCCGTCCCGTTTTTGGCGGTTCCTTGATCATCGAAGGTCCGCATCGTCGAAGCCGCGCTCCAAGCGATGGCGCACTGTGCCGAGATAGCGTGCGGCGTCGGCGCCGTCGATGATCCGATGGTCGTAGGACAGCGACAGATAGGCCATCGAACTGGTCTTCACCACAAGGTTGCCAAGCTCGTCGCGCCCAGGAACCAGTCGTTCGACCACCGTCCCGACACCAAGGATGGCTGATTGGGGTTGATTGATGATCGGGGTGTCGAACAGCGCGCCGCGGCTTCCGGTGTTGGTGATCGTGAAAGTTCCTCCCGCCAGATTGTCAGGCCGTACCGTCCCCGATCTCACCGCCAGGGCTGATGTCGCGATGGCTGCTGCCAAGCCGGCCAACGTCATTGACTCGGCGTCGCGGATCACCGGCACCATCAGACCCTTATCACTATCTACCGCAACACCTAGATGGACGGCACTGTGATAGGTGACCTCGGTGCAGTCGGCGTTCAATGAAGAGTTGATCACCGGGTGTGCCGCAAGGCCTTCCACGGCAGCGCCGACGACAAACGGCAGGTAGGACAGCTTCTGGCCGGTGCGGGCCTCGAATTCGGCTTTGTTGCGGTTGCGCACCAGCGCGACATTGGTCAGGTCGACTTCGACTACCGTCGTCAACTGCGCCGATGTCTGCAGCGATGCCAGCATGCGCTGAGCAATTGTGCGCCGGATCCGCGAGAGCTTCTCGACTCGCTCCGTTGCTGATTCAACCGGTTCAGGTTGAGGTTCCGGTTCCGGCTCGGCGAACTCTGGAACGCTCTCTGGCTCACTGGCCGTTTCCTCGGCGGGCGCAGCGTCGGCAGCGCTGATCACCGCGATGACCGAGCCGATCTCGACCACGGCGTCCTCCGGTTCGATGATCTGAGCCAGGATCCCGGCTGCGGGGGAGCAGACTTCGGTATCGACCTTGTCGGTGGCGACCTCGAGCAGGGGTTCGTCATGCTGGACTTCATCGCCTACTGCTTTGAGCCATCGGGTGATGGTGGCCTCGGTGACCGCTTCGCCAAGGGCGGGCAGTTTCACGTTGGTAATGCTTGTGGCGGAGTTCATTTCACGCTCCGTTCGGCCAGGTCGAGTGCTGCGCTGACGATGCTGTCGGTGTCGATGCCGTGATACCGGTAGACATCGTCGAGCGAGCCGACCTGTCCGAATCGGCTCACTCCTAGAGCGGCTCCCGCCACATTGTTGATACCGGTGAGAAACGCCAACGTATGTGGGTGTCCATCGAGCACGGTGACCATAGGGGCCGCTCGTTCGGCCGGGAAGACCTGGTCGAGGATCCAGCTGGGGCTCTCGGAAAGCCCGCGGCGAGCTCGTAGCCCGTCGAACAGCAGGCCGGGGCTGGTCACGCAGATGACGTCGGTATCGATGCCTTCCTCGGCGAGCCGGTCGGCCGCCCGCAGGGATTCGGTGATCATCGCTCCCATTGCGACCACAGTGACCTGCGGTGTGCCACCGGCTCGTCGCAGGATGTACGCACCGGCGACCACTTGTTTTCTCCGGCGTTCTCGGGCTGCGGCGTCGTCGGGAACCGATGCCAAAGTCTGGTCCACGGGGCGCGTGGAAAGTCGCACATACGACGACGAGCCATCCGGCCGACCCAACAGACCGATGCATGACAGCAACGTCCACTCGACATCGATGGCAAATGCCGGCTCGTAACTGATGCAACCAGGTTGCTCAAGGCCGATCGACGGTGTCTTGATGGACTGATGTGCGCCGCCCTCGGCCGCGAGCGACACACCCGAGGGTGTCCCGACCAGAATCGACTGTCCGCCTGCGTAAATGCCGTAGGACCACGGTTCCAAGGCACGTTCCACGAATGGGTCGTAGACCACGCCGATCGGGAAGAGGGGTTCGCCCCACCGGCTCCACGTCGCGCCGAGCTCACCGATCAGGCCGACAAGATTGGTCTCGGCGATACCGAGTTCCATGTGCTGTCCGGTTGGTCTCTCCCGCCAGTGCATGATCGTCTCGGGGTCGTCGTCGAACCAGTTCCGACGTTCATTGGGTGACCACACGCCAACCTTGTTGAGCCAACCGGCCAAGTTGGTCGTTGAGCTGACGTCGGGGCTCACTGTCACCACACGCTTGGCCGCGTCCGGAGCTTGCCGGCTGAGGTCGAGCAGCACCCGGCCCAGGGCCGCCTGGGTAGACGATGTACCCGAGGGAGTGCGACCAGTGTCAACGGGCACTGCTGGCGGAGGCGACAGTGTCACCGGCTCGCGCCGCAGTCTCTCGGCAGTCGTGGCGCAGAGCGCTCCGGGCGCACTATCGGTGTCGAAACGCTGCCAAGGACTGGTCGGGTCCATACCGAGTTCCGTGGCGAACTGCTCGTACTGCTCGATGGTGAGCAGTGACGAATGGTTCTGGGGATGGCCCTGGGTGGGCAGCCGGTGACCTTTGATGGTGTAGGCGATGATCACTGTCGGACGGGTGTCATCGATTTGGGCGTAGGCGGCGCGCAGTGCGCCGAGGTCGTGGCCGCCCAGATTGCGGATCGCGGCCAGCAACGTGTTCTCATCCAGGTCGCGGATCAGCGTCGAGATCTGGTCGGCCCCTATTCCGTTGCCGGGCAGCCTCTCCCGCAGCTCTTCGGCTGAGCAGCGTAGTAGGCGCTGGTACTCGGGGTTGGGCATCTCGAGGATGCGGGTGCGCAGCGCGGCCCCGCCGCTGTGGCCAAACAATGTCTCAAGCTGGGCGCCGAACTTCACGTTGATCACTTGCCATCCGGCGGCCGAGAACATCGCCTCCAGCCGTCCGGCGGCGATGTTCGGCACGACCCGGTCGAGGGACTGGCGGTTGAGGTCGACGATCCAGACGATCTCTCCGAGTTCGGCGACGGAGTTGTCCAAAATGGCTTCCCAGACCGCTCCCTCGTCGAGTTCGGCGTCGCCCACCAGCGAGTACTGGCGACCTTTGCCCGCGGCGCCGATCTGTGTGTCGACGTAGCGGCGCGCGATCGTGCCCCATATTGGCGCAGTTGCCCCAATCCCCACAGATCCTGTCGAATAATCAACGGGATCAGGGTCTTTCGATCGGCTCGGGTAGGACTGCAGACCACCGAACTCACGCAAAGTGGTCATGTACTTCTGATCGAGTTCGCCCAACAGGTAATTGATGCTGTGCAGCACGGGCGAGGCATGCGGCTTCACCGACACCCGATCGCCTGGTTGAAGCTGTTCGAACCACAGCGACGTCATGATCGAGGTCATGGAGGCGCACGACGCCTGATGGCCTCCCACCTTCAGGCCGGTCGGGTTGGGCCGAACACGGTTGGCGTGGTGGATGATCGACGTCGATAGCCACAACACGCGGTCCTCGATCTCGCGGAGGGTGACGTCTGCTGACGTGTCGGCGACACGAGGCCGTGCTTCGACTGATTGCGAGCGATCCATCAGTGGTTTCCTTGCATGCGAGTTCCAGATTGTGGGGTGACTGGCCTTCGCCGTGCTCAGGTCGTGAACACGGCGAAGGCGCGTCGCAGCAAGCGGGCTCGAGTGAGAGCGCAGGCGCTGCCGACCGGGGTGACGCGGTCTTCAGAGCTCCGTCGGGGTGCAGAACTCGCTGTCTAGTCGAGCATCGAACTACACTTTGGACAAGTTCAAGTGGATCGACTGAGCATTTTGCTGATGTCGATGTTCGGGCATTCAGTTGGAGGTTGTCATTTTGACTACGCAAACCAGAGTCGACGCTTTGGATGCTCGGATCCTCAAGGCTCTCAACGATGACCCTCGGGCCACCGTGCTCGCATTGGCCGACAAGACCCGGCTCTCGCGCAACACTGTCCAGGCACGCATCAACAAGTTGGAACGATTAGGCGTCCTACGCTCGTTCGAGAGACGCATCGATCCCGCCACACTGGGTTACCCGTTGACGGCGTTCATCCTGACGCGCGTCACGCAGCGCAAGCTCGCTGCCATCGCCCGAGCGCTGGAGCAGGTTCCCGAAGTCGTCGAAGTGCAGGGACTCGGCGGTGCTACCGATCTGTTGATTCACGTGGTCGCCCGTGAGGCGGACGATCTTTACCGGGTGGCCGGCCGGATACTCGATATCGACGGTGTCGAGCAGACCAACACCTCGCTGGTCATGCGCAAGCTCGTCGACTTCAGGCTGACACCGCTTCTGGAAAAGCTGGTTGAGGAAACGAAATGATCGCGTTGCCTCGATTCGGTGGTTGCTCAGTTGCTGTCTGTGGCAGCGGTTTTTGCGTCCGGCGAAGAGGGGAGGCGGCTTGCGCTCACATGGGGCGGCAGGTCCTGAGGTAACTGAGGAACGATGCCTGCAGGCCCGTAACGTGCGTTTCGTGCAGGATCTCGCTGGTGACCGCTCCGCTGTGTGAAGTGAGGCGGTGAAGGACGGTGGCCGTGTTCTTCGCGAGGCTTTGGTAGACGGCCAGGTCTCCGAGAAGCTCTCGGTCGTTGAACGTTACGTGAAGCTTGGCGGCACGCCGGCTGTCGCCCAGCTCGTGGAGCTGGGCGAAGACCTGACTGTCTTCAGCGATGACGCCGGGGCTGCCCGCTCCGACGCTCTCAAAGAGCGTGCTGCCGGTGAGCCAGGCGTAGAGGCTGAAGAGTCCGCCGTAGGAGTAGCCGAAAAGGCCGTGACCGCTCGCGGCTGTGCCATAGTCGCGTTCGATCCGCGGGTGCAGTTCCGCGGTAAGGAAACTCAGGAACACATCGGCGTGGGTGTCGCGCAATTCGGCGAGGTAGGCGTCGGCTTCCTCGCGTGTCCTCATGCCCGCTTGCAATCCCATCTCCACGGCATCGATGAGCTCCTTGGCGATGGGCTCGCCGGGTGGCACGAAGTCTCTGTTGCGCAGCCGATCCCAGTCCTGTGCTTCCTCGCCCGCATACCCGACGCTGACTTGGATGTAGGGCTTGATCCGTTGCATGGGGTCCATCTGGGTCACGATGAGCGGAGCCGTCAGGCCCACGGCAAAGTTGCCGTCGAGCACATACACGACAGGCGCCGGCGCCGTGGCGGGGTCGTAGCCGGGTGGCGTGGTGACCCAGACGCCGTAGTCATGCCCACCGCTGGAACGAATCTCGAAATAGTCGGTGTCGGCGAGACAGCCTTGCCACATGGAGCTCATCAACGGTCCTTCACAACTCGGCCGGCTTCGCAGCACGACGCCATCGGCGAATCTTATCCATTGGATAACTGTTATCCAATGGATAAACTGTGTGAGTGATCCTGTCAACCGCGGAACGCAAAGGCGACGCACGCGAGCGTCTCCTGGCTCGGCTTCTCGACGCCTTCGATGAGGCACTTCCCTCGCCGGAGATGTCGCTGCGTGAGGTCGCCGCCCGGGCCGAGACCAGCCACGCCCTCCTGCGATACCACTTCGGGTCGCTCTCGGGCGTCTTGGCGGCCATGCTCAAGGTGCAGCGATCTCGTGACAACGAGGTGTTTTTCAAGACGGCCCAGCAGGGCACCTTTGCCGACCTCGTCGTGGCGATCTGGCGCGCCTACACCCATCCGGAGCAGCTGTCGCGTGTACGCGGCTTCTTCCACGTCGTAGGACTCGCCGCGTACAGCCCGGGGGACTTTCGTGAGTTCATCGACTCACTTGACGACCTGACCGCGATGTTGGCCTCGCTCGCCGAACGCGAAGGACACGACTCCAAGGAAGCGCTGAGCATGGCCACCGTCGCCGTTGCCGCGATTCGTGGCCTGCTCTTGGAGGCAGTTCTGACTCCAGGGGCCCATTCGGAGGATGCGGTCGCCTTGATCCTGCGCATGAGCAAGGGCCGATGCGCTCCACACACACGTGAGGGGCCTTGAGCAAGCAAGCAGCCTCGCCTCCGCCAACAGAATGGCCGGATCCTCACGATATTGGGCAGAATGGCCACTGTTCATGCGGGTGCTGGTAGGTCAGTGTCAGTCAGTGATGGAGAAAACGCACCGTATTGCAGTTGTGGCCCTTGACGGTGTCACGGCATTGGACATTGCGATTCCAGTCGATGTTTTCACGATCGACCGTGATGTCCCGTATGACTTGAGAGTCTGCGGGATGTCGGATTGCGTCAATACTGCGTCGGGCCTGGCCCTGGCGGTCGGCCACGGTCTTGATGCAGTGGGTGAGGCCGATACCGTGATCGTCCCGGGATATCAGCCGGTGGATCGGCCTGTTCCTGCCCCAGTGCTCGACGCTCTAGCAGAGAGTGCGGCGCGAGGTGCCCGGGTGGCGTCAATTTGCACTGGGGCGTTCGCGTTGGCGGCCGCTGGCGTCCTCGATGGTCGACGAGCCACCACGCATTGGCAGCATCTTGGGGAGTTCGAGGCGCTGTTTCCATCGGTGCAAATCGATCGGGATGTCCTCTATGTCGACAACGGTGATGTCCTGACTTCTGCCGGAATGTGCTGCGGGATCGACATGTGCTTGTACATGGTGATGCGGGATCTTGGTGCCGCGACCGCGAATCGGATAGCTCGCGCGTTGGTTGCCCCACCTCATCGCGACGGGGGACAGGCACAGTATGTTCCCGCGGCGGTAGCGATTGTCGGGGATACTTCGTTGGCCGCCACGCGTGCGTGGATATTGGACCATCTCGCCGAGACAATCACCGTCGCAGAGATGGCGCAGCACGCCCGGATGTCGGTGCGGACCTTCATGCGTCGCTTCACCGACGAAACAGGGACGACTCCGTTGCAGTGGCTAGTCAACGCACGCGTTACAGCTGCACGCGAATTGCTTGAGACCACAGACTATTCGATCGACCGTGTCGCTCAGGATTCCGGGTTGGGGTCGGCAGCCAATCTTCGCCTCCACTTTCGTCGCAGCCTGGCTACAACTCCAACCGCATACCGTCAAGCCTTCTCGTGTGACTACGCCACAGCGACTGCAGTCTGAACGGTCGAACCTAGCGACCCAGAAGTTGATCCGACTGGGAGCACAACACGACAAACATGATGTGTGCTGTGTTCGTTGCCGGCTGATTCCGCCGCTATCGGCTTAGCGGACACTCCAAACGGGCGCGGAAGGGCAGCGGCTCTTCATCTGCATATAGCGTTTCGCAGCTGCGGTGTGCATTGGAACCACTGTCGACACCCGCAGGCTGCTGTCCATATCCGACGCCGACCAGGGTTGGGAGGCAATTCTTTTCACCGAAAGGAAAACCGCAATGACCATCCACACTGTTGAGATCCCCGAAGACTCCGAGATCTTCGGCAAGACCGTGAGCGCTTTCGCGAGCTTTGGCTACTCCGCGGCGGTGCGCTCACGCGGGCACCTATTCATTGCTGGCACCATCGGTCGGCGCCCCGACAGCACCATCCCTGACGACATTGAGGAACAGACCGAGATTGCCATTCGGAAGCTGCAGGAGATTCTCCGCCTGGAAGGGCTCGATCTGTCTGCGCTCGTCGATGTCACCAGCTACCACGTCGACATCCACCAATACCTGTCCGGCTTTACCAAGGCGAAGTCCCGCCTGATCAAGCCTCCTTACCCGACTTGGTCACTGATCGGCGTCAGCGGGCTCGCGAGCCCCGGCCTGCTTGTCGAAATTCGGGCTACCGCAGCGTATCCCGACGGATCCTGAGCGCACCTGGTTCTTACGCAAGATGATCCAGGATCGGAAAGGTGGCCAAATCCTCTTGGAAACTGTCAATTACGCCACTCGTGTGTTGTTTGGTGGGAGGGGACTCTGGTCAGACAAACATCAATCGTTCGAGAGGAAACGATGTCGGATCTGACTGGAAAGCGGGCTCTGGTAACCGGCGCCGCGCGAGGCATCGGGGCAGCCATCGCCGTGGAGCTGGCCACGCGTGGCGCCGATGTGGCCATCACGTACCAGCGGTCGGCTGATTCTGCGGCGACTGTCACTGACAAGATCCGGTCGCTCGGGAGACGGGCCGCGGCGATCCAAGCTGATAGTGCAGACGCAGCCGCGGTCACCTGGTCGATCGGTGAAACTGTCTCGCAATTAGGCGGATTGGACATCTTGGTCAACAACGCTGGTGTGTTGCATTCGGCGCCGCTGGCCGAGACGACACTTGAGCAGATCGATCGCATGATCGCAGTGAACATTCGCTCTGTCGTGCTAGCTTCACAGGCTGCGATTACCTATCTACCCGATGGAGGCCGAATCGTCTCACTGGGCTCCTGCCTGGCTGAGCGGGTCGCGATAGACTACGCAACGGTCTATTCGATGTCGAAATCTGCGTTGCTCTCCTTCACTCGCGGCCTGGCACGCGAACTCGGACCGCGCGATATCACCGTCAACCTCGTCCATCCGGGACCGACGGATACCGATATGAATCCTGCAGACGGTGTGGGTGCCGACGGGTTGAAGGAACTCATGGCGCTCGGACGTTTTTCAAATGTGGTCGACATCGCATCGGCAGTTGGATTTCTGGCGAGCCCAGCTGCCCGGAATATCACCGGCACGGGCATTACCGTTGACGGCGGCATGAACGCCTGAACGCGCGGGGCCACCTGTCACACGTGGAGCCGTGATCCAGGGTGCCTTGCCGCAGGAGCGAGGCGCCTCGGGCGACCACTGGCCTCGCATGGCCCGCGAACAGCGCTGCTGGTTCGCATAAACCTGCGAATGCGGTAACTTGTCGCGCCGGTCCGCGCCGGCGCGTTGTTCCACAAGGGCAAGCTGCTCGAACGGCCCCGGGACATCACCCCGACATCCTCAACCGCCCAGGCCGACACCACTGGAACGGGGGTCGCCTCGAACGTAGGGGCTCCCGGTCGACTGAAGACGTTGCGTTGTCGGGTTCGCACTGTCGCTGATGTCTGGTCCTTTACGGGAAGATTGAAACTGGTTAATTTTCAAGTGATTTGCCAGATTCTCTGCCGCGCCGACGGTTCCTCGTGTCTGGGCGAACGAGGGGTAGGAACAGTTCGTCGACGATCGAGTGGATGCGCTCGGGTTCGACAGGTTTGAGGTCCATGAGCAGGTCGTGGCGTACCAGGTCGAACGGCATTGCGAGCGCCGCGGCAGGGATCTGTTCCAAGTCGATCTCACCGCAACCGGTCGCCTCGAATCGGAACCGAGGACACGGGGGCCGGCCGATAGCGCCGAAGAGCCTCCACCGATGCAGTACCTCCGTGGAGGCTCTTCGTCCTGACGGCCTTCAGGGCAGGTCGACTACCTCGAACTCGAGCAGGTCGGCCCCGGTGGCCACCGGTTTGCGTCCGTCGGCGACCGGACCGTGGTCAGCTGTCTTCGCCCGCCAGGCATCAAAGGACTCCTGACTCTCCCAGATCGTCATCACGAAGTACCGATCGTCACCTTTGACCGGGCGCAACAAGGTGAAACCTTCGAACCCGGGTTCGCCGTCGACCATGCGCGCCCGTGCAGCAAAGCGCTCTTCTAATTCAGCACCCTGGCCTGCCGGAACGTGCAGGGCATTGATCTTGACTACAGACATCAATCTCCTTGTGTCATCACTTGTTAGTGGCGGTCACTGAGCAGAGCCACCGATCTTCGGTGAGCGACCGCACCCGGTCTAATGCTGTTCACCGACAACAATCAATATTACTGAAGGTTCAACTCCTGAGCTTTGTGACTTTCCATGCTTTCTGTGCCAAAAGCTATGCCGCGCAGCGGATAACGCGATGGCAGCAACCTGATGCAGATTGGCACGATCACCGCTGGCAACGTACGAAAGCGCCGACGACTATGAAGTGGCACGTTTCTTCGCAAGCGCAGGAAAGGTCAAAGCTCTTGATCGCCATCGACCAATCGCCAGATGGCTCGTTCATGAATGTCCACGCGGTCGGCAGGAACGTGACGGCGCCACAGCTGCGACAAGACAATTCGCCCCGCGCTGGGCTCCCCCTTGAAGGTCGCCGGATCGGGGTGACTGCGGCACGGAAGGCCCGAGAACAGATCGAGATGTTCCAGCGACGCGGCGCGGATACCATGTGGGCGCCCGCACTTTCACTTGTCCCATCGATGATCGACCAGCGGGAGCTCCGCCGCACCACTCAGGCCGTTGTGTGCCGACCTGTGGATCTGTTTCTGGCGACAACCGGCACCGGCATCAACTCCTGGTTCGACTCCGCCGACTCGTGGGGACTGGGTCGCGACTTGGTCCGAATCGCCTCCGGCGCCGAGGTGCTGGCTCGGGGACCAAAGTCGGCCGGTGCACTGGTTGGGCGTGGAGTGCACGTCGACTGGTCGCCGCAGAGCGAGTGCTTTGCGGATGTCTTGGCCTACCTTAGCCGCCGAGACCTGTCAGGTAAGCGAATCGTCTTGCAGGAGCATGGCCAGTCGCTGGATCACGCAGCCCAGGTCCTGCGCGAGCGGGGTGCTGAGGTGGTTGTCGCCTCGATCTACCGCGTCGATGGACCTGAATCGCCGGCCCGGCTTGATGAGCTTCTCGATCTGGTCGTCGCTCATGCCCTCGATGCGCTCACCTTCACCTCCGCGCCTGCTGCGGCATCGCTGATGCGCGCCGCCGCAGTCACCCATCGCGAATCTGTCGTCGTTGATGCGCTACAGGGCGACATTGTGGTCGCGTGCGTGGGACCTGTGGCAGCAGATGCGTTGGCACCCTGGAGAATTCCCGTAATCGTGCCTTGCCGATATCGGCTCGGTGCCCTCGTCAAGCTCGTCGAGTCTCGCCTAGGGCAACGCTGACACGTGAACCAGAATCGATGGTGCCTCGGCGGGGGAGGATCGTTATGGGTCAGGCGTATCCTCGCCAGATTCGTTTGATCGAGTTGATGCGCTCCCGAGTTTCGTGTGTCGCTCTTTACGTGAGCTTGGGAGCAGTTTGCGCGGTACTTGGCTCCGCCTGTGGGGCGCCCATTGCTCCGCGCACTGAATCCCCATGGTCTGGTTCGGCTAGTAGCTCTCACATAGCACGTGATGTTGTTGAGGCACTGAAGCGCAGCGGGTTGCAGCCGGGACGGCCAGTGGACACCAGTGCCGTGGACTGTCCGACGATCGGATGCGTTCAGTCGATCACCACCGAGCGCATGCAAGTTCTCTCATTTCGCACAAGTGGTGCGGCTCAGATATACGCGGCAGATCACAGCATGCGCCAGGTGATGACCGTAGTCGTCGCATTCGCCCCGAGCGTGCGTGCTGAGGAGCGCCAGACGTACTGGGACGCCATCACCCGACTTATGAGTTGAGCGGGGTTGTGCGGCGAGTCGTGCTTGGATGCGGTGTACGGGTTTTCGGTAGGTGGCTTGATGACGACACTGCGCTGGGCAACGCGGGGTGTGAGAGCCACAATCCGAGGAGTGACGTCGGATGGATCGCTGAGTTTGGTGTCGCCACCAACCTGGCGCCTGTTACGACAGGCGTTCGAGAATCATCGCCATCCCTTGGCCACCTCCGACGCACATGGTTTCTAGTCCGAATTGCTTGTCATGGAACATCATCGAGTTGATCAGCGTGCTGGTGATCCGGGCCCCGGTCATGCCGAACGGATGGCCGAGTGCGATGGCGCCGCCGTTGATGTTGACCTTGTCTTCGTCCGCGCCTAGCTCTCGCATGGAAGGGATGACTTGGGCTGCGAAAGCCTCGTTGATCTCGACCAGGTCGATGTCGCCGATGTCAAGGTTGGCTCGCTGCAATGCCTGCTTGCTCGCCTCGACAGGCCCGAGCCCCATGATTTCTGGTGACAATCCGGTGACGCCCGTGCTGACGATGCGCGCGAGTGGGGTGATGCCGAGTTCGGCTGCCCTGGAGTCAGACATCACCACGAGTGCGGCCGCACCGTCGTTGAGTGGGCAGCTGTTGCCGGCGGTTACGGTTCCATTTGTCCTGAAAACGGGTGGCAGCGCGGAGACGGCTTCGATGGTGACATCGGTCCGCGGACAGTCGTCGGTGCTCACATAGCTCCCATCGGGTAGACGCACGGGAGCGATGTCGCGGCCCCAAAAACCGTACTGGGTGGCCGCTTCGGCGCGATTCTGGCTGCGCACAGCGAAGGCGTCCTGATCGGCACGGCTGACTCTTTTGAGGTCGGCTACGTTCTCGGCGGTTTGCCCCATCGCGATGTAGAGATCTGGTAGCCGCCCTTCGGCTCGTGGATCAGTCCAGCCGTGGTTGTCTTTTGCCCGCGCGGCGGTGCGGGACTGCGCTTCGGCAAAGATGGGATTCTGCCCTTCGGGGTTGTCCGAGGCGCCGTTGAAGTATCGGCTGACGGTCTCCACGCCAGCAGAGACGAACACGTCACCTTCGCCAGACCGGATGGCGTGCAGCGCCATACGAGTTGTCTGCAAGCTGCTTGAACAGTACCGATTGACGGTGACACCAGGAAGGTGGTCGAGGCCCGCCAAGACAGCTACCGCTCGCCCCAGGTTGTTTCCGGATTCGCCCGCAGGTTGGCCTACACCGAGCATCAGGTCATCGATCTGGTTCGGATCGAGTTCGGGAACTTTGGCCAGTGCGGCGAGCACGGCGTGTGCGGCGAGGTCGTCGGCGCGAAGGTCTTTGAGAGACCCTTTGACTGCGCGGCCGATCGGGGTTCGCGCAGTGGAGACGATGACGGCTTCGGGCATGGGGGTACTCCTGTGGTGTTGTTGGTGGTGTTGTCGGATGAGAGATTCAGTTCGTGGCGCCGCTGAATCCCCCGTCGACCGGAAGTACGGCTGCGGTGACGAACGCACCGGCTGTTGAGGAGAGGAATCTGACTGCGCCGACGATGTCGTCGGCTTGGCCGTAGCGTCCTAGGGGGACAGTGTTGAGCAGTTCGTCTTCCTGCGCGGGGTCGGCGGCGACGTGGCTGAGCATGTCGGTGAGGAACGGGCCAGGGGCGATGGCGTTGACTGTGATGCTGTCGGGTGCCAGGCGGCCGGCGAGATGGCGGGTGAGCATATGCAAGCCCGCCTTGCTGGCGCTGTAGGAATAGTTTTCCCACCGCGGTGCGACCAGCCCGTCGACGCTGCCGATGTTGATGATTCGGGCGGGACGCTGTGGGCTGGCGCCAGTGCGAAGCAGCGGGAGTAGTCCGACGATGATGCCGAATGGGGAGACAAGGTTGGTGTTGAGGACCTTGCTCCAACCGGCGATTGGATAGTCCTCCAGGGGTGCTCCCCACGTGGTGCCGGCATTGTTGACCAGGATGTCGATGTGCTCGTGGCGATCGTTGACCGATTTGACGAGATGTTCGACGCCGGTCGGCGTTGCTAGATCGGCACTGATGTAGCTGCAGCGACCTGAGCTACCGAGAGTCTCTGCCTCGCTGTTGATCTGGTGGGCTGTGGCGCGGCATTGTTCGACTTTTCGGCTCGTGACGATAACGTCCGCTCCATCGGTAACCAGCCCGCGGGCGATCATGGCGCCGATTCCTCGGGATCCTCCGGTTACTACGGCCGTGCGGCCGCTCACAGAGAACAGGGTGTCGTGACCGGCGAGGGGGTGGGTCTCAAGTTCCATGCTTCGACGCTAAGAGACGATCGGGCGTACGGCTTGGAGTCTTGCGCACGGAAGTTGTTGTGCGCGCGGCAGTTAACGGATTTTGGCGGTGAATCTCAGCGAGATGCGCGCGTGTCTGATGGCCGTTCGCCGAAGCTACGGTGATAGGCGTTGCTGAAGGTGCTCAGGTCGCCGAATCCCGAAGAGAAGGCGATCTGGGTGATGCTCTGTGCCCGCCAACCGGGATCTTGGAGACGCAGTCGAGCGAGCGCGAGCCGCTCCTCGCGGATCAGATCCGAGGGTGTCGTGCCCACGCGTTGCAGCTGGTTCTGAATGTGGCGCAATGACCAACCCAGGCCCGCGGCAATGCCTGTGCCGGTCAGTGCCTGATCGTGGGCGTTGCTACGCACGTAGCGGCGGATTGAATCCACTAATGCGTCGCTGGGAACGCTGTCCAGCGGTGCGCTGAGATCGTTGTAGGCGATGGCGATGAGGTCGACGATCCGGTCCATGACTGCGTCGAACTGGAAGCTGTCCAGCTGATCGCGCTCGCCACGGACCGTACGTAGCTGATCGACGACGATACGGCCGAGCCCACGCCTCGCATCAAGAGAGACCGGGCGATCGTTGGTCGGCCGGGCCAGTCGAGAGTCGAGGTGATCTCGTGGAATGACAAGAGCGACCGCCGAAACGTTGTCGCCGTGTCGCATATCCATGGCGGCATCGAGCGAGGTCAGGGTCATCGTGTGTGGAACGGCCACGATGTCGCAGTCACCTTGGGCAAGCTGAAGGTGGCCATGGACTGGGATGAGCAACTCGTAAGATTCATGCGGAGATCGCCGGATCTGGGTGGAATCTCGGGTGAGTGCTTCAGTGTCACCCCACCAGCGGACCAGTCGATAGCGGCCTGACTGCTGATATTCGATCCGCCCGCAGTAGTCGTCGGCCAGCGCGAACGACATCGGACAGTGAATCTCTGATACGCGGTCTCGCCACCAGTCGCTGCGTTCCTTAGCGCCCAGATCCTGGGTGCTGAGAGTATGCACGATGTAACCCATGTCGGAACGTCGCTTCCTCGTTGTGGGGCCTTGGCTTGGTAATCAAGCGGGCTACGCTGGGCAGGTTGACGGCACCGCACTCACTGTAGAAATGTGACCTAGACCACGTCTTGGCTATACGCGCAGCGTACCTTTCGCTGTGCGTATGGCCAACGTCGCAGCAAACTGTTTTCGCGCGGTTGCGCTGCGGCCATCACGTGCTCGGGTGAGCTTGGAACGGGATGGCGGCAAACGTCACATGTCAGGCCAGAATCTGTCCGCAGTTGGGAGAGCTGGGCGCCCCATTGAACCGGTCGGCGATCCAGCTCATGCTTCGCTCACCGTCGACAAAGACTGGCAGCATGGAATTGATGTCCAGTTTATTGAACAGCGGTGGCTGTTCATTGGCCCACAGGGTTACGTCGGCGCCCATCGCGCACCAGTCGGCGGCGGTTTGTTCTACGGCAGAGTACGGATCAAATGGGTCCCACCGGCTGTGCGTCAGATAGACAGGGCCGGTGGGTTTGACGTTGCCGATCCGTTGAGCCCAAAGCAGGGATTTGAAGGGTTCTGTGGCGGCGGTGGCGAAGATGTCTTGTTTGAACCAAAACTGGATATGGCGAAACATGTAGTCGATACCGGTCTGCAGGAGGCATTGACGTCCGGTGTTGGTCAGCATCTCCACTCCGCGCGGGGTGAGCGCGTCCCAGATGGGCTGCTCGGTTGCAGGATAGGACGACATGATTCCTCGCAGGACATAGCCGAGGACGCCGGCCAGGAAGTTGCCGTCCATCGCGGGCAGGACTGCCGCGATATCCGTTGGTGCCGCGGCAGCGTAGGTGCCGACGACGTGCAACTCCGGACCGTAGTTTGCGGCTAGTTCCGCCGCTGACAGCGCCGCGTGTGCACCTGCGAGCCACCCCCAAAAGGCGACCGGTCCGTGCGGGTCCAGGGACGTGCCGGGCAACTTCATGGCAGCGCGTGCGGCGTCGATGAGTGCAGCTCCGCCGGCGTTGCGGTTGAGGAACTGCGGAGATCTGGAGTCATGGATACCCATCCCCACACCGTCAGTGATGACGATGGCGAAGCCACGCGCCAGCAGGGTCGCGACCCATCCTTCCTCCAAGTTGAACATGACATCGAAACCCGTCTGCAAAGAGGCGTGGATGCCCTGATTGAACATGCGCGACGGTGCACACTGCTCGCCCATGCCAAAGCCCATAACCGCATACGCGAGAAGCGGTCGAGGGCCGCTGCCCGGCCAGGGGACGTCGGGTTCGATATAGGTGCCAGTCACCGCGACGGCCTGCCCTTGGGCGTCGGTGCTGCGGTACATGATCCGGGTTCCGGTGCCGACAAACGCTCCCAGCTGCCCGGACGGTTCGAGCACCAGTCGTGACGGCTCGGTGCGGATGAGATCGCCCGGCCGGCCGGGGGGAAGCGGACTAGGGGGGGTGTAGAACGGCAGAAAACCAGTTTCGTCGGCGCGCACGAGCGGCGGCATTGCCGATCCGCCGACGGCGAGCACGATGACCGTGACGGCCAACCCGAGCATGCTTGCAAGACAACGCTTCACGCCAGTGTGCTCGGAATCTGACACCACGAAGGACTGGGATCTGGAAAGCTGTGCGGCCGTGCGTTCAGGCGTAAGACGAGTCATGTTGGCTGCTCCGACGATTGAGATCTGGGTCACGAAATTCGAGAAGAAGAAACAGCCTGCAGTCGCATCGCTCGCCCTGGGGCCAAAGCTTCTGCTGCGATGACAGACATGATCGAGTAATGCGGCGCTCGGCGCTGTAGTGCAGGGCTGTTGAACCGATGCCCCACTAGGCGATGGCGGCGCTGCTCGCGTCTTTGAGCTGTTGCTTGAGGACCTTCCCCGTGGCGTTGAGTGGAAGCTCGCGGCAAAACTGAACTACGCGTGGGCATTTGTATACGGCCAAGCGAGCACGGCACCATGCGAGAACCTCCGATTCGGTCAGCGTCGTGCCTGGTCGCGTGATAACGAACGCTTTGATCTCTTCACCGACGCGCTCATCCGGAATTCCCACCACCGCAGCGAGGCTGATATCGGAATGAGTCATCAGGGTCTCCTCGACCTCGCGCGGGTAGACGTTGAATCCACCGCGCACGATGAGATCTTTGGCGCGATCGACGATGTAGAAAAAGTTGTCCTCGTCACGAGTGGCGATATCACCGGTGTGGAACCAGCCGCCGGAATCAATGGCCTCGTCGGTCGCGTCAGGTCGGCCGATGTACCCCTTCATGACGTTGTGCCCGCGGACGACGAGCTCACCGCGTTCGCCAGCACCGCAGTGCTGGCCGTCGGTGCCGAGCAACGCGAGTTCGACTCCCCAGACCGGCATTCCGATGGAGCCCGGCCGACTCGGCCGGTCGAGTCGATTGAAGGCCACCACCGGGCTCGTCTCGGACAAGCCGTATCCCTCGCGGATCCCTACACCGAAGACCGTCTCGAATCGCTTGAGAAGCTCGACCGGCAGCGCTGCGCCGCCGGACATGGCCACCTTGAGCTGCCTGCCGAGTTCGGTGATGTCATCGCGGTTGGCGGCCGCGCCCAGAAGTGCCCAATACATGGTGGGCACGCCGGCGAACACAGTGACCTGATGATCACGGATCAGGTCCAATGCGGTGCCGGGATCGAATCGGGGTAACAGCACCAGCGTTCCACCTCTACTGAAGCCGGCGTTCAGCTGGACGGTTTGGGCGAAAGAGTGAAACAGCGGGAGTGTCACCAACTGCGACTCATCGAGTATGTCGAAGAGGCGGTGGCATGTCAGCGCATTCATGACAAGGTTGGCGTGTGTGAGCTCGGCACCTTTGGGCTTACCTGTGGTGCCGCTGGTGTACAGGATGACCGCAGTATCGGTCGCTTCGGTCGGGACCATCACATCCTCGCGAGAGCGCTCGCCGAAGAGTTCTGCCAGGTCACTGATGTCGATGGAAAACTCGCACGTGGCCACGTCGTCGAAGCCGCGCCAGGCGTCCTCAGGCAGGTAGTCACCGGCAAAGAAGTAGGCGCACGCACCCGAATCACGAAGGTGGTAAGCGACTTCGGCGCGTTTCAGCATGGTGTTCATCGGAACGACCACTGCACCCGCCTTCAGGATCCCGTAATAGATGATGGGGAATTCGAGAACATTCGGGACACTCATGGCGACTCGATCACCAGCGTTCACGCCGCGGCGGATCAAGAACGTTGCGATCTGGTTGGCCGCGGTGTTGACCTCGCGGTAAGTCATCTGGCGGCTACCTTCGAGCACCGCTGTCGTCGAGGGTTGCTCCCGGGCGGTGTCGGTGAGCATGACAGAGAGGTTGAGCACGAGTTGCATTCTCTTTCTTATGTTCTGATGGCCTCGATGCAGCTTCGGCGCTACGACCAGTCCCATAGATAAGGCGATCCCACTCGCTCAGCGATTGGCTTGAGGACCTTCTCGTCGTAGTACTGAAGGGTGTCCATCCCGTTGACCGGGCACTTGAAGAGGATCTCGCCGAAAAGCTCTTCAGAGAGGTCTGGTTTCGCGATGCCCGCAGCCATCGCATAGCGCTGAAGATGATTGCTGAAGGTGTCCTGCACCGGCGGCATGCTGAAGTTCACCGGATGCTGCATTGCCTTCTCGAGACTGACGAATTGCACCCCTCGCTGCTCATATGCCTCGACGATGCGCCCGATGGTGCGTGCGGCCAGGGGTGTGCCGTGCACCATCCAGATGTGTGGAACGTTGGTGCCGAACATGGTGCGGGCCGATGCGGCATGCTTCTCCAGGCCTTCGATAGCGCCCTGGACGTGGAGATCTTCCAGCCTGGCTTGTGCCTCGACGTCGCCGGTAATGAGGGACCGCTGATAAGGCACGATGTAGACGAAGTCGCCGAACCAGCAGGTGATGGGCGCGTTTCGATATCCGTTGTCGCGCAGAAAGTCCTCGACTCGTCCGCGTTTGCTCTCCGATTCTGAGGACATGTCCATCGGGTAGCGGAAATAGCGTTCTGGGGCTAGGTCGACAAGCCGGCCGATGAGCTTCTCGGCTTGGTCAATATCACGGCAGAAGTCATCAGCGCTCATCCAGCGCAGTGGAGCGTGTTGATGAGTGTGGTTGCCCAGGTGATGGCCGGCCTCCAGCCACGCATCCCAGCAGGCCAAGCTGGCTGGGTTCGTAGCGATGCCATATGTGTGTGCGAACCCGTAGATGCCGTTCTGACCCGCACCGGTAAGCGCCTCCGCGAGGGCGCGGGTCACGTCGAGTGAGCTATGTCCCGCTGGAAGCGGCGTACCGTCCCACAACACGAAATCATCGACAGTGATGGCCACTTGGACGTTACTGAGCGAAGACTGGCCCGCCATAGCAAAAGTTCCCTCTTCTGAACATGCGGCGTTCCGACTGAACGCCACGCGACATTGAAACTACGAATGTGATGGGGAGCACGTCTTGGCCTCAGGCGCACAACCACTTTCACCCCGCGCAAGGTGAATGGGATGTCAACCGCGGCGATGTTTGATGCAGCGCTGAGATCGAACTCGGTGCGCATCTAGCCAAGCCGCGCCGGTTCGCCGGGTTCTAACGTGCCTCAGACGGTAGTGACAAGCCGGCCATTGAAAGGAAGATCCTCATGACGAAGACCCTGCAATATGTGCTGGCCCGCCGCCCGAAAGGACCGGTCACCGAGGGTGACTTTCGCCTCGTGGAGAGCGTGCTTCCGGATCTCGAAGAAGGCGGCGTAGAGTTCGAAACCCTTTTTGTATCAATAGATCCAGCGATTCGTGGCTGGCTCGATGACCGGCCAAGTTACCTGCCGCCCGTGCAGATCGGCGCTCCGGTGCGAGCACTGGGTATCGCCCGTGTGGTCTCTACGCGCCACAGCGGATTCTCACCAGGAGATCTAGTGCGCGGATTCGTCGGATGGCAAGAACGTTTCGTGGTTGCCGCTCCAGGATCTGATTGGGAACGCATCCCTGGGAATTCGGATGTGCCGCTGCAGCGTTGGCTTGGAATCCTTGGAATGACAGGCCTCACTGCATGGGCCGGTATACGCGACATTCTCAAGCCGCAAGCGGGGCAGACAGTCCTGGTCTCAGGCGCCTCAGGTGCTGTCGGCAGCGTCGCAGTGCAGCTCGCCAAGCATGCAGGCGCCCGCGTTGTGGGTATCGCCGGCGGCCCGGAAAAGTGCCGCATGCTCGTCGAAGATCTCGGCGCGGATGGCGTCGTCGACCGTAAGGCGAAGAACTGGGCAGAACAATTAGTTGAGGCAACACCGAAGGGGATCGACCAAGTCTTTGAGAACTCCGGCGGCCCAATGTTCGAAGCGACTATCGATCGACTCAACAACTACGCCCGCATCGCCTTGTGCGGCCTGATCGATGGATACAACTTGGATCAAAGGCCCGCGGGGCCCCGAAACTTCGGACTGCTGCTCAGTAAGCGCACCCTTGTACAGGGATTCATCGTCCTTGACTACTTCGACCGCGCGGCGGAGGCTCAGCTGGAACTCTCACGGTTGCTACGAGAGGGGACTCTCAAGGAGATCGACACCGTGGTCCGCGGTTTCCATGAGCTACCGCATGCTTTCATCCGATCGTTCGATTCGGGAGCACCAGGCAAGTTGGTCGTCGAGACCATGCCCATATAGGTACCGCGGCGCACGACAGATTTTCGAACAAGGCCTTTGCTTCCAGTCATCGGGTTCAGCAGTGGGCTTACCCGTCACTGGGTTGCGACTTGCGATACGCGATCGCGGGTATCTCGAGGACTTGACCCGGCAGCAAGAAGCCTGGGACTTTGACAATGGACATGTTGGGAGCGTGGTCGCCGACCCACGGAACGTAAACCTGGGGGATGGCCTCCACCAGTGCGGGCAGGTCCGAGGCATAGATTGTCAGGGACACGAGATTCGTGCGGTCCAGACCTTCAGTTTTCAGGAGGTCTTCGATCACCCGAAGGATGAATTCCAGCTGCTTAGCCGTGTCATCTGGATGAACGATCTGTAGATCGTCCAGACCGCCGACATTCGCGACAACGCCAGCGAGGTGGACGGTGTCCCCGGCGCTCACGATCTGATTGAACCCGAAGCCCTTGAAAACCTCGGGGGTGATGAAGTTATCCACCTGCGGGGAGGTCCTGCGAATCATGATGTCCTTTCAGTAAGCGCGTCGCGATCCGGCTGCAGGGGTGCCTGCTGGGGCGACCGGATCTTTTGCAGTGCATTGCATTTGCTTGAGCCCCTCGGCACGTGAGGTTCTGTCGAAGTAACCAAGTTCGGCGAGTAGCGGTGCTGCCCCCAGGTCGCGGGCTTTGTCGGCTGAAGTGGCCGATCGAGCGAGAGCGAGCACGGCGTGCCCGTCACCAGCCAACCGCCTGACAAGGTGTTCGCCGACGAACCCGGAGCCTCCCTTGACGATTGCGCCAAGGCCGTCCCGACGCCGCCTCGCGTCGAGACGGCCTTGGCGTAGCGCGAGCTATTTGCTGCCAGATCCGATCAGAGCTACAGCCTCGACCTCGATATGCATCTCGGGCAGACCCAGCGCTTTCACGCCCAGCGCGGTCCACAGTGGCAGGTGTTCTCCCGCCCGCTTGCGGAACTGATCAACGACCGCTGTCAGGTGATCCTCGCCGATTGAACCCTCGCCAATGGGTTTGTGATACGTGTAAACCTTCACGACGTCGTGCCACGTGGCGCCTGCCGCTACAAGAGTCTTTTCGACGTTGTCAAAGGCCTTCTGGATCTCTGCTTCCAGAGAATCGACCGAGAAGGTCAGGTCATCGTCCCACCCGCCCTGACCGGAGATTTCCACGCGATCGCCGATCCGAACGGCCTGACCGTAGCTGTATTGCGTCCGAAAGATCTCTCCGTATCCGGGGGTGTCGAAGAACTCGGGCTTAGACATGCGGGTGCATCCTTTCGTTGTCATTTCGTATCCACTTCGGCAAGCCAGCCGTCACGGAGTCTCTGTTTCGATGGGCGTCTCACGGTCTCAGTTGCCCCACCGCGAACCACCGTCCGCGATGAGCTGCTCGCCATAGGTGGCGCCGAATTCGCGTCGCTCGCGCAGGACCTCGCCCGGAGGGCTGTAGCGGGGGGCGTTGTTCGGATCGCTTGCGGCGTGGTCGGCGACTGCGTCGATGACTGACGTGGCCATGTTGAAACGAGGGTAGGCGGAATGGATTACGGCTCCGATTTGTGCGGTTACCGCTTTCAGATGTGTCTCCGGCAGACCAAGAACACCGCCGAAGTCGATCGCGACACCTTGGTAGGTCAGCGAAGTCAGGGCGCCCATCCGCTCGGGGATGACCGCGGTGTTGTGTAGTGCGATTGCTTCCCAGACGGCATCGACCTTGGGAGCCTCCAGACCATGGCCGCTCAGAAATTCAGCCGCGCGGTCCGCGCCGTCGACCTCGAAGCGAGTGTTTCTCTTGGCGAGCGGTGACAGTCCGACGTCATGCAAGACGCACGCAAGATAGAGAAGCTCGTCATCGAAATCTCGGCCAGGTACGAACCCGATGTGCGGGGCGAGCAGCCGAGCGAACAAATAGCTCCGCACGCTGTGATTGGCGATCGCCGGCGACTCTGCGCCTTGCACCAATTCGAGCGCTGCCAGTGCTAGTGGTGTGCTCGGCAATGTGACCAAATCGGTGTCGGCGGGGGGTTGTTCCTTCTCGGATGGCGAAACTTCCGGCAATGTCATACGACGAGTGTGCGGTCAGCTCAGCGGGTCCGGCCAGAGGCAGAATTGCCGGTTGCCGTTAGGTTGCTGCCATTCTCGTTGACCTGGAGTTGTGTTCAGGATTCTGGCGTCTCATTGCCGGCGCAGTTCCGGAAACGACACTGGTGGACGCGGATTCGCGTATTGTTCCCGCCGATGAGCGCCGAGCTTGGGAACGCGACATGAGCCTGGCTACCATCGCCCAGGCGATCGGCGCCTTCGCTGTGACCAACATCGATGACATCGTCGTACTTGCGGTCTTCTTCGGTCAGGTGCCAGGCCATCGCGGGGCAGCGATGCGGGTGATCGTCGGTCAGTACCTCGGCTTCGGCGCCATTCTGGCGGTGTCGATCAGCGGCGCCCTACTCGGCGCCGCGCTGCTACCCCCCGTTGTGCTTCCGTACTTCGGGCTGCTGCCAATCATGTTGGGGCTCAGTGCCGCATGGGTTTCGTGGCACCGCAATCGCGACACCCAAACACCAGATGCCCAATTGGCGTCGACACCCGCGGGCCCGCGGGTCTGGGAGGTTGCGGCCGTAACCTTCGCCAACGGCGGAGACAACATCGGCGTCTATGTACCGATCTTCGCTGCGGCATCCATCGCCACTGTCACCGCCTACGTCGTCGTGTTTCTCATCGGCGTTGCGGTGTGGTGCGCGGCCGGGCGATACTTCGCCTCCCGCCCGATCATCGCCGAGGCACTCTCGCGCTGGGGCCACATCGTCCTGCCGATCGCGCTCATCGCTATCGGGACCACCATCCTCGTCGAAGGCGGCGCATTCGGTCTCTCGATGTAGCGGTGTTCTTCGCCACCGAACTGCCCGCGCGCGAAGACCGCATCCCGTGCGCGTACTTCGAACATGGCGATGATCTCCCCTTGAAAATTCGCTGGGAACTGGCGGAATGCGGTGTTATCGTCACGGCGTGACCAGGTCCTGCCACGGCTATGAGCCGCTCGCCGGGATGCATGAAGCATCCGCGGCGAGTTTGTGGTGCGCGGGCACCGTCGACGCCAGAGGCCTTACCCGACAGTCGGTCGAGCATGATGCCCTGGGGCATCTCAGGTGCGTCCGGTCGATGCGTCAACGACCTTCCGCCCTGTCAATGGGTGCGGGCCGCGGCCGGAAACACCAGACCGACGAACAGTCTCTCAAACTTCTCAACTTCGCTGTTGTCGCTGACAGGAACGTCGCCTGACGTTGCTGTAATCCGCCACGCCTAATTTAGCTGGTGTGCAACGGATTACGAAGAAGAGTCCTCTCGACAATCGCGTTGCCCGCAGCCCATGCTGTTTATGGCAACGCACCCGAATGACCGTGTGCGGAGCGGCGTGACAGGTGAAACATCTTTTACCGCTGGCTCTTTGAAAACTGAACAATGTGGCATCCGCGCTCGTGGCGGAACTGGAAGACGCGCCCCGGCTCAGACCCGGGTGCCCGATGCGGGCATGCAGGTTCAACTCCTGCCGAGCGCACCATCGATGCTCGGGCTTGTGGATTACGGACTCGTACCGTGCCGTGAGCGGTGAGCATCATTGAACGCGTCGTTGGTGAGATCGATTATCACTCTGGGCTTTTTACCCGTGAAATCCGAGTTCGAGTCCCGGGCGGCCTACTCAAGAGCCACATGCGCGCCGTTAGCTGAGTTGGGATAGCACCAGACTCTTAATCTGGGGACGGGGGATCGAAACCCCCACGGCGCACCGATATTCAAGCGGTTGAGGTGTAACAGGATTGCACGTCAGTCGTCCAAACTGGCAGAACGGTTTCGAGTCCCTCCATCCGTGCCAGATGACGCAATGAAGACCTTGCGCGGTAGGACAGTTCGGTAGTCCACCGGGCTGATGACCCGGACGTCGGTGGTTCGAATCCACGCCGCGCAACGACCAGTCCGCGACGACAACCAGAGAGGAGGCACGCGGCAATGAGGCACTTTCGTCAATGCCCAAGCCGTCAGCACACGGTGACGGTGTACAACGCCGACTACCGCGTGCTGACCCAGGTGACCTGGCAGGAGGCGGTGCGGCTGTTGCTGCGGGGTTCGGTCTACGTGATCGAGCGCCACAGCCCGGCCGTACACATACAGAGCCCGTCGACGGTTATCGAGCTGCCGGTGTCCGTCGCGCTGCGTGAGTACGTCCACGTGCCGTACCGGGGCTGTAGCCGGGTAGCCCGTGTCGGGGTACTGGAACGTGACGGCTATACCTGCGCCTACTGCGGTGGGTACGGCGACACGTTGGATCACGTGGTGCCCGAGTCACGTGGAGGCCAGAATACTTGGCAGAATCTCGTCGCCGCGTGCGCACCGTGCAACGGGCGCAAGGGTAACCGCACACCCGAAGAGGCCAGAATGCGGCTGCTCTGGGAGCCTTATGAACCCCGCGACCGGGATCGCTACCGAGTGCCGGAGATGGCCTGATCGGCGGTAGTTCAGTCAGCGGGGCGGACGACAAGATCAATGGAAGTCGTCCGCCCCAGGAAGTGTGGCAGAACGGTAATGCAGCGACTTGCTAAGTCGTCGCCGCGGTGACCCGCGGCTGGGGGTTCGAATCCCTTCACTTCCGCTGTGGCGGTAGCTCAATTCGGTAGAGCACCAGGTTGTGATCCTGGTCGTTGCGGGTTCAATTCCCGCCCGTCACCCCACCCATTCCATGCCCCTGTAGCTCAAGCGGATAGAGCGTCGTCCTCCGACGGCGAAGGTTGGCGGTTCGAGTCCGTCCAGGGGCGCGGCACACGATGCCCGCGTAGCTCAAGTGGAGAGAGCGCCTGTTTACGAAGCAGGAGGTTGCTGGTTCGAGTCCAGTCGCGGGTGCGCACTGATCAGTACCGCTTGTTTTGACTTCGCGGGGAGTTGCACGGTGACGCAAAGCCCGCCAGTGGGTCGGGGCGCGAGGGTGAGGGTTCCATCGTGTGCTCGGGCGATGCTGTTGACGATTGCCAGGCCGAGGCCGACGCCCGCATGGTGAGCGCGGATGCGTTCACTGCCGCGCTGAAAAGGCTCGACAAGCGTCGAGACCAGTTGCGGGGTGAGCATTTCGCCAGTGTTCTCAACAGTGAGAACCACATTGTCGTCACGGACCTTGCTCGTGACCCATGCCGTGCCGTGTTCCGGCAGGTTGTGGACGATCGCGTTGTGCACCAGGTTCGTCGTCATCTGCAGTAGAAGTGCGGATGACCCGGTGGTCGGCCTCACGTCGCCGGAGGTTTCGAGGGTTACGCCATGTCTTTCTGCCAGGGGCAGAAGGGTTTCCGTGGCTTCCTCGACGAGGAGGGACAGGTCGACAGGCTCCTGGGTGAAGGACTTTTGGTCGGCACGGCTGAGTAGGAGCAGTGCTTCGGTGAGGTCGATCGCTCGGGTGTTGACGGCGTGGAGGCGTTCGATCAGTTCACCGGTGTCGGTACTGCGATCCTGGCGAGCCACGTCGAGGAGAGTCTGTGTGATGGCCAGCGGCGTGCGCAGTTCGTGGGAGGCGTTGGCAGCGAATCTCTGTTGTTCGGCGACGTGTGCTTCGAGCCGTTCCAGCATGGTGTCGAACGCGTCGGCCAGTTCGCGGAGCTCATCTTTCCGGCCCGGCAGCCGGATTCGGTGCGACAGCGATCCTTTCGAGGCCATGCGGGTCGCGGCGGTGATACGCGTCAAGGGTGCGAGCATCCGGCCGGCCAGCAGCCATCCGCCGGCGAGACCGAACACAAGCAGGAACGCCATCACGGCGGCGGCTCTCGGAGCGAAAACATGTAGGAGTCTGGACCGGATGGGAAAGACGCTATTGGGGAAAGGGATATCGGTGCTGCCCGGGATGATCATCATCCGGTCTGGGACGTAGCGGAGGAGGAACAACCACACCGCGGCGAGCAGCAGGGCGCCGGCGATCATGAGGAACCCGGCGTAGCTGAGGGTGAGTTTGAGGCGAAGGCTCAATCCCGGGGATCTATCCATGGTTTCGTTCCTCACGTCCGGAGCTGGCTGCGGTGTCGATGCGGTAGCCGACACCAGACACGGTGGTGATGATCGATGGTTCGCCGAGGCGTTTGCGCAATGCTGAGACAGTGATGCGTACGGCGTTGGTGAACGGGTCGGCGTTCTCATCCCACGCCCGCTCCAAAAGCTCTTCGGCGCTGACAACGCCACCTTCGGCGGCGACGAGGACTTCGAGCACCGCGAACTGTTTTCGGGTGAGGGCGACGTAGCGGCCGTCGCGGTAGACCTCACGGCGGAACGGATCCAGCCGCACGCCCGCGATCTCCCGCACCGGCGGTCGGTTCTGGGCGCGCCTGCGGTCGAGCGCCCTGAGTCGCAGCACCAGCTCACGCAGGTCGAATGGCTTGGTCAGATAATCGTCGGCACCGAGTTCGAATCCCGAGGCCTTGTCGTCGAGCCGGTCTGCAGCGGTCAACATCAGGATTGGCATGCCACTGCCCGAGGCGACGATGCGTTCGGCAATTTCATCACCTGAGGGACCAGGAATGTCGCGGTCGAGGACGGCGATGTCGTAGGCATTGATGCTCAACAACTCAAGCGCCGTGTCCCCGTCGCCGGCAATGTCGGCGGCGATCGCCTCCAGGCGCAGGCCGTCGCGGATAGCCGTGGCCATGTAGGGCTCGTCCTCGACGACCAACACTCGCATGCTCTTCACGCTACGAGCCGCTGCATATCGTGGGCATATCGAGAATCGCATACGTGCTGACAACACCGCGCGGCCTTGACTGGGCAACCATGACACAAAACAATTCAGCACAGACCCGACGACAGCTGGCCACTCTCGCGATGACCGTGATCGGCTCGGCCGGTTTGGCCTTCGCTGCCCTGGCTGGCGCAGATCCCGCCAGCCAGGCGCAGGCGGTGAAGTATTCCGAGTGCATGCGAGCCAACGGTGTTGGGGACTTTCCGAACCCGAACGCGGACGGCGAGTTTCCCTACGGGGGAGTCTCGGTGTCGAAGGCCACGTGGCAGAACGCAGTCGATACATGTGCGAACCTGCAGCCGCCGGGCTGGTTGGCCGACACCGGGCGCACTCCTGCCCAGCAGGACGCGGCACTCAGATTCGCCCAATGCGTGCGCGAGCACGGTGTGCCGGACTTCCCCGATCCGGCTGCCGCACGTGACCCCCTGATCGACACTTCGAAAATGCGGGGCGACGTCAGCGCCAGCAGCATTCCCGAGCTGAAGCCCGCGGTGGAGGCATGCCACAACTTCTTCACCGCCGCGCTACCGCCTCTGGGAACTGGCAGGCCGGGCTGACAGCCCAAATGCTGAGCTCAGCGGCCATGCCGGTGGCGACAATCGCCACCGGCTGGCACCTGCGCACCCGCTCCGCGGGTGGAAGCGGCGCCTGCGCGGTGCGTCTTAGCCGCCGAAGATCTGCCGGCTGCCGCTTGGTTGGTGAGTTCCAGCTGCGATGCGGACGGTGCTCCAGCAGGTAGTTCGACCTATGTTCACTATGCATGCCACTTCCGGAAGAAGACTGACGGCTACTTCGTAGAGGCGCGTTCCACCGCGACGGTGCGCGTTTGGCATCGCAGCCACGGCTGGGGGCCGACGGGCTCAGCGTTGATGTCGAGTCAATCGATTGCGGTTGGTCGGGCGGTGTCGAGGTCGTCCTTCGTCAAGACAGCTCGAACGGTCAATGCGATGTCGCTTAGAACGTTGGCGGGATCTGCACTTCGGTTGATCGCGCAGATGACGGTCGAGACATTGCCATGCGCGCTGCGCAGGGCCTGAGCTGCGTCCCGGACAGCGCCGCCGGTGGTGATGACGTCCTCAATGAGCGTGACCGTTTTTCCGGTGATGTCTGCGCCTTCGGCGAGCCTGCAGGTGCCGTAGGTCTTGGCAGTCTTGCGGACGAATAGTGTTGGTATCCCCGTAAGTTGGCTTAGGACGGTGGCCAGCGGGACGCCACCAAGTTCCAGGCCGCCGAGCAGGTCGCTGTCAGTGGGGACGAGCGGAACCATTTCTTCGCACACGCGTCTGAGTAATTGCGGGTCTGACTCGAACAAGTACTTGTCGAAGTACTCGTGAGAGAGTTGGCCTGACCGAAGCTGAAACTGTCCCTGAAGGCGGCAGGCGTGGTTCACATCGGTGGCGAGCAGGTCGCGATCCATGCTGTTCATCGTGGCATCAATAGACCACGAAGAAGCCGCGAAGACAGTGAGTGAGCATTGCGAATGTGGGTGCGGTGGGAGGAGTCGGTGCCGGTTTCGAGCGGTGCGGTCGATTGAAGGAGAGGGAATTGTCGGTGAGTGCGAACGGCCTGCCGGCTTGGGCCGCCGAACCCGTCCATATCGCCGATGCCGATCCTGCGTGGGCTCTGCGCGGAGAGCAAGAATGCGACCAACTGGAAGCGCTATTGGCACCATGGCTGATCGAGCGCATCGAGCACATCGGCTCCACGTCGATTCCCGGCCTTGCCGCCAAACCAATCATCGACTTGCAAGCGCCCGTGACTGATCTAGCTGATCCGCAGCCGCTCGTCGCCGCTCTGCAACCGCATGGCTGGCACTACGTGGATTCGGACCTAGATCAGCGCCCCTGGCGGCGATTCTTCGTCAAAGTCACCGAGGGCAGGCGCACTGCCCACCTCCACATCATGACGCTCGACAGTCCGCGGTGGCGTCAGCAGCTCATCTTCCGGGACACGTTGCGCGCAAAGCCAGTCCTGGTCGCGGAGTACGCCGCGCTCAAACGGGCCCTCGCATCCGAATACGCCGGTGATCGCGAGGCCTACTCAGACGCTAAAGCCGATTTCATCGAGTCAGTCCTCAACGGCTCCGCGTAGCTCGATATCGCAGCGGGGTTGTGCGCCGCGTTCGTCAGCCGTCTCACCTTCAGCGGCGCCATCATCGACGTGTCTGACTCTGCGACAGACTTGGCGTCCTCACGTGCGGTCGGCGCCCAATAGCGTGGATAACTCCTGCAACGAGTCCACGCGCAGATCAGCAAGTGACGCTTCATCTTTGAGAGCATGAAGATAGCCCCACGGCCCGCGGCGGACGAACACCGTGCGCATACCGGCCGCGCGGGCAGGCAGCACGTCATTATCGAGGCGATCCCCGACGTACAGGATGCTCTCGGCGGGAACGCTCGTCTCGGAAATCAGACGGACGAAAAACGCGGGATCTGGCTTGGCCACGCCCCATGCGGCCGACGAAGCAACGAAGTCAGCCTCGAGGCCGGTGGCAGACAGCACTTGCTCGATCCCCGCAGGCTGGTTGCCCGCGACACCGACAGCCAACCCCGCCCGACGCGCAGCTGCGACACATTCCAATGCGTCGGGATACAAATCGATCTGAGTGGCATCGACACCAGCTGCTGGTCGATCGACACCAATCACGTCCCACAGATCGTTATGGTCCTTGCCCGTCGCGATCAAGGCCCCCACCACGCCGCACAAGGTGAACGGCGTCAGGCCCAACCGCTGCGCCAGCGCAGTCCACATAGGAGTTTCATCGACCAACGTCTCGCCGACGTCGAACACGACGCACCGGATCTGTGCCAAGAACCCCGAGTTCACAGACCAAGGGTTCCACAGCCGTCGACCGGAACCCACCGGGGAACGATGCGTTGTCGCCGGGGGTTGATCAACGCTTGAAGCGGTGGGTCACATTGTTCGTGCCGTGCAGATTTGCCATGCGCCCGTCCCGCTTCGTGGGCGCAGGCGTGGCGTTGTCGCAGGCGGTGGCACTTCCGGAATCGGTGCCGCTATCGGTCGAACCACTGCCGCCATCGGTGCCGATGGCAGACCCGCTGTCGGTGCCGGTACCGGTGTCCGAACCGCCTGAGCCGGTGGTGTCCCTACCGGTACTGACACGTCGTCGATGCTGCGCTGGGGTGCAAGCTCCCGCGCGACGTTAGACATTCGCACAAGATCACCGACTCAGGATGTGCCTCAGTGCGGCTGTTGCGGAGTCTTGACCCTCGTCAGGATTGGTCCACTTCAGCCTCAAGGAGGAAACAGTGGTACTTGGCAGCCCGGAGCGTATTGCCGACAGTACGGGGACGCCGTCCCGCGCGAGCGAACACGATGTCCTCAACCGCGGCTTCAGCTTCCGGGCTGCGCTGTCACTGGCGTTCGCCGACATCTCCCCGATCGTGGCCCTGTACGCGATCTTCGCGCTCGGCCTGTTCGCCGCCGGCCCCCGATTCTTCTGGGCCTTCCCGATCGTGCTGTGCGGTCAGTTGCTCGTCGCGCTGGTGTTCGGTGAGTTGGCGTCACGGTTCCCCTATGCGGGCAGTGTCTACCAGTGGGCACGGCACGCGAAAGGTACGACCTGGGGCTGGACGGCGGCGTGGGCGTACATCTGGGGCCTGACCCTGACCTTGTCCACAATGGCTTACGCCGCAGCGGGATTCATCCTCGAGGTGTTCGGCATCAGCGAGCCCGATCGGTGGGTGCTCAGCGCGGTGGCGATCGGCGTCATCGGCTTCACCACGGCAGCCAACATGATCGGCCGCCAGGTCCTCAAGGTCATGATCGTCGCGAGCATCATCTGCGAGATCGTCGGCTCGGTCGTGCTGGGCACCGTGCTGTTGCTCTTCCACCGCGTCAATCCGGTCTCGACTCTCTTCGAGGGCCTCCCGGGCGATCACGGCAGCATGTTGAGCACGATGCTCGTCGCGGTCGCCTTCGTGGGATGGGCGTTCCTGGGCTTCGAGTCCGCGGGGTCGATCGCCGAGGAGGTGGAGAACCCGGAGCGCAACGTACCGAAGGCGATTGTCTTCGCGCTGCTGCTGGTCGGCGTCATCGTGATGTACTCCGCGGTCGCAGTCATCCTCGCGATCCCGGACATGTCGGCGGTGCTCACGGAGCAGAGCGGTGACCCGGTGTCGGCGACTCTGACGGCGCAGCTCGGTTCGTCCATCGCCAAGCCGCTGCTGCTGATGTTCGTCATCGGCTTCATGTCCGCCTGCCTGGCGGTGCAGTCGGCGGTCTCCCGTGCCGTCTACGGGATGGCCCGCGACCGGGCGCTGCCGGGAGCCGCGGTGCTGTCGAAGCTCGCCGGCCCCGAGCGGATGCCGATCTGTGCGATCGGCCTGACGGCGGTGGTCGCCGGGGCCTTCCTGCTGTTCGCCGGGTCGGATCTGTACAACGTCCTGGTCAATTTCTCGGTGATGGGCCCCTACATCGCCTTCGCGGTGCCCGTCTTCGCCGCCGCCCTTACCCGGCTGGCCGGGCGCTGGGTCCCCGGCGCCTTCACCCTGGGCCGCTGGGGCGCACCGGTCACCTACGCGGCGGCGGCCTGGCTGGCCTTCGAGGTCATCAACGTGCTGTGGCCGCGCACGCAGCCCGGGCAGCCGTGGTTCGTCAACTGGAGCATGGTCATCTCACTGGTGAGCCTCGGCATCCTGGGTGCCGCCGTGTATGCGAAGTGCCGGGACCGGATCACCGTGCCTGTCGGTGAACGGGTCGGTGCCGAAGCGGCCGAGAAACAGGAGCCGTAAACCGGACTGGGTAACTGGTCGACGACGCCCTGGCGGCCCACCGCCGGGGCGTCGTTGGCATGCCGAACGCGACGCGCCCGCGACGGGCAGCGAGCGCAATCGTCATGTCGATCCAGCGTCGTAGCCATGTCCCGACGGTGGGGACGTCTCATAGATTTCCAGCCTGAACTTGGGGAACAGGTACGCCGACGCGGAGGTGACATGGCGATCGAAGACCAGCAGGGGCACGACGTAACGCTCAAGCGAGTGCTCACTCTGCGGTATCTGGTGGTCTTCGGATTGGCCTATCTGGCACCGACGGTCGTCTTCAATTACTACGGCATCATCACCAGCCTGACTGGTGGAATGATGGCGCTGGCGTACGTGATCACCACTGTCGTCATGTGTTTCACCGCCTACAGCTACGCCAACATGGTCAAGGCGTTTCCGGTGGCAGGCTCGGCGTACACCTATGTGCAGAAAGCGGTCAACCCGTGGCTCGGGTTCTTCACCGGCTGGGTCATGCTGGTGGATTATCTGCTGCTGCCGATGGTCTGCTACCTGCTGGTCGGCATCTATCTGAACGAGTTCGTGCCCGCCGTGCCGGTCGCGGTCTGGGTTGTCGCAGCCGCCACGCTCGGAGCGTGGACGAACATCGTCGGGGTCAAGGTCACCGGGCGGATCAACACCGTGATCATCGCCGCCCAGGTGCTGTTCTCGGTGGCGCTGATCGGCCTGATCGGCTTCTACGTGGCGCGCGGCGGCGGCAGCGGGACGTTGTTCTCGCCCACCGCGCTGTTCAACGCCCAAACCTTCGACTCCGGCAATGTGTTGCTGGCGGCATCCATCCTTGCGGTGTCGTTCCTCGGATTCGACGCCGTGTCCACCATGGCAGAAGAGACCGTCGAGCCGGCCAAGACGGTGCCGAGAGCCATCATGATCGTCCCGATCGCTGCGGGCATCGGGTTCGCCATCATCTCGTACTTCACCCAGATCGCCTGGCCGAGCGCCAATACCGAGATCTCAAACCCGGACGCCGGGATCTTCGAACTCCTGACCAGGGTCGGCGGAAACGCGTTGTCCACCGTCTTCCTCGTGACCGACAATCTCGCCAGCCTCATCTGTGCCATGGCCGGATTGGCTGCTGCGTCGCGCATCCTCTACGGGATGGGCCGTGACGGTGCGCTGCCGCGGCGTTTCTTCGGCTCGCTCAACCCGCGCTTCCGTACGCCCGTGAACAACATCGTGCTGACCTCGCTGATAGCGCTGAGCGCCGTGTTCTACGCAGACAACCTCACTGGTGCAGCATCTTTGATGAGCTTCGGTGCCCTCACCGGATTCGTGCTCGTCAACTACTCGGTGATCAATCACTACTTCGTCCGCAATCGACGGCGGCATGGTTCGGACCTGCTGCGGTTCCTGATCCTGCCGGGCATCGGTGTCGTCGTGAGCCTGCTGCTCTGGCTCAACGTCGACTCCTCGGCCAAGTTGCTCGGGTTGAGCTGGCTAGCGCTGGGCGTCGTGTATATCGGCTTCACCACCAAGGGGTTTCGGAATCCTCCGGTCGCGCTCCGTCTGGAGGACGCCACCGGTGAAGACCCAGAAGACAACCGCACACCGCTACAGGAGGCCACTACATCGTGAATGTCGAGAAAAACTTCGCTCTGCTGTCAGTGACAGTGGTCGACGGCCGCGGCGGAGATCCTGTCCCGGATCAAGCCGTGGTGGTCCGGGGTGGACGGATCGAATCGATCGTCGCGATGACGCAGTATCGGCGCTGCGACGAGATCACCGAACTGGACCTCGACGGCCACTACGTCATGCCGGGCCTCATCGACGCTCACGTCCATCTGTCCGGCGGCCGCGCGCAGATCGACGATCAAGAACTCGGGGTGATCGCCGAGCCGAAGTTGATGCGGGCGGTGCGCTCGGTTTATGAGGCACAGCAACTGCTCAAGCGCGGGTTCACAACAGTCCGCGACATCTCCTGGAACGGCCTGTACCTCAAGCGGTTGTTCTTCGAACAGCAGATCCCCGGGCCCAAGGTCATCGCTTGCGGCCCAGGCCTTACCCGCACCGGTGGCCACGCCGACCTGTTCCAGTTCACCCCCGAGTATGTACGGGAGAACGGCGTGTGGGGCCTGGTGGCCGATGGCCACGACGAGATAGTCAAGGCCGTCCGCTTCCTGCTCCGTGAAGGCGCTGATGCGATCAAGATCTGGGCGAGTGGTGGGGACAACTGGCCGCACGACCGCAATGCCGATGTGCACTACTCCCTGGATGAGATGCGGGCTGCCGTGGAGGAGGCACACCGGCAGAAGGGCACGATCGTGCTGTGTCACGCCGAGAATCGCGAGGCGATCCAGATGGCGGTCGACGCCGGCTGCGACACCATCGAGCACGGCGAGGACATCGATGAACAACTCGCTCGCCAGATGGCGAGGCAGGGCACGATTCTGGTGCCCACACTGCAGCTGATCGTCAACTGGTATCGGGACTTCATCCCGGTCGGCGAGGCCGCCCAACCCAAGGTTCGTCCCGATGCGTTTCTCTACCGCGACCACTACCACCACCACGACGAGGAGTTCGGCGAGGAGTACAGCAAGCGCGCGGTCGAGAGTTTCCAGACCGCTAAGGCCGCGGGAGTCAAGATCGCGCTGGGTTCCGACACCGTCTACGAGCCTCTTACCAAGTACGGCGAATACAGCGCGCTCGAATTCCGTGCGCTGGTCCAACACGGGCTGACCACCAGCGAGGCCATCACCGCGGCAACGCAGACGGGTTCGGAGGCCGTTGGAATGTCGCACGTGCTCGGTACCCTCGAACCGGGCAAGCTCGCAGACCTGCTGGTGCTGCGGCGGGACCCGACTGAGGACCCCATGGTCATCTACGACGCCTCGAACATCTACCTGACCTTCTGCGACGGCAGGCTGACGGTGGAGAACGGTCAGTTCGTTTGGTAGCGGCTTGTCCGGGCGTTACGCTGGGCGCTCCGGTCGTCCCGATCGGAGAAGCCCGGCGCCTGGCCGGGGCAATGGAGGCGCCCCGCGCGGGCGGCACGGTGATGTTCGAGTCGGTCGTCAATTTCGCTGCGGGCACAGCGGTGCACACCGGCGTGCATTCGATCCGGCGCACCAGCCTGCACAGACACCCCGGTGTCGTCGAGATCGCCTATGCGCTGCGGGGCGGGTTACGCGTCCAGGTCAGCTGCGAGACGTTCGAACTGGAACCCGGCGACTTTGCGGTCATCAATGCGGGCGATCCGCATCTCCTCAGCGGATCGGCCGACAATGTCACCGCACTCGTCCACATCGACCTCGCGCAGTTCCATTCCGTGGATCCATTTGTCCAACAGATCATCTTCGCCTGCGAGTCGTTCGACCTTCCGCGCTACTGCCATCAGGAGGCGTTGATGCGGGGCATGCTGCTCGACCTCGTCGGCAGCGCAATGCAATCCGCGGACATCGACCCGGGGCGGGCCCGTGCGGTGGGCGACGAATTGGTGCGCCTGTTGTGCACCGGCTACTCATTGGAGAACTACTACAACCGTGAGGCTGCTCCTCGGGCGGGACAGCGTGAAAAGTTCCTCACCATCCTCGGTTTCGTACGCGAGCATCTGGATCGGCGCGATGTCCTGGAACTGACAGCAGCGGCGCTGCACTACTCGAAATCCTATGTGTCGCATCTGGTCAAGGATGTCGCGGCGGTCAGCTTCAGTGATCTGCTCGGATTTCTGCGGGTGTCGCGAGCCGAGTTGCTGTTGCTGACGACCGATGACACCATGCTGGACATCGCCGCGGCCTGCGGGTTCTCCGACGTCAAGTACTTCACCCGGACGTTTGTGGATTGGTTCCACCGGTCCCCGATGGAATACCGGAAGCGCTGCGCGCCAGACATCCTGCGGGACAGCGACATCGGCGAAGTGCCGGTCGCCTCGGCGGCAGCTCTCGTGCGTGACCACCGACGGCACGTCGCCTCGCCGGCAGAACAACCGCGGTTGAGCGTCACGCCGCTGCTGCTGAAGAACATCGGCTCGCGGATGGATCTGTTCGATGCAGTCCGCTCACACCGGCAGGACCTGATTCCCAGCCGTCCGCTGCACGCGGACCCGCCGAGCGGTCGGCCTCACCTGGTGCCGATCAGAGTCGAAATGTCGGATCTGGAAGACGGCCATCTGGTGAACGGTCTTCCCTCGTTCGAACAGATCCATGCCACCGCATGCCTGGTCTTGGGATTCTCGACAAAGGCGGCCACCCTCGCCCTCGTCGACGCGTTGGCGCAGCGACTGCCTGACACCGGGCAAGTCCCCGTCTGGTTGACGTACGGCGCCATCCATGACCGGGGCAGCGTCGACGAGGTCGTTGCCCACGCGGACGCGGTGCACGGCCTGCAGATCCAGGCGATCTTCATCCCGTGAATCTCAGCCCCCGGTGATCGCCGCGTACGTGCTCGCGAACTCCTTGGTCTGCTCGTCGCTGAGCGCGGGCCACTGCTTCACGCGGTCGAGCGTCGATTGCGGCGGGTTGATCAGCGGGTTGGCGGCGGCGCTGGGGTCGAGTTTGTTGAGGTCGTCGGTCATATCCGTGAGTACCGGGATATAGCGGGTGAACACAACCAGTTTCGCGTAGTTAGGCCTGTCGTACACGTAGTCGATCCACGCCTCGGCAGCCTTTTGGTTCTCCGCGGTATACGGGATCACCATGCTCTGCATCGTCAGCGTCCCACCCGACTCCGGGATGATGAACTCCAAGTCCGGGTTGTCTTTCTGCAGCTGCACGATATCGCCGGAATAGGCCTGTGCGACAGCGATGTTGCCCGCGGCAAGATCACTGGCGTAGTCGTTCCCGGTGAACCGCCGGATCTGTCCTGCCTCCTGCTGCTCGCGGACCACATCGGCAGCCTTCTGAACGGTCTCACTGGTGGGAGTCTCAGGAGAGTTGCCCTGGGACAACATGACCATGCCCAAACTGTCCTGAACGTCGGACAGCATGCTGACCTTGCCCTTGAACGCCGGATCCCACAGATCGTCGATCTTGGTGATATCCCGGCCGGTCGCGGCCCGGTTGTAGGCGATTCCGACCATGCCGGACATGTACGGTGCGGTGAACTTACGGCCGGGGTCGATGTTCGCGTTGAGCAGACCGGGTTGGAGGTTCTTCTTGTTGGGCCAGCGCGATTCCCGGATGTCGTTGAGCCATCCCAGCCGATGCAGGCGTGCGGCGATGGTTTCCGAGGGGATCACCAAATCGCAGCCGATGGACTGGTGGCGAGACAGCGGTTCCCGGGTTTTCGAGAACCATTCCTCGTCGTCGTTGTAGTCCTCGCGGTAGTCGACCGTCAGACCCGAGGCCTTCTGAAACTCGGCGACGAAGCCGTCGGCGATGTACAGCGGCCAGTTGGATACCCGCAGGATGCCGGTAGCCGGGGCGCCGTCATCTGCGGGCGCCGCGGCCGGTGCGGAGCCTGGGGCCGCATTGGACCCGCATGCTGCCAGCAGTGCCGGACCCACTACGGCTGCCGCGGCTGCGGCCGCACCGCCGCCGAGGAAGCGCCGGCGGTTGAAGCCGCTGGTCGAAACCTGTGCCGAGAATCCGTGGCTGCCGTCGTTGAACATGGCATTGGACGCTAAGTGAGACCGCATCACCTCGGACATGCCGATGCCGCTGAGCTGACATGACGATTACGCCGAAACCGACGAGCCGAAGCCCTGCCTCGGCGCCGAGGCAGCCGTGCACACCCGTTACGATGCGTAACTGATGGAACCGAAAGAGTCCATATTCCGCACTCGTGGAGAGGCGTATGACCTCACCGTCTTCTGAGGCTAAAGATGACCTCGACGATATCGATCGCATCTTGCTGACCGCCCTACAGAAGGACGGTCGCATCGGCTACGCGGAGTTGGGTGAGCTGGTCGGCCTCACCGCGGGCGGTGCGCGGAAGCGGTTCAAGCGCCTGCAGGACCGTGGGATTCTGCAGATCGTCGGTGTCACCGATCCGCTCCGGCTCGGTTATCGCAGTATGGCGATGGTGGGCATCGTTGCTGATGGTGATGTCGAGGCCATTGCGGCGGCTCTCAACGATGTGGACGACGTCATTTACGTAGTCCTCGCGGCGGGACGCTATGACCTTCTGGTCGAAGTCATCGCGACCGATCAACCATCCATGCTCGAAGTGATCAATCGGAAGATCCGCCCTATTCCGGGAGTCGCTCGCGCTGAGACGTTCCCTTACTACGGAATTCGCACCCACCGGTTCGAGTGGGGCGTCCGCTAGCTTCCCGGTGGAGATGCGCGGAGGCGCGAACCCAACGTCGTAGTGGGCGCGTGGCCCCCATCAACTTCTCTCCAGGCCAAGCGCGACTAGGCGCAGCGGCGGCGGAACCGTCACCCATTGGCTCGGCCGCATCATCGATTCTCGAATCGGGACTTGAATGCAGCTTGTTGGTGACCAATAGTTACCGACTAAGATAGATTAGTCATGTAACGTGACCAATTATCTGAAATTCATCACGATGTGAATCTTGATTGGGGTCGTAGTGGACAACATCGCCGATCAGCGGTGGCGCCTTGCCCGACCGGCCATCGAAACCGAGGAGGCTGCGCGGCTCGTCGCCGAGCACTTCGGTGTGGAAGGTCGGATTTCGGAGCTCGGGAGTCAGCAGGACCGAAATTTTCGCGTCGACCCTGGATCTGGTGCCGGCCTGCTCTTCAAGGTGAACCATCCGTCGGTTCCGCCTGAGGTGGTGGAATTGCAGGCCGGAGTCTCGGACCGCCTGCGCGCATCCGGCATCGCGACGCCGGCGGCGCTTTCGACGGTCAGCGGGCAGCGGTCGATCGCCATCGCCGCGCCTGACGGGGCTACCGCGCGGGCTTGCGCCTTCGAGTTCCTTTCGGGTCACCCGGTCGCCGAACTCGCTCCGCTCACCGGCGTACTGGCGCAGGAGCTGGGCGCTCTTGCCGGGCGCGCGTCCCGGGCGCTGGCAGGCTTTGAGCACCCGGCCGCAGACCGAAAGATCCAATGGGAGCTCGGCCAAGCCCCCGACGTCGTCGAGGCTCTGCAGGACGACCTGGCGGCGCATGTTCGCGAGAGATGTCTCGTCGCAGCGCGGGAGGCGGCCGCGCAGTTGGCGGTCGTGGGCCCGGCACTGCCTCGGCAGATCGTCCACGGCGACCTGACCGCCGATAACGTGCTGATGGATGCGCACGGCGAGCTGTGGATCGTCGACCTCGGGGACGTGTCGTACTCGTGGCGCGTCGCAGAACTCGCGGTGCTCGCGGCCGACATTCTCGGGCGTACCGGCAGCATGACCATGGTCGGACGAGCCGTTCGAGGTTTCGCCGCGGAGGTTGAGCTGACCGATGAGGAGCTCGCCGCTCTATGGCCCCTGATGGTCCTCCGCGGCGCGGTCTTGGTGGTCAGCGGGTGGAGCCAGCTCCGTATCGACCCGGACAACGCGTACGCGCGGGAGCGGCTCGAGCATGAGTGGCAGGTGTTCGAGCGGACCCTGAATTGCGAACCGGCTCAGGCTACTTCGCAGCTGCGTCTGGCCGCTGCGCGAGCCCATCTCGCTGGACTTCGCTATTCCGAGATTCTGCCCGGGAGAGGCGAAGCGCGAGTGATCGATCTCGGCATTCGCAGCGAAGCGCTCGACCGCGGTCGGTGGATTGCGCCCGGCGCCGAGCGTGACCTTGCGCGCGAAGCGCTTGAACACGGCCCCGTCGCGGTGATGCGGTTCGGCGAGGCCCGGCTCACCCGGGTATCGCTGGGCGTGGGGCGGCAGGCGCCGACCCGCTCGCGATGTGTTGAGTTCTGGGCGCGACCGGGAACAGTTGTGCGGTCGCCGTTTTCAGGTTCCGTCGTGCAGGATGGGGCGGGGCTCGAACTGGCCGACCGGGGCGTGGTCCTTCGCTTCGAAGGGTTATCGCCTGCTGCCCTGAATGGTGACGTAGAGGCAGGTGGGTACCTCGGTCAGGTCGCTCCGGACCCGGAAAGCCTTGGCAGACTGGTAGTTACCCGCCGTGTGCTCGATGCCTGCAGCGACGCGGCTTTCGCCGGTCCGGATGACGAGTACGAGACCGACGGTGCCGCGGACCCGTCGCAGATCCTCGGGGTACCGTCGGTGCCTGACCCGCTTGCCGAACTGCGCGCGGTACGCGCTCTTCGTGACCGCGCCATGGGCGGCGCCGCCGAGCGCTACTACGCCGACCCGCCGCAGATTGAACGTGGTTGGGGCACAAGGCTGATTGATACTCAGGGTCGGGCATACCTTGACATGGTCAACAACGTGACCGCGATCGGGCATTCGCATCCGCGGCTGGCTGACGCGGTGGGGCGACAGCTGAACCTGCTCAACACGAACTCGCGATTCCTGTATCGAGCCTATGCCGACTTCACCGAGAAACTGCTCGCCTACAGCCCGGATCCGTCGCTGGACACCGTGATCCCGGTGAACAGCGGTTCTGAGGCGATCGATCTCGCGATTCGGCTCGCCCGGGTGGCCACCGGTCGACGCGATGTGATCGCGACCCGCGAGGGCTACCACGGATGGACGATGGCGGCGGACGCGGTGAGTACCTCTGCGTTCGACAACCCGAACGCCCTGTCCTCCCGGCCCGAGTGGGTGCATCTGGTTGATGCCCCTAACACTTACCGCGGCACCTTCCGGGGGCCGGACGCCGGACCGCGGTATGCGGCTCAAGTTTCCGACCTCACCGCTGCGCTCGTGTCGGAACACCGTGCCCCGGCGGCGTTTATCTGCGAGCCCGTGCTCGGCAACGCGGGCGGGGTGATCCCGCCACAGGGGTATCTCGCTGAAGCATATGCGGCCGTGCGCCGACACGGCGGGCTCGCCATCGCCGACGAGGTACAGGTCGGGTATGGGCGGCTGGGCACCGCGTTCTGGGGCTCCCAGACGCAGGGAGTCGTGCCGGACATCATTGCCGTCGCCAAGGCGGCGGGCAACGCCTATCCGATTGGCGCGGTCATCACCCGTCGTGCGATTGTGGACGCTCTGCGCGAGGAGGGGACGTTCTTTTCGTCCGCTGCCGGCGCGCCCGCCGGGGCGGTTGCCGGGTCTGTGGTCCTGGACGTGATCAGGGAGGAAGGGCTGCAAGCCAACGCGGCCCTGGTGGGAGCTCACCTGCACCAGCGACTCTCGACACTGAGTGAGAAACACCCGATCATCGGTGCGATTCATGGCGCGGGCCTGTATCTGGGAATAGAGCTGGTCCACGACCGCAAGTCGCTGAAACCGGCAACAGCCGAAACCGCCTGGCTCTGTGAGCGACTCCTTGATCTCGGCGTCATCATGCAGGCAACCTCCGAACGGCAGAACGTGCTGAAAGTGAAGCCACCGCTCACGCTCACCGTCGACGAGGCGGACGCCTTCGCCAACGCTGTGGATATCGCACTGACCGAACTCAATGCCGGGGGTAGCCCCGTGCTCTCGGCTGAAAGGGAAATTCGATGAGTGCCTTCGATACGGTGGTTGTGGGTGCCGGAATCGCGGGTGTCACCGCGGCGAACTTGTTGAGCCAGGCGGGGCAGCGAGTGGTCGTTGTTGAGGCGAGGGACCGGGTTGGTGGTCGGCTGTGGACTGACCGGTCGGCGGGCTTCTGCGTGGATTTGGGTGCCTCCTGGATTCATGGCGTTGACGGGAATCCGTTGACGGACCTCGTTGAGGCGTTCGACATCGACACTGTGGAGTTCACGGTGGGTGCGTTCCAACCCGACAGTCGTCCGATCGCGAACTACAGCCCGTCGTTTGAGTTGCTGGATTCTGTTGCCGCCCAACGATGGGCTGATGACGTTCATGTTGTTGACGAGGAACTGGAGCGCGTCATCGCCTCGTCGGACAACGGGCAGAGCTATGCTGCGGTCGCAGCGCAGGCCCTTGCGACACGGGACTGGGATACCGAGCGCATGCAGCGGGTGTGGGAGTTCTACCGTCATCGCACCGAGGAGCAGTGCGGCGCGCATATCAGCGAGGTCGCGGCACACGGCCTCGATGAAGATGTGATCTTCGGTGACGAGGTGGTTTTCCCGGGTGGCTATGACCAGCTGGTTCTGACGTTGGCTCGGGGTCTGGACATTCGGCTGAACCAGGTCGTGACGTCGGTGGCCTGGTCGACGGAGGGCGCGCGGGTGGATACCGCGACAGCCTCCTTCGAAGCGCGCCAAGTAGTGGTGACCGTGCCGTTGGGTGTCCTCAAGAGTGAGGCCATCCAGTTCGTTCCCGAACTGCCGCCCGAGGTTGCCGGTCCGATCGAGCGGCTCGGGATGGGTGTGTTCGTCAAGGTTTTTCTTCAGTTCCCACAACGGTTTTGGCCCGGCAATGTTTACGCGATCCGCCAGCAGGGTGCAGCCGGGGACGTGTGGCATTCGTGGTACGACGTGTCGGGCAGCAGTGGACAGCCGATGCTGTTGGCGTTCGCCGGTGGTCCGCGGGGCCGGGAGGTCGAGGGGATGACTGATGAGCAGGTCGTCGCCTCGACGTTGGCCTCCCTGAGACAGATTTATGGCGACAGCGTTCCGGGCCCGGTGAACCATTGGGTTACCCGGTGGGGTGCAGATCCGTATTCGTTGGGTTCGTATTCCCATGTGGCGGTGGGAGCTTCCCACGAGGATCACGATGCGATGGCGACTCCGGTCGGTGGGGTGGTGCACCTTGCTGGGGAAGCAACCTGGAGCACCGACCCGGCGACGGTGAACGGGGCGTTGCTGTCGGGACATCGGGCTGCTGAGCGCGTCCTCGGAAGACCGATCGATCTGGGAGAACTGCATCAGCACGTCCCTGACAGCTGAGCGGCTCGCGTGACCTGATGGCAGAGTGTCAACGATTTCGCCGAGTTCGTTACATAACGTAGCCCCGGCCCCGCCGGGGCGCGGCCTAAGGTCTGCGTTGTGCGCGACGGGAGCGCACCGCAAGAGCGTCAGTTCGTCTGTAGAGGTTGCTTCATGAGTGGTGTTTTAGAGCGGCTGCAAACTGCCATGTATATAACGCTCACGGCGGCGTTCTTGGGGTTGACACTCTCGGCCCTCGTCGCGGTCCTCATCGCTGCCGCGCCGCTCAAGCTCTTGGCCTTGATCGACAGACAAGCTTGATCTGCAACTCGTCAAGCCCCGTGGTTCCCGGCTCCTCATTGAGAGCTTCACCGGCCGGGGTCGATCCTCACAGCAACCGAATCGTCGCCTTGTTCTGAGTCGCCGGTCCGCCGATACGCATGAAGTTGATATGAAGTCTTCTGCGGACGCCCTTATCGTCCGCAGAATGACGGTGTGACGGCGATGTCTGCTCCCTCCGGCGCCCCGCAACAACGGCAGTCGGCCGACGGGCAGTTGCCGACGAAGCATCGTGCCGGACGAGCACTGATCCGAGTGTTGGGTGGTGCCGAGGACCCCGCACCGGAGGACCCAGGCCAGCGTCTCGCCCTACCCGACGGCGACCGGGCCGAGGCTGCCGAGCAGGTGGGCGTCGTTCGCCTGGCTCGCCAGCAGGAACTGCAACAGGCCCGGTACTACCGCGGGATGCTGGAGGAGCAGCGGGCAGTGGTCGAAGATGAACTGACCCGTGACTGCGACTTGCTCGTCCGGCATCTGGCCGACGATGGCAACCGACGCCGGATGCCTCGTCTTCGTGAGGCCATCAGGCTCAAGCGACGTGAGCAATATCAGATCGACTGTTTGCTGGAGTCTTTGAGCGCGAGGTTCTTCTGGCCCCGGCCGAAGGAGCTGCCGGACCACCGTTTCGCCATCGAGATCCACCCCACGCGGCACGGTTACCGGGTTCGGGTCCCCGATCTGGATCTGTTCGTCACCGTTGTCAGCCGCGCCGATGCCGAGATGTCGGCCCGCGAGCACATCGCCGTACACATGGGTACCGCCATCCGCCGCATTGCGGTGTACGTCGCCCCTGCTCACTGACCGTCAGCCTTGAGGAGCTGGTGGCCCGGCTGCGTGGGTTGTTGCGCCGGTCCAGTCACACCACGCCGCCGGCCGATGAAACGTTGGAGGTCGGGGACATGGTGCTCGACGGTGCGAGCCGTGAGGTCACCCGGGCTGGTGAGCCGATCAATCTCACGGTGACCGAGTTCGAGTTGTTGCGTTACCTGATGCGCAATCCGCGCCGGGCGTTGAGCTCGCTGAGATCGACCGGCCGTCAAACCCCTTTTCCATCAAGGTGTTTATTCATCTGCTGATTGGCGAAATCTGTGTGTGCCGTGTGGAGTGTGTTTGAAATGACCTGGCGCTGTTGGTGGGAAGCTCGTAGTACGTAACCGAAGGTTAATGTGCGGGCGCAGTTCTCCCGCCATTAACCTTCGAGAAACGCTGTGTCCCAAATGTTTAGGGATGTATGGCAACGGGTGATGACATCGCTTTGCGCGCGCTGCTAGGTTCCCCCGGAAGGCCATTCCCGGGACACTGAGAGGCTCCGTCGCACCATGCTGAAAACTCTTGTCACACTCGCTGCCGCATGTTCGCTCGGCAGTGTTGCGTCACTTTCTGGCGCCATCCAGTCTGGGGCCCAACCGATTCCGGCTCCGCCGGCGCCCGATGTCGCGACCGGACCAGGGGTTGGCAACGGCGACGTACCGTCGGCCGCGCCCGGGATCTTGCCAACGCCTGAGGGCTGGATTCTCTCGGTCAAGGCGGTGGGCGAGACGCAGCTCGACGTCGCGCCGTTGACCACTGCCGTCTCCTCGCGCGAATACCTGGTGGGCGGAACGTTTCTGGGTGAGGTGGGGGGATCCGGTAGGGCCGCGCTGGCAGGCGGCACGCTGGAGGCGGGATACCAGATCGGTTGTGGTATCAGTGCTGATGTCGTCGACGCGAGGTTTGGCGGCAATATCACGCCGTCGCTGAGCTCTGTTGGTGTGCCGAGCGTCGGCGGTGGTCTCTTTGCGCAGATCCGCCCGACTCTCAAGCCGGGCAGCGCATCCGTCATCCCGGTGACGAAGATTCAATATGAGGGCGATTCGGCACGTGTGACGATCACCGGCCTGCGGATCAAGATCGATAACTGCGTCGGTCAGTCTTTCATCCGCTCTTACGCGACGTTTACCAGCTCCACCGCCGACACGCAGGATGTCGTCTCTTACGTGGGCGTCACCAAGGCCGTCTGAATCCGGAATCCCAAACTCACACGCGCTCAATCATTTACGTTCCGAGAGGTATCTGCAATTCACATGACCAAGATTCTTGCTGCGCTGATGGCGGTTGGCGCGCTGATGGTGCCGGCACCACACGCGATCGCCGGTCCCGAACCCGCCGTGCCGCATGAGCCGGGTCCAGATGCGGTCCCGCCCGTTGAAAGCGAACCCGGAATGACGCCGGACACCGGGACCGTCGCCTCCGCGGAACCGGCCGTGGTCACGACGCCAGACGGCTGGGTTCTGAGGCTCGCTGCCAAGGACGAAACACAATTGCCGATCCCTGCCCTCACCACCGCGACCACGTCCCGTGAGTACCTGGCGGGCGGAACCTTCACCGGCAGCGTCAGCGGCAGTGGCAGTACGTCATTGCGCGGCGGCACACTCGAGGCGGGCTACCAGATCGGCTGCGGGATCGCACTGAGCTCGGTTCGCTTGACCGGGAGCCTCGGACTTTCCTCCTCGGTCAGCCGGTCCGGCCTTGGCGGGATCAGCGCACCGATCCAGGGCAACGTCGAAGTGCGACCCAAACCTGGCGAGGTCATCAACGTCTCGGTCACCGAGATGAAGTTCAAAGGCAAGGATTCCCGGGTCACGCTCAAAGACGTACACATCAAGATCGATGGGTGCGTTGGCCAGTCTTTTCTGCGGTCATACGCCAAGCTGACCAGCGCAGCCCCGGGATCCCAAGATATCGTCGCCTATTACGGAGCCACCAAGGCTGTCTGATCCGCGCCGGCCCGCATCTCTGGATACGTCGGGTATTCGATTCCCGACAGGTACTGCACTGTGCGCACGACCTGAGATGAGTAGCCGAATTCGTTGTCGTACCAGACGTAGAGGATGACGTTGTCCTCGTCGACGATCGTCGCGTTGGCATCGATGATGCTCGCCGCGCGTGAGCCGATGAAGTCGCTGGAGACGGCGTCGGTCGCGGCGGTGTAGTCGAGGTTGCGGCTCAACGGTCCCGACAGCGACGCCTGGCGCAGGTACTCCAGGACCTCTTCCTTGGTGGTCGGGCGGTGCAGTTGCATGTTGAGGATCGCCACCGAAACATCCGGCGTGGGAACGCGAATCGAGCTGCCGCTGATCTTGGCCTTCAGATCAGGCATTGCCTTGGCGACCGCGGAGGCCGCCCCCGTCTCGGTGAGCACCAGGTTGAACGGCGCGGACCGGCCACGGCGATCGGCGTTGTGGTAGTTGTCCAGCAGGTTCTGGTCGTTGGTGAACGAGTGCACGGTCTCGACGTGACAGCGCGCGATGCCGTACTCGTCGTCCACCGCCTTCAGCGGTGGGACGATCGCGTTGGTCGTGCACGACGCGCACGAGAAGATCTGCTGCTCGAGATCGAGGGTGCGGTGGTTGACCCCGTGCACGATGTTCGGCACGTCGCCCTTGCCCGGCGCGGTCAGCAGGACCTTCGCGATGCCGGGGCGCAGGTGCTTGGACAGGCCTTCGCGGTCGCGCCATTTACCGGTGTTGTCGATCAGGATCGCGTTGTCGATGCCGTATTCGGTGTAATCGACGCTCGCCGGGTCGTCACTGTGGATGAACTTGATGACGTTGCCGTTGGCGATGAGGCTGTTGGTCTCGGTGTCGACCTTGATCGTGCCGTCGAACTGGCCGTGCACCGAGTCGCGGCGCAGCAGCGACGCCCGCTTGGCCAGGTCGCCCTCCCCGTTGCTGCGGATCACCACCGCGCGCAGGTTCAGGCCGTTGCCGGACCCGGCCTTCTCGATGAGCAGGCGCGCGACGAGCCGGCCGATCCGGCCGAACCCATAGAGCACCACGTCCCGAGGACCCTGCGGTTCGCTCTTGTTCTCACCGGTCACGTCGCTGAGCACCTGCGCGGTGAACTCGGGTACGGACAGCCCCGCATCGCTGGCGCGGTACGCCATGATCAGCAGGCCGAGGTCGATCTTCGACGGGCCCAGGTCCAGGTCGGCCAGCGCCTGCAGGAAGGGGAAGGTCTCCTCGACCGACAGTTCCTCACCGCCGACCTGCCGCGCGAACCGGTGGGTCCGCAGGATCTTGATGACGGACCTGTTCACCAGCGACCGGCTGTGCAGCAGGACCGTCACGCCCTTCGCCCGGTACAGGGTGCCGATGATCGGGATCATCGCCTCCGCGAGTGCTTCTTGGGCATTCCAGTGGGCGAGTTCTGGCGAGTTCAAATCAAGCGTCCTGTGGGTCGTGTGGGCTGGCCCCTCGGATGAGTAGCGCTTCGATGTTAACGATCGCCGTTTCTCACAAAACGCCACGGTAGGGCGGTGAGATAAGCAGTGGTGCAGGTCACAGGTGGAATGATCGCGTTCGGAGGGGTCGAAAGGGGTCGTCATGCCAGTCCCAGAGCAACCTCCCGGCGTCGAGATCGAGGAGGTCGGGGGCCACATCATCACCGGCGTGCCCACCGCGATCTGCGCCTTCGTGGGGAGCTGCGCTCAGGGCCCTGTCGAAGACCCGGTACGGGTCACCTCGTACCCCGAGTTCGAGGGCATGTTCGGGGGATTGTCGTCCGACAGTGGTCTGGGATACGCCGTGCAGGACTTCTTCGCCAACGGCGGCGGCTCCGCGATCATCCTCCGCCTGGTTACCGAGGATGGCGTTCTCACGGAAACCGACTATGTCGGCGCGGGCTTCGAGGACGCCGACAAGGGCATCTACGCACTGGCGAAGGCCGATCTGTTCACGCTGCTGTGCCTACCGCCGCCGGTGCCGGACGGCGACCTACCGCAGACGGTGTGGAAGGCGGCGCTCGCCTACTGCGCTCGACGCCGCGCATTCCTGATCGTCGACCCGCCGGCGGCGGTGACGCCGAGCACCGTCACAGGCTGGCCGGCCGACCACGGTCTGACGGGGGACGCCGCCCGCAACGGCGCGGTCTACTTTCCCCGGATTCGGCGGCCGGATCCGCTGCGCAACGGGGCCGTGGGCGACTTCGCGGCCTGCGGCGCGGTGGCCGGCGTGATGGCCCGCACCGATGCCGACCGTGGCGTGTGGACGGCACCCGCGAATGCGGGGCTGGCCGGGGTCTCAGGGTTGACAGTGGTGCTCACCGACGGCCAGAACGGCACCCTCAACGCGTCGGGGGTCAACTGCTTGCGGACGTTCCCTGGCAGGGGCCCAGTGGTGTGGGGTGCCCGCACGCTGGCGGGCACCGACGCCCTGCACGACGAATTCAAGTACGTCTCGGTGCGCCGGCTGGCGCTCTACATCGAAGAGTCCGTGTATCGCGGGACGCAATGGGCGGTGTTCGAGCCCAACGGGGAACCACTGTGGACCCGGCTTGGCCGGAGTGTCGGCGCGTTCATGCGGGTGCTGTTCCAGCAAGGGGCTATTCAGGGGCAGACGGCGAAAGATGCCTACTTCGTGCGGTGCGACCGGACCACCATGACTCAGGACGACATCGACCAGGGCCTCGTCACCGTCATGGTGGGGTTCGCGCCGGTGAAGCCCGCGGAGTTCGTTGTCATCCGCATCCAATTGTGGGCCGCGGCCCCGACGGGATAGACGCACCTGCGCGTCACCGCAGAGCGCTGCCCCCGAGCCATTTCTCCCACGGGACACCCCAGTCGCCGTTCTGCCAGACGGGCAGGGGTTCGCCGCCGGTGTTGCGCACTTCGAAGACATCTCCGGGCTGGGAGAATTCGTAGAACCACCGCCCGTTGTCGGCGTTGACATTCAGGCATCCGTGCGACGTGTTGCTCTTGCCCTGCGCCCAGACCGTGCTGTCGAGTTGGTGGACGTAGATCCCGCTGTTGGTGAGTCGTACCGCGTTGTTGACGGTCACCTTGTACCCCAGTCGTGAATCGACAGGCAGCCCGTAGGTGGAGGAGTCCATGACCACGGAGTTGGCTTTGTCCATCACCGTGTAGACGCCGGGTTGGGTCCAGAATGAAATTGTCTTGCCCGCAACGGTTTCGGATCCTCCCATGCCCATGGAGGTCGGAATCGTGCGGACCAGCTCGTCGTTGCGGTATACGCGGATCTGCTTGGTGGCGTCGTCGGCGATGGATACGTGAGACTCTCCGATACGGAATGAAACGCGATCTCCTCCTTGGCTGTTCGCGGTCACGAACACCTCGGTGCCCGGGCTGTAGTAGCTCTGTGGCCGCCAGTGGGCACGCTGGTCGTTCATCCAGTACCAGGAACCGTCGACGGGCGGCACGGTCTGGACTGCCAGCTGCTTCTCCGCGGCCCCTCGGTCGGCAACCGGTCCGTCGAATTTGGCCACGATGACGGTGCCGACGCCGTATGTCCCACCGTCGACGAGCTTGGCACCCGAGGTCGTGGTGAAACTCACGGGAGCCTTCTCGCTGGATGTCGCCAGCGTGTAGGTGGCGCCGTACGCGAACGAAGCATCGGCGCGCCAGAAGAGCGCGCTGATGGTGGCGACGAGGAACAGTGCGAGTGCGGACAGGATTGGTGCCGGCCGCTTCTGGGGTGAACCCACCGACATCGCGGCGTCTCCAATCTGTGTCTGCGTCCGGGTGACGCAGTGTGCTAGAACGGGATACGTAGCTACGGCGTAGCTACGTAGGTCAGGCTAGCATGGAGGTGCGCAGTGAACGGACGGCGAGAGAATGTCAACAGGGACTTCATCTTCATCGGGGGACTCGTTGTCATCGCGGCTGCCCTGATCGCCTACCTGGTGTTGCGTCCCGACAATGACGCCCCGGCCGCGCCCGCCGCCGGGCCGTCGGTGACGTCCCTGTCCGATACCGAAGCGGCCGGCGCCCGCGCCGAGGGGCGCCGCTCGCCGGTGGAGCGTCGCCAGGCGGGCGACCCACTCGCGTTGGGCGCTCCCGACGCGCCTGTGGCACTGGTGGTGTTCTCCGACTATCGATGCCCGTTCTGCGCAAAGTTCAGCCGCGACATCGAGCCTGAACTCGTCAATCGCTACGTCGACGCGGGCAGGCTCCGCATCGAGTGGCGCGACTTCCCGATCTTCGGCCCGCAGTCGATGTCGGCGGCACGTGCGGGACGGGCGGCGGCCGAGCAGGGCAAGTTCTGGGAGTTCAACAGCGCCGTCTATGCGGCCGCGCCCGAGCGGTCGAAGGCGGACCTGACAGATGAGGCCCTGATCGACTTCGCCAGGCAGGCCGGTGTCCCCGATATCGACAAGTTCACCGCTGGGATGCGCGGAAGCGCCTTCGACGCCGCCATCAACTCCGATCTGGCCCAGGGCACGGGGATCGGCGTCCCCAGCACCCCGGCATTCCTGATCAACGATGTGCCGATGCTCGGTGCCCAGCCCATCGAAGACTTCGTGCGCGCCATCGATGGCGCGTTGGCCGGCCGGTGAGTGGCGTCGGACTGCTCGGAGCCTTCTTCGGTGGGTTGGCCTCCCTGCTCAGCCCCTGCTCGGCCCTGCTGCTGCCGTCGTTCTTCGCCTACGCCTTCGACCGGGCACACCTGTTGATCCGACGCACGTTCGCGTTCTGGGCGGGTCTCTGTGTGGTGCTGGTGCCGTTGGGTGCCGGTGTCGGCCTGCTGGGCAGCGTCGTCACCCGTTATCGCGGTGAAGTCAGCACCATCGGTGGGCTGGTGTTGATCGGTTTCGGTCTGATGACGTTGTTGGGCAAGGGATTCGGCCTGTCATTCATGCAACGGCTGACGGCGCGGATCAACATCTCCGGTACCGTCTCGGTGTTCGCGTTGGGCGCTGTCTACGGACTGGCCGGCTTCTGCGCGGGTCCGCTGCTCGGCGCGGTCCTGACCATGTCGGCGATGGGGGCCGACCCGGCCTACGGGGCACTGCTGATGGCCGTCTACGCCCTCGGGATGGCCGCGCCGTTGTTCCTGCTCGCCTGGTTGTGGGACCGCTTCAACCTGTCGAAGCGGACCTGGCTGCGGGGGCGACCGGTACGTCTGGGCCCGCTGGAGACGCACACCACCTCACTGCTCACCGGGGCGGCATTCATCATTCTCGGCGGGGTGTTCCTGTTCACCGACGGCACCGCGAATCTCGGCGCCTTGCTTTCCGTCGACGCGCAGTATGACCTGCAAGTTTGGCTGGGTCGACTGTCATCGAGCGTCAGCGATCCCTGGCTGATCCTGGGCGTGGTGGTTGCGCTCATCCTGTGGCGGTCAATTCGGTTGTGGCGGCGGCGCGCCCGTTCGCGAACCCGCCCTGCGGAATCTGCCGCGGTAAAGGCCGATCCCTATACCGCGGGCATCGGAAGCGCGACGGAATGAGCAGAGCAGCTACTATCGCGCTACATAGGTTTGACGCGCGAGGCCGGAACACGGTGACGGCGCACCTGGGTGGGCGGTAGTAGGTATGGGAATTAAGGGATTTGGCGATCTCGAAGCTGTGGTGATGGAAGTGCTCTGGTCACGTACGGAGCCCTCCACGGTGCGCAGCGTGCACGATGAGCTCGTCGCCAAGCGCCAGATCGCCTACACCACGGTCATGTCGACGATGGACAACCTGTTCCGAAAGGGATGGCTGCAGCGGGAGAAGGTCGGTCTCGCCTACAGCTACCGGCCAGTGATGAGCCGCGAGGAACACTCCGCGCAGCTCATGCGCACCGTGTTCGAATCTGGCGGTGACAGCGAGCTGATCCTGAACTTCTTCCTCGAGCAGATCGTCGACGACGACTCGACAAAGCTCCGGCAGGCGCTCAAGCGGTTCACCGAGGGGCAGCCGCGATGAACGCGGTCACCTTTCTCCTCGGCTACGCGATGGCTTTGAGCTGGCTGGCGCCAGTGCTGTTCACCGGTCCGATCTCAGCCCGCATCCATCCCCGGCTCTCGGTAGCGGGCTGGCTGGTAGTCGTCGCAACCGCGTCATTCGCATGGGTGGCGGCGTTGGTCATCCTGATCGCTGGTGCCGCCCACAGTCTGATCACTCGCAGCGCACCGACGTTCTGCGTCGAAACTCTGGGCATCGCCAGCGCGGTGACGTTACCGCCCACCGTGGCGACGGTATTGGTCGTCACCCTGCTCGCAGGCACTGCCGCGGTGGCGACCAATACCACGCGCCGTGTCATCGTCACGTTGTACAGAACGCGGCGCGCCAATCGCCGGCACGTCGAAGCGGTCCGGATCATCGGCAGGCGCACCGACCATGACGGCGTCATCGCCATCACGGCTGACCAACCAACGGCATACTGCGTCTCCGGCGGCAGGCAGCGCGCCATCGTGGTCACGACCGCCGCCCTGGAGTTACTGGATCCGCCGGCCCTGGCCGCGGTTCTGGCCCACGAGCGGGCCCACCTGCGTGGGCGTCATCACCACATCATCGCGACGCTCAGTACGCTCGCGGCGGCGCTGCCGCGGCTGCCGTTGATGCGAGCGGCGGCGCAGGCTGTACCGGCATTACTGGAGATGTGCGCCGACGATGCGGCGACGCGCAGGCATGGCCGTGAGCCGCTGTTGGCCGGTCTCGTCACGCTGAGCACCCGGCTCCGGCTCCCCGAAGGTGTGCTGGCCGCGACCGGTACCGCGGTGACCGACCGGGTTACCCGCTTGATGCAGCCCCGCCGAGCGATGTGGTGGCACCCACGGTCGCTGGCGACGTCGCTCATCGTCATCGGGACTGCCGCCGCACCCGCCTTCGCGCTCACGTTGTGCGCCCTCCAGTCCTGACCGATAAACGGTCAGATATCGCCGCTGCTGCTCGGGCCGGTGCGCGGTCCGTAGCGTTCGGCGTAGGCCTGGTGGATGTGCGCATTCTTCTTGCGCGACAGTGCGTCGATGAGCGCCGGGTTCAAACCGTGTTTGACGAGCATGTGACGCCGCCACACCTTGTTCAGTGCGTGGGAGAAATACACGAACGGGATGAAGATGGGCACGGTCATGCTGGCGTGCAGGTACAGCGACATGGGGATGAACCAGATCGGTGCCAGGACGAGGATGGCCGGGATGGCGACGCGCACCATCATCCGGATGGTGGCTCCGGGGCCTGCCAGGTCGTTGGCCACCCAGTCGCGCATCGAGTCGGGTAGCCGCTTGCCGTAGCAATACCCGATGTACTGCAGCGGGCCCGGTTTCGTGCGTGGGGCTTGGCCGGTGGGCATTGCTGAAGGGTAACGGTCGCTATGATGGATTGCGAATTTCATCAATCCATCAATCATTGGGGCAGCGGTGACCGACAGCGTCCTGGAAGGTCCCGAGCGGCCGTTGTACGAGATCAAGGCCAACCTGTTCAAGGCGCTGGCGCACCCGGCACGTATCCGGGTGCTGGAGATCCTGTCCGTCAACGAGGAGCCAACCCCGGTCAGTGCGATCCTGGCTGCCACCGATATCGAACCGACCCTGCTGTCCCAGCATCTCGCGGTCCTCAAGCGGCATCATGTGGTCAGCGGGCATCGCGTCGGCAACGCGGTGTACTACACGCTCGCGCACCCGAAGATCGCCGAGCTACTGCTCATCGCCCGGACATTCCTCGCCGACACCCTCGCTGCCCAGCACGGTCAGCTCGAGGCCGTCGGCTCGCTGCCGCCGATCGGGACCTCTCGATAATCAGCGCGGCAGGCGATCGAGCCAATCGGAGTTTCCGTCGACCGATTCGCCATCGATGACCACCATCGGCACTCCGGAGTCGGGGAGTTGCCGCAGCAGCGGCAGGTTGTTGGCGGCGATGACATGTCCGTCGAAGGGGATGGGGAGCCCCAGCTTGATCATGTCCTGCACTGACGGCGGCGCGCCGGCGCGATCGGCCAGACCGGCGAGCTGATCGTTGCTCAGATCTGTCGGGCCTTTCTCTTTCGGCTGCTGATCGGCGGAGAAGATCTGCTCGATGAACTGCCAGGTGATGTCGCTCGATTTCGAGTGATCGGCGACGATGAAGGCGGCGTAGATCGCGCGGCTGTCGTAAGTGCCACTGGCTGAGTACTTTTCGAGAAAATTGACGAGCCGCAGATTGATGTGGAGCTTGCCTGCCTCGATGCGACGGCCGATCTCGGCGCCCTGGTCGCGGATCATCTTCCCGCTGTAGGGGCACAGCGGATCCAGGTAGAGGTCGATCTGGCCCGGCGCGGCAGGGTCGCCGATCGACAGGGCATCCCCGGCCGGGGATGCTTGCGCCGCGTACGCGCGTCCGGCGCCGGGACCCCACATCACAACGGCCGCCAGCAGGATCAGCGCCGTCGCGACGACCATCGATGTGGCTGCCCGCCGGTCGGCGGTTCGGGTTCTCATGGGGCTCATGGGCTCCATCATGTCCGAACCGATCAGCGTGACGGCGCGAGCCCGTGCTCGATGAGGTGCATGACCTCGCTCGCGACTTCGTCTTGTGTCTTCTCGGAATCGATGACGTTGTGCAGCATCGCGGTCATCATGATCGCGCCGAAGATGCTGATCGCAGTGCTCTGCGGGTCGGCGAGGTTCCGCAGCGAGCCATCGGCGGCCCCGGCGTGGAGCACTCGGGCGATGGGCTCATAGAAAGCCTCTTGAACGGCCGACGCGAGTTCGGGCAGTCGAATTGCGCGGCCCAGATCACCGACCAGTGCCTGGGCTGTGCCCGGCCGGTGCATCGTGTGTGCGACCTGAACCTCGATCACTGCGGCCAGGCGGTCTCTGCCCGGCCCGGGGGCGTCGGCGGCCGAGGCGACGTCGCGTGCGAGCGCGTCGAGGGAATCCCGGAAGAGGAAAGCCAGGATGTCGTCCTTGCCCTTGAAGTAGTAGTACAGCGTTGCCTTCGGGACGCCTGACGCTTTGGCGATGTCCTCGATCTTCGTTTTCTGCAGCCCGCGGGCGGCAATGAGGTCCGTCGCCGTGTACAGCTTCTCGGCCACCGCAGGGGGCACGGTTCGCCCGGTCTGTTCAGCCACGAGCGCAGTCTACGAGCGTCCTTGCGCATAGTTTGTACTTTGAGTACAAACTATGAGTTTAAGAGTGGCGGTCGATCACTTTCAGGGAGAGCCATGCCAGACGCGCACACAGTCGATGTCCTCGTGGTCGGATACGGAGCCGCGGGGGTCTGTGCCGCCCTGGAAGCGCGGTCGAGGGGTGCCGACGTGTTGGCGATCGACCGATTCAACGGCGGCGGCGCGACTCAGGTGTCGGGCGGGATCATCTACGCCGGTGGCGGGACCTGGGTGCAGCGTCAAGCCGGTGTCGACGACAACGCCGATGCGATGTACGCCTACCTGCAGGCCGAGATCGGCGACGCCGTACGTCCCGAGACGCTTCGCCGCTTCGTCGACACCAGCCCGGCGATGATCGACTGGCTCACCGAACATGGCGTGCCCTTCGAAGCATCGGTGTGCCCGTACAAGACGTCCTACCCGAACAACAAGTACTACCTGTACTACTCGGGCAGCGAGAACTCCGGTCGTTTCCGCGCCATCACGCCGCCTGCGCAACGTGGTCACCGGGCCAAGGGGCCGGGAGCCTCGGGCAAGAAGATCTATCAGCCCCTGGCCGAATCGGCGGCGGCCCTCGGGGTCCGCACCCAGTTCCACACCCGCGCTGTCGCGCTGTTGACCAACTCGGAGGGCCGGGTGATCGGAGTGCGGGCCAGCACGCTCGCCGATGCGTCGGCCTGGGTTCGCCACCGCTATCGCGCATACGCCGAGCTCGCGATCAAACCGGGCATCTACTACCCGCCACTGCGGGCCGTGATGGAAAAGCTCCTGAACCGCCTGGAGCGGAGGTATGCCCGCACCGTCGAAATTCATGTGCGCCAGGCGGTCATCCTCAGCGCGGGCGGCTACATCGCCAATCGGGAATGGATCGGCGAGCACGCACCGGAGTACCGCGACGGACTCCAGCTCGGCACCAGCGCCGACGACGGCAGCGGAATCACTCTTGCCGCCGATGTCGGTGCCGCCGTCGATCGCCTCGACAACGTATCGGCCTGGCGATTCATCACCCCGCCGAGCGCGTTTCTTGGTGCCCTCGTCGTCGATGAAGCCGGGCAACGATTCATCGACGAGACCCGCTACGGTGCGGCCGTCGGGCACGCCATGATTCAAGACCACGGCGGCCGCGGCTGGATTCTGGCCGATCGGCGTCTGCTCGACGAGGCGCGAGCGCAACTTCCCAAGCAGGCCATCTGGTTTCAGCGCCTGCAGATGGAAGCGATGTTGCGCACCGACCGGGTCGTGGGCGACACACTGGAGGCGGTGGCCGCCAAGGCCGGTGTCGATCCGGCGGGGCTGCGCGCCACCGTGGAGGCCCACAACGCCGCAGCCGCGGCTGGGTTGCCGGATCCGTTGGGGAAGCCAGCCGAGTTCGTGAAACCTGTTGAACAGGGCCCATTCTCGTTGATCGCGATATCAGTCAAACCCAGCCTGATCAACCCGTGCCCGATGTTCACCCTCGGTGGCCTGATCGTCGACGAACTCACCGGAGCGGTGACAACGCCTGAGGGGCAGCCGATTCCGGGTCTCTACGCCGCGGGTCGGACCGCGATCGGAATCTGCGCCAACTCCTACGTCAGTGGATTGTCGATCGCCGACTGTGTGTTCTCGGGCCGTCGGGCCGCAGAACACGCCGTCGAGCTGGACCCCGTGCCGTCATCATAGGCTCCTGAACTGCGCGTTTTGCCATTTTCTCTAGTTTGTTAGAGGAAAAGTGGCATAGCAAGACATTTTCTTGTTACTGTCCGGTAATGCGCAATGCCGGGGGGATTGTCGTCGTCCTCATGCTGATGATCGGATCGCTCGTCGCATCTACGACGACGGCGTTGGCCGACACTGGTGACGAACCGCAGTACGCGGATTTCTATCTCCCGCCGGACCCGTTGCCGGCCGGCGTCCCCGGCGATGTGATTCGCACCGAACCGAGCCGGCTGGTGCTCGAGCCTTCCGGTCAGCTGGGCGCCATCATGGCGACCGGTACGCGGATCATGTACCGCAGCACGGACTCTCGCGGGAATCCGATCGCCGTTACCGGTACCTATTTCGAGCCGTATAACGACTGGCCCGGTAAGGGGCCGCGTCCGCTGCTCGTCTATGCGCCCGGAACTCAGGGGCAGGGCAACCAGTGCGCGCCGTCGCGCCAGTTCAACCAGGGCATCCACTATTCGGGTGGCTGGGACATCATGGTCAACTACGAGGAGGCCTTCGTTGCGACCTTGGTGGCCCGTGGCTTCGCCATCCTGATGACCGACTACCAGGGTCTCGGCACCGACTCGATGCACACGTACGTGAACCGCCTGGCTGAGGGGCACGCCGTGCTGGATGCCGCTCGCGCCGCGATGAAGTTGCCCGAGACGTCACTGGATCCGCATGGCCCCGTGGCGTTCTGGGGATATTCGCAGGGCGGTGGAGCCACCGCGTCGGCGGCGGAGTTGGCTTCGGCATACGCGCCCGACCTGAACATCGTCGGCACCTACGCCGGGGCGCCGCCGGCCAACCTCAAAGAACTCCTGCCCTACGCCGACGGTAGTGCGCTCGTGGGTGTCGTCGGGTATGCGCTCAACGGTGTCATCGCCGCCTATCCGGAAGCCGCCGATGCGATCCGCTCGAAGCTCACTCAACGCGGCAACGACATGCTCGAGTCGGTGTCGCGCCAATGCGTGGGGCAGACGATCGTCGATTTCGCCTTCCGTCATCTGCAGCCGTACTTCACTGAAGACATCAACCAACTCGTCAACGAAGAACCGTTCAGCAGCCTGTTCGAACTGCAGAAGCTGGGCCGGTACAAGCCGAACGCTCCGGTACTGATCAACAGCAACCGCTACGACCCGCTCGTGCCGTGGACTGCCGCGAACCAGCTGGGCAGGGACTGGTGTGCGCAGGGCGCCGACGTCGAGTTCCGCACCAACGAGGAACCGCCGTTCCTGAACAAGTTGGTGATCAACCACGCGCTCCCCATGCTGGTAGACGGAGAGCCCGCAATGCAGTGGATCGCCGCCCGCTTCAACGGTGAACCCACCACGCCCAACTGCGGGCAGTTCTGACCAACCGTTGTCGCCGAGCCTCGGCTGGGCGACCGATACACTGCGATGCATCGCTGAACGCAGGAAGTACAACGCACCCCAGCGTCGCCGCGAATTGGCCGACGCTGCCATTGAACTGCTCGGCGCGGACGGTGCGCGCGGCGTCAGCCATCCCAAGGTCGACAAGAAGGCCGGGGTGCCCGACGGCACCACCTCGTTCTACTTCCGGACCCGTAGTGCTCTGATGCATGGGATCGCCGCGCGCCTCAATGAACTCGATCTTGCGGACCTGTCCCTGCTCACCGAGTTGACCGACGCCGACCCGACGGAGTTCGCGGGCACGTCCGGATTCGCCGCTCTCGTCATGTATTCGGCAACCGAGCCATGGCTGACCCGGGCCAAAGCCCGCTATGAACTGGCCCTGCACGCCGGCCGCGACGATGATCTCGCCGCGACGCTGAGCGAGTCCGTGGAAGGGTTTTACGGACTCGCGCGTGCCGTCGTCACCGAATGGCATGCCGCCGAAGAGAATCCGATGGCACCGGAAGTCATCGACGACCAGGCCAAAGCCCTGTTCTCATTCGTGAACGGGGTGATGATGACGTTCGTCATCGGGCAACCCCTGGTGGACAACGCCGATCAGCTCGACCGGCTGATCCGGGGAGTTCTGGCTGGATGGCCGGTTGACGGCACTGCCTGAACGGCGCCCTGGCCGCCGAACAACGGTGACGACAGCAGCATGGTGGTCACGTGATCGACGAAGGCCTCTTGGTCCGAGCCGAGATTGCCCTCGGTCCATTCGATGAACAGCGAGATGATGGCGCCGAACACGGTGGCGTACTGCATCTTCGCCCGTGCCGCTGTGCTGCCGGTCGGGGCGGTGAGACCACCCATCGTCATCGTGCCGATGGTGTCGCGGACGAACTGCCGCAACGTCAGGTCGGCGATGGGCTCCACCAACAGGATCCGGCAGAAGCGGGGGTCGTCCCTGACCAGTTGCGCTGCGGCGCCCACCCCAGCGCGGGTGCGTGAGGTCAGATCGGCCTCTGGGTCGCCCGCGGCGTTGATGACGCGGCGGGCCTGCTCGAAGGTGCTGCGGTAGACCTCGCGGAGCAGATCGTCTGTGCCGGTGAAGCTCTCGTAGAAGAACTTCTGGCTGAGCTCGGCTTCGCGGCACACGGCGCGCATGGTCATGGCGGCCACTCCTTGAGTGCCGACCAGATCGACGCCTGCCTGCAGCAGTCGGGCACGGCGATCCGCCGATCGTGCATCGGCGGCCTGGCCGCGGTACGGCCTTGACATGCCGCGAGTGTAGCGGGCACCATCCAATTTCGGAAGCGCATGCTTCCGGAATTGGTGAGGGGGATGCATCGTGACCGCGCCCGACGAAAGCGCCGCAGAAGAACCCCGCGCCGAAGTGGCGGCCTGGAACACATTCGTCGACGGATTACGGACGGCGGGTGAGCAACTCGCCGGCGATACCGCCGGACTTCCGGAGACCGAGCGCGTGGATGGCTTCCGCGCTCTGCTTCGGGCACTGTCAAATCAACTGGGACGCTTCGAAGTCGATCGCGACAAGCCCGATCTCATCGCGTTCAACGGATGGCGCCAGAAGTTCCTGATGGACAATCCCGACTTCCACTACTGGGTCGCCGACATCCGCCCCGATGGCCGATATCGGATCCGCGGGAACCGGGGAGACGCGTCGTACGTATCGATCACCGTTTACGGCCCCGGTGGGAGTGACGCCAAGGCAACCGCCCGTATCGACAGTGATGCAATCACTTTCGAGGCTGATGGCGGCTACGAGGTGGCAGTTGGCGGTGAACGACCGCAGGCCGGTGACTGGCTGGACCTGCCTGAGCGGGCCACCGTGCTCTGGGTGCGGCACTTCCATGACGAGGTGCAGACCGATCGCCTCGGCCGGTGCGACATCGAGCCGGTCGAGGAGCCCCCGATGCCGGCACCGATCGATCCCGCACGGTTCGGCAAGCAGCTGGCCAAGGCTTCGGCAGCGGTGACGCACCTGCCCCGCATCTGGAACGCGGCCGCAGCTGCGGACCGCGAGACACCCAACCAGCTGCGGCACTGGACCGAGATGACCGGTGGAGCGGTGTTCACCGAACCGGCCATCCACTACCTGCGCGGCGGCTGGCAGCTGGAGCCTGATGAAGCGCTCCTGATCGAGGGCGCGCTGGTGCCGTGCCGGTACTGGAACATCTTGGCGTACAGCCGATTTCTCAACTCGCTGGACTACCGTCATCGGCGGGTTTCCTACACCGGCGCCACCGCGAACCTAGACGACGGCCGCTACCGATTCGTGGTCTCGGTGACCGATCCCGGCCCGGCGGCCGGCGACTGGATCGATAGTGAGGGCCGCGCCTTCGGAATCGTCGTCATGCGGTTCCTGCAACCCCAGCAGCAGCCGGTCGTGCCATCGACGCGGGTCGTCCGTCTGGCTGACCTGGCGGAGCGCTCATGACCGGATGGACCCCACCCACCCGCACACCCGAGGCACGTCAGGCGTACGCGGCGGCAGAGGAGGACCGGGCTGTCCGTCCTGACCGGTATCGGCTCGGCACCGACGCTGTCGACATCGTCGTCGACCGCGCCACCCGCGGTGCGGGCGCCGGGGTGCTCGGCGCCCCCGAACAGTGGCGTCCGGGCCTGCAGCAGTACCTCGCGTCGGCCGAGGAAGACGGACGGCTCAACGCGCTCGGAGCGCTAACCGCGCAGCGAACGGCGGCGGGCCGGCTGGCCGCCCGGATCGCGATCGTCCGGTATCTGCAGGAGCACCCCGCGACCGAGGACCGGCCGCTGCTGCCGCCGATCGTCATCACCGGGGGCTGGCGCACGGGCACGACGTTCCTGTTCCGGCTGCTCGACCGTGATCCCCGGTTGCGGGCACCGTTGCCCGCCGAGTTGGGCACGCCGTGGCGATTACCCGGGGACCTCGACTCCGGCGAGCGCGACCGGCGGCTCGACGCGGCTGCTGCCGGCCAGTACATGCTGCACGTCCTCAATCCGATGATGGCGGTCGTGCACGACTCGGGGCCGCACCTGCCTGAGGAATGTGTGCTCGGCATGGGCACCACCTTGCGCAACTGGGGGTTCACCGCCACGACCCGCCTGGACAGCTACGCGACCTGGCTGGCCGGTCAGGATTTCGCACCCGAATACGGGCAGCACCGTCGCATGCTGCAGATCCTCGACGCCGGCGACGGGCGCCGCTGGGTCCTCAAGGCACCGGCACACACCGCAGAGCTCCGCCATGTGGTGGCAGCGTATCCGGGCGCCTGCATCGTGCAATTGCACCGCGACATCGTGGAGACCGTCGCCTCCGGTGCGAGCCTGTTCGCGACCTACCGATCCACCTACAGCGATCACGTCGACGGGGCCGACGTGGGCCGATTTCAAACCGAGCAGACCGAACTGTGGCTGCGGCGCGCCGTCGCCGCCCGCGCCGAGGCGTCCACCGCGAACTGGCTGGACATCCAGTACTCCGACGTGGTCGCCGACCCCGAGGCAATGGTGCGTCGGATCTACGCCGCAGCACAGATGGAGCCGCCGGACATCGCCGGAATGCTGGCCGAACACCACCGCGCCCAACCGCGCGACGGCAAGGGCAGACACCGCTATCAGCCCAAGGAGTTCGGCATCAACCCCGACGAGTTGCGCGAGCGTATGCGCTTTTACACACAGGCGCTCGACACGTCCGAGGCCGGCCGCGCCCAGTCCTGACGCGCCGTCGCGGCGGGCAGCGACTGGCGCTTATCGCGTCGCGCCATTACTTTCCCTGAGGTGATGTCCTCAGCTGCTGGCGCAGTCGCACGGTTGATCGTCCCTTTTCTGACAGTTGCCTCCGTGGTCGGTGCGGGGCTTGCCGCCGACCCGGCGCCGACGGTGCGCCTGGCGAGTGACGGCAACCCGCTGGAGGGGCACTCGTTCTACGTCAACCCCTCGTCGAAGGCCGCGCGCGCCGCTCAGGGCGACCCGAGCCCCGAGCTGCAGGCGATCGCCAACACACCCACGGCGTACTGGATGGACAACGTCTCCAGCCCCGCAGTGGACGCGAAGTACATTGCCGCGGCGCAGGCTGCAGGCACCATGCCGATCTTGGCGCTGTACGGCATCCCGCATCGCGACTGCGGGAGCTACGCGGCAGGTGGCTTCGGGTCGGCCGCGGCCTACAAGGGCTGGATCGACGGCGTCGCCGCCGCCATCGGTGGCGGGCCGGCCGCGGTCATCCTCGAACCCGATGCCCTCGCGATGGCCGACTGCCTGTCGGGCGATCAGCGCGAGGAACGCTACAACCTGATGAGTTACGCCGTCGACACGCTGACCCGCAACCCGGGCACCGCGTTGTACGTCGACGCGGGCCACTCGCGGTGGACGGCCGCCGGTGAAATGGCGAACCGGCTCAACCGGGTCGGGGTGGCCAAGGCGCGCGGCTTCAGCCTCAACACCGCCAACTTCTTCACCACCGAAGAGGAGATCGGCTACGGCGATGCCATCTCGGGTGCGACGGGTGGGAAGCCCTACGTCATCGACACGTCGCGCAACGGTGCCGGGCCTGCCGAGGGCGAGATGTACTGGTGCAACCCCAGCGGCCGGGCCCTCGGCGCGGCACCGACCACGGCGACCGGGAACGGAAACGTCGACGCGTTCCTCTGGGTCAAGCGTCCCGGCGAGTCCGACGGCGCGTGCGGTACCGGCGAGGCCTCCGCGGGCACCTTCGTCAACCAGTACGCCATCGACCTGGTGCGCAAGGCGCACGGCTAGCCCAAGAGCTACTGGGGCGGCGGGGCCGTCTCGCACTCGGCGAGCATCGGCGTGGAGAAGTTGACCGAGCCGACGCCGCCGAGCGTCATCCCGTTGTCGGCGAGCGTCATCGTCGTCGTGTAGCGGCAGGTCTGATTGATCGTCAGGCCGGTGAGGAACTCGACGTCGTAGGTGTAGAGGAACGAACGCACGAGCTGGTTGGCGTCCCACGGCACATCGAGGGCAAAACCCAACGACGACGCGGACAGGGCGTTGAGCAGCCGCGGGCCGACCTCACCGATCCCCGGCGTGAGATAGAACGGCGCGCCGTCGAGCTTCGTGCCGGACACGCTGACGCTTCTGATGCGATAACCCGTGGTGCCCGACGGGATGAGCGGACCCCGTCGGATGTTCGTGCTGAACAAGATTGAGTAGTTCGTGCCTCCGACAATCGCTGTCGTGCTGAAACTCGTCGAAGTGAACTGCTGCGGTAGTTGAGCCGCGCAGTTGCCGACTTTGCCGGATGGATCACCGCATTCCTGTGGTGCGGCCAAGGCAACTGGTGCGACTACGGCAGCGCCGACGACGGGCACCGTCAAGGCGGCACCGCGGATGAACGTGCGGCGGGAGAACGCGCTCCCGAAATGTTTCGTCATTGGTCTTCCTCCTTATTGGCTCGTGCTTTCCTCGGCAAATTCGAACCTACAAGGGTGACCAGCGGTTTGGCGGCGATTGCGGCTAGCGGAACGAACCGGCCCCGCCGTCGACGAGAAGTGTCTGCCCGGTGAGATAGGCGGAGTCGTCGCCGATCAGGAAGGCGACGACAGCACCGATGTCGGTGGTGGGATCACCGATTCGCTTGAGGGAGGTGCTTCTGACGACTGCCTCGTACTGCTTGGGTGCTATGTCGCGCAACACTTTCAGGCCGTCGGTTTCGGCGAGCGGGCAAACCACGTTGACCCGGATCCGGTCGACGCCCCATTCCAGTGCCGCCACCTTGGACATGCCGCGAATGGCTTCCTTGGCGCCGGCGTACGCGCCGAATGAATGCGTGCCTACCGTGCCCGCGGCCGAGCCGAGGTTGACGATTGATCCACCGCCGCCCTTGATCATGACGGGGTGAATCGCCTGCATCAGGCGAAAGGTTGCCCGTGGCCCGGTGTCGTGGACCCGCTCGTACTCATCCGCGGGGATGTCGACGAACGGTATCGGTCCGGAGCTGGCCACGGCATTGTTGACCAATCCGTCCACCGTTCCGAAGGCGTCGAGCGCCGCGTCGACGATGCGCTGGGCGCTGTCAGCGTCGCGTAGGTCGGCCACCACGGATGCAACGCCGAACCCGGCCTCGGCGAATTCCGCTGTGGTGTTTGCCAGTACGTCATCGAGGATGTCGGTCACCAGTACGCGGGCTCCGCGGGACAGCAGGGCGGTGGCGATGCCTTTGCCGACGCCACGGGCGGCCCCGGTGACGATCGTGACGTGGCCGTCCAGCGAGTGCGGATGGCTGTAGGTGGACATGAAGTTGCCTTTCGGAGTCGGCCAGATTTGGCACGCTAGCTCATATGATCAAGCGCTGACGAGGAAGTCGAGGAACCCCATGCTGAGTGATCTACGTTTGTGCCATCTGGTTGTCGGCGTGACCGACGTGGACCGGTCCCTGGACTTCTACCGCGGCCTTTTGGGCATGGAAGTGGTATTCGACCAGTTGATTTCCGGTGAGCCGTTCGACGCGGTCCTTCACGCGTCCCGCCAGGAGGAGGGTCGTGTCGTCGGGGGAGTGGTGGGCGGAGTCATGCTCGAGTTGGTCAGCCTCGGTACGTCGACGCCACCTGGATCGGGGAAACGGGGCTTCCTGGGCAACCAGAACATCGCGTTGTCGGTCACCGATCTCGACGCGACGTACCGCGCTGTGGTCGATGCGGGCTTCCAGCCCGCCCAGGAGCCGTTCCCCATCGACCGGGTCCGGATGTTCTTCGTCAACGATCCCGACGGCACCGCGGTGGAATTCGTCGAATTTCCCGGTGGCGCCCGCAGCAGCTATGAAATGCACCGCGGCACGGAACTCACCGCAGAAAGGTAGCCGTCTCTGACAGCGGCGCACGCGGTATGGGCAGCTGCGGCAGTGTCGAGTCGAGGTAGCCAATTGACATACCGCAGTACAAGATTCGTTGTGGCAGAGGTGCGATGGCCTCGGACACGGTGCGAGGGTATTCCGCCCAGCGAATGTCGGCCTGCGACACTAGGTCATGGCCATCGAGTTGGTGCATGGCGCCCGGCTGTTCGCTGGCGTGCCCTATGCCTACGCCGCGATCACGCACGGACCGGACCTGATCTTCACCGCGGGCGCGTGTCCGCTCGACGATCAGGGCCGGGTTGTCGCTCCCGGCGATGTTGCGGCCCAGGCCCGTCAGGCGGTGGGCAATCTCCGGATTACGTTGCAGGAGTGCGGTGCCGAGCTGGGTGACGTGGCGAAGACGACGATCTATGTCGCCAGCAGCCGGCGCGACGATCTCGCTGCGGCGTGGAATGAAGTGGTATCTGCCTTCGAGGATCACCGACCGCCGGGCACGTTGCTGGGCGTCACAGTCCTCGGATATCCCGATCAGCTCGTCGAGATCGAGGCGATCGCTGTGGTTCCGATCAAACGACCGGCGTGAGGTCGACCCCGGCCGGGGGTTGGAAGCGCCGCAGTTTGCGTCGATAGCCGTGACATACAGGGCATCGCGATAGCATGTCGCGGACATCGCCAGTGCGCTGTTCCGGTGGAACTCACATACCGGTTGAGGCCGATGTGAACAGCTCCTTACCGGACGGATACGGCCGGGAAACCGGATCGCCGAGGGGCGCTGGGACCGTGGGTCGATGACGGCAGACCCTGTTGACCCACTCTGGCTTCGGCCGGTGGCCGCGCCTGCACCGGTGGTGAATCTGGCTCACCGGGCCAGCGCCGATGTGCGCCAGGCACAGGCGTTCATCGCGCTTCTCGAGGCCGAGATGGCCGACCTCCAGTCGCAATTGGCACGGATCGACGACCGGGTGAGGGCCGGACGACCTGGTGCGCATCATCATCAGACCGCGGTGCGCACGCGACTCAACGAGGTGAGGCGCCTTCTCGACGCCCTTATCTTCCGTTTTCCTTCCGCCTGAGCTTCCAATCGCCGATCGCGGCCAGACGTCGGCGCTGCTGGGCCGCGGCCGCGGTGTCCAGGCCATGCCCGCGCTGTTCGAGGTTTCCGATGACCCGCTCGCGATGCTCGATCGGGTTGGCATCGTCGTATTTGAACTTGGCTTCCACCCGCAGTACCTCCAGGCGTATGCCGCGAATGCCGGGCAGCATGCGTCCGTACGGATCTTCGTCGACGGCGACGACCGCGTGGCGGCCTTCGGACTGGAAGTCGGCGAGTTGAGCGGCCAGGATCCGGGCCTTGCCCTCGGGATCGTCCAAAATCGTTGGGCGGCAGATGAACTGAACCGATGAATAGTAGCTCGTCGGCACTCCGTCCTCATCGGGGCCGCCGGCCTTGGCTCGCCAGTAGGTGGGGATGAACGCGTAGTCGCCGATCACGGTCAGGCGTACCTCGGTGGCTGCCTCCAGGTGCGGCCAGACCGGGTTGGGGCGGGCCAGATGCAGCAGCAGTTCACCACCGGCGTGGGTGAAGTGCGTGGGCACCGTCAGTGGTGCGAAAGCCGGGTCGACGTTGTTGACCGCGAGGATGCCGAATCGATCGGTACCGGCCAGCCAGTCCTGCCATTCGGCCTCGTCGAGGGCGGCGTCCCATGGGTGGATCAACATGTCATTCTCCTTGCCTGCGGTGGGCGGATGGGGGTGACGCGTCCGGTCGGGTAGCGGGGGATCCGACACCGGGTTCGAACACCGTCAGGGAGAACCGCGCCGGGGCGGCGTGCGGGTTGGCGTAGGCGTGGTCGACGTCGCCGGGGAAGGACACCGCGTCCCCGGTGTCCAGGGGGATCACCTGGTCGTCGATCTCGACGGTGATCGCGCCCTCGAGCACGTGAATCAGCTCCTCGGTGCCGCCCGCGTGGGCCTCACTGGCGTGACGGTCACCGGGGCCCAGCGACCAGTCCCATAGTTCGACGACATCCGGTGGGGTGGTGCCGGCCACCAGAACGCCGCGGCCGCCGGCCGCGCCGCTCCACAGCTGCGCACCGTCACCGGCGCGGGTGACCTTCACCGGGCGGGTCTCCGGGGGCTCCACCAGGGCGGGCAGCCCGACACCCAGCGCGTCGCTGAGCCGCAGCAGCGTTCCGACGCTGGGGTTGACCTCACCGTGCTCGACGCTGATGACCATGCGCCGGCTGACCGATGCGGCGGCGGCAAGCTGATCCAGCGTCCAGCCCCGGGCCGCGCGTTCCTGTTTCACGCGGGCGCCGATCGCGGTGGCCAGCTTGGCCGCGGCCTCATCCATGAGTGCAATATAGCGCACTCTCGGTGCAGTGAAATCCGATGTCGCCCTCGGTGCACTGCCGGGGGAATCGAGTAGTCGCCTACGCGTGTGCTGATGACACGCAGGGAAAAGACTGGAAGCCGCGATATCCCGACGCAACCGAGGTAGGCGTTATGTCCAACGTGTTCATGGAACCCGACCACGGCCGGTTGGTTCGCCGCGTTGCTGCGATCACGGCCGGTGACCTGACCTCAACGCAGATCAACAAGGTGGTCGACGGCGACCTTGATCTGCTCAAGGGCCTCCCACAGTCCGGCAAGGACAAGGTGGCCGCGCTGGTCAAGCCGCAGATGCGGGGTGAACTGAGGAAGATCATCGGCCCGACGACCGATTTCGTGCCGATCTACTACGTCGAGATGGCGAGGTTGTCCGCGCGAGCGGTGGCGCGCGTCATCGACGGACAGCGCCGGCCGCTGGGTACTGGGGTGATGGTGTCGCCGCGGTTGTTCATGACGAACAACCATGTCATCGCGGACGTGCAGAGCGCCGCGTCGACCTCGATCCAGTTCAACTACCAGCTCGACATCGATGATGTGCCCGCGGCGGTCACGGAGTTTCGGCTCGACCCGGCGACGTTCTTCTGGACCAGCGACGAAAACGAACTCGACGTATCGCTGATCGCGGTCGGACCCCGCACGGCGGGAAGTGCAAATCTGCCTGACTTCGGTTGGAGCGCAATGTCATCGGCGGGGGACAAACACGCCGAAGGTGACCACGTCACGATCATCGAACACCCCGACGCCGACTACAAACAGATCGCCCTACGGGAGAACCGGGTCATCGGCCGCGGTAAGAAGGGCGTCACGCTCTACTACGCCGCCGACACGCTGCACGGCTCCAGCGGCAGCCCGGTGTTCAACGATCAATTCGTGCTGGTCGCCCTGCATCACGCGGGCGGCGGCCACAACGACACCGAGCTCGAAACCGGTCAGCCCGTGCCGGACGACTGCAATGAAGGCATCCGGATCAGCGCGATCGTCGACGCACTCCGTGTCCGCCACGACCAATTGCCCGCCGGTGTAAGGGATCTGCTCGCCGAAGCGCTCAACCCCCCGGCTGCCACTACCCCGTTGGAGGCAACGGCGACCGTGCCAGGTCAGGTCAGTGGTGTTGGCGAAACCTCGGTTGTCGGCGCGTCACCGTCGGTGGTGACTGCCGACTTGTTCCTGCCGAGACTGACCATCACCGGCAACGTCCCCGGCCTCAATTCGTCGGCGCCGGTTGTCAGCATCACCGACGAAGCGCCAGGTGCGGTCCAACCATCGATCCTCGAACGTAATGACGCACCGAACCCGGACTACAGCAACCGCTCCGGCTACGACCCGGAGTTCTTGTCCAAAGCTGTCGCCGTTCCGTCCATCCCGGCCAAGTTGCTGGCGCAGTGCGCAGTTCCGAAGGGCCTCAGGCGATCGACGGCCAACGCGGTGCTGCGCTACCACCACTTCAGCCTGGTGATCCGGGCTGACCGGCGGATGCCGCTTTTCACCATCGTCAACATCGACGGCCGCCGATTGCGCAAGATCAACCGCACGACGGGAGAGGTCGAGGCTGTCGAGACCTGGTACGTCGATCCGCGCCTAAGACCTGAGCAGCAGCTCGACCAGGATGTGTTCGAGCGGCAGAAGCCGCGGTTGTTCGACCGTGGCCACATGGTGCGTCGCCTCGATCCGGCCTGGGGCAGTCCGGTCGCCGCAAAGCAGGCCGCCGACGACACATTCCACTTCGCCAACTGCTGCCCGCAGATCTCAGCATTCAACCAGCACCTCTGGGCCCGTATCGAGAACTACGCCCTCGACAACGCCGGCGCCGAGAAGCGGCAGATCACCGTCATCACCGGCCCGGTGTTCGGCAGCAACGATCCGCTGTACCGGGGTGTCAACGTGCCGCGGCAGTTCTGGAAGATCGTCGTCCGGGTCAGTGCCGAGGACGGAGATCTCCGTGCCACCGCGTTCTTGGCCGATCAGAACGCGGCATTGGACGCGGCCTTCGGCTCCGATGCCGAATCCTTCACCGATATCGACAAAGTCGTCATGTTCCAGAAATCCGTCGCCGACATCGAGCGCCTTTCGGGGCTGTCGTTCGGAGCGCTGCGCGACCACGACACGATGACAGTGGGACTCGAGGCTGTCGCACCTCCACTGGTCTCGCTGGATGAGGCCGGCTGGTGAGTGTCACCAAGGAGGCCGTCGACCGGGTGGGCGGCCGCTACTCGGTGGAAGTGCGTCGAAAAGCCTTGCACCGGATGAACTCCGCTGAGGCCGTCGCGGCGATAGCGGCGGACACCGGCATCAGCCGGTCGACGCTGTCCCGCTGGAAGAGCGCCACCAACGGCCGACGTTCGCGTGCGCAGACCGCCGCCCGGCGTGGCGTAAAGCTCGCCGATGTCACCGGCGTCGGAATCACCGACCGATGGGGTGTCACCGCAACCGATCTCGGCGCATCGGTGCTGGCTCCGAACGGCACCCTGGTCTCGGTGTTCGGCGACACGTTCTCGGGCGTACACGTCGGAGAAGGACTGTGGCGGGCTCCGGTGGCACTCATCGGCTCAGGCGACGCGCAACATCCCATCCATTACGAACGTGCCGGCGGCTCCGACCCGAACTTCGCGCAACAACTGTGGTTCTACATCCACGACGACCCCAGCACCGGATGGAGTCGCGGGGGTATCAGCACGGTGCTGCCCTCGGACCTGCTGCGCGTCGACGACACCCTGTATCTGCACGCCATCGTCAATCGTGGCTTCCCGAACGTCATCTGGACCGAGATCTGGTCCTCGCCCGACAACGGGATCACCTGGCACCACATGGGGGAGAAAGCGAAGTTCGCCGCCGACCTGCACCACGGCCAGGCTCAGTGCTGGTCGTGGGACTACGAACCCGGCGACGGGTGGGTCTACGTGGTATCCACCGGCTTTCAACGAGACAAGGGCATCATCCTGCGGCGCGTACGACCCGCCGGTATCGGTGACAACACCCGATACGTCGGATGGGGCTGGGATGGTCAGCGTTGGGGATGGGGCAATGAGCCGACACCGATCACTCCCGCGGACGAGCATTGGGGGGAACTGACGCTGCGGCGCCTGGCGCCCGGAAAATGGGTGCTCGGCGGCTTCCTGGCTTCGCAGTACGCGCTCGGCTACCACGTCATCGCCTCGCCGACGGCGAACCTCCATCAGACCCCGATTCAGACACCGGTGGTCGGCACGACGTGGGAGCAGGAGGACCATGCCGACGGCGCGGTTGCGCAACTCTACGGTGGATACGTCCTGCCTGGTGCGCAACTCGACGTCGTCGGTGGAACAGGTCTGCTTGTCTCGCAATGGAACACCACCACCGGATATCCCTATCGGGTGATGCAGTTCCAGGCCACCCTCGCAGACACCACCTCAGTGGTCCACAACCCGGCTGACCTGAGAAACCTGTAGGTCGGTGACCCGGGGACGGTCGCGCGCGGATTGAGCGAGCATCTCGCGGCCGGGGCGAATCACGTGCAGATCCAGGTGGTGGGCGAGCATTCGGTGCCGCACCCGCGGATGCCCGAGGTTCTGCTCCAGGTGTATCTCTCGCCGGGGCTTTGGGAATCGCGCCCGGGTGGCCGGTATCAGCGAGTCGTGCCGCGCGCACCCTGCCACACGGTGTCGAACGGTGCGTTACCGCTGATCCGATCGACGATTCCAGCGGTGGTGAAGTCCTTGGCCAGGCGCACCGCCCCCGGGACACCGGCCCCTTTGGCCAGCTCGGCGGTGATCGCCGCTGCCAGAGTGCATCCCGCGCCCGCGACGCGGGCGTGTCCGATCTTCGGTGCGCGCAGGATTTCGGCGTCGTCGCCGTCGAAGAGGACGTCGACCGCGTCGTCACCGGGAAACTCGACGCCGCCCTTCACGAGGACATAGCGGGGGCCAAGGTCGGCGATGCGTCGGGCCGCTTCGACGAGGTCGTCGATCGAGGAGAGGGCGTCCATCCCGGCGAGGGTGCGGGCCTCGAACAGGTTCGGGGTGACGACGGTCGCCAGTGGCAGGATCTGACGGCGCAGTGCGGTGTCGGTGTCGAGCGCGGCGCCGGGTTCCTGCCCCTTGCAGATGAGCACGGGGTCGACGACGATGTGCCGCCAGGTTTGGCCGGCGAGCGCCCCTGCGACGACGTCGATCGTTGCGGGGGTGCCGAGCATGCCGATCTTGACGACATCGAGGTCGTACGCCGACGTCGCCGCCTCGATCTGATCGGCGATGACCTGTGGATCGACGGGCACGAATCGGTGGCCCCAGTTGGCTTTGGGGTCGAACGACACGATGCAGGTCACGGTGCCCACGCCGTAGGTGCCGAGCTCCTGAAAGGTGCGCAGGTCAGCTTGCAGGCCGGCGCCGCCGGTGGCTTCGGACCCGGCGATGACATACGAGAGATCGACCACGTGGGTGAGCGTACGCCTGGGCTGTGAGCGCCCAGCATGAACTCGGCGGATACTGGCGTACGTTGCTGCGCTCTTCAGAGGTGGGAGGACCATGCCCCGTCATCGTGCATTCGCCCAGGTCGACGTGTTCTCCCGAACCCCGTACCTCGGCAACCCCGTCGCGGTCGTACTCGACACCGAAGGCCTCGACGACGTTGCGATGCAACGGCTTGCACGCTGGACCAACCTGTCGGAGACGACGTTCGTGCTGCCGCCGACAAGGCCTGAGGCCGACTACCGCCTTCGGATCTTCACTCCTGGCAGCGAACTGCCGTTCGCCGGGCACCCCACACTCGGTTCCGCACACGCCTGGCTCGGACACGGCGGACAACCCCGGCGTCAGGGACGTGTTGTGCAGGAATGCGGTGCCGGCCTCGTGGAGGTCCGGCAGCGCGACGGCGAGTTGTACTTCCAGGCGCCACCGACCCTGCGGTCGGGGTTTCTCGACGACGAGTATCTGGATGAGATCGTCGACGCCTTCGGGGTGGCACGCACCGATGTCCTCGCACACCAGTGGGCGGACAACGGTCCCGGATGGGCCGTCCTCGTGCTGGACAGCGCACAACGAGTGCTCGAACTGGAACCTGACCTGGCCCGGATCCCCACGGCCATGGTCGGTGTCATCGGCGAGTATCCGCCCGGATCGGCGCACGACTACGAAATGCGGACGTTCGCACCCGGGGTCGGCGTTCCAGAGGATCCGGTGTGCGGCAGCATGAATGCCTCGGTGGGGCAATGGTTGACGGGTACCGGTGCGGCGCCGGCGGAATACCGGGTCTCTCAGGGGGCGCGGCTCGGCCGGGCCGGCGAGATCAGTGTGGTGGCTGAACCCGATGGGTCGGTGTGGGTCGGCGGTGCCACCACGACCTGCTTCGAGGGTGTCGCGACGCTCTAAAGCGCGTGAGCGGCGACTGCCGGGGCCACCCAGTCCCGCAGGTAGGTGCGCAGTCCGGTGTCGTGCCGGGATGGGCCGCCCGGGTCGACGATGAACGACTGCAGCGTCCGTAGCATGAACTCGACCAGCTGATCGAGCGCATCTCCGGCGAATCCGACTGCAGCCCAGTCGATATCGAAGCGCTGCAGGATCGACTTGCCGAACTCGATGGCAAGGTCCGACGTCACGCCGGCGGTGAAGGCGCTGGCCTTGCCGGGCTGCAAGACCAGGCTGAGGTAGCGGTCGTGTGGGATCTGTTCGGCGGTGTAGGCGATGCCTTCGACGACGGCTTCGCTGGGGTCGGTGATGGAACCCAGTTCTGCGGCGAGCCGATCGAGGAACCCGTCCACCGAGGAGACAGCGGTGGCGACCATGAGGCTCTCGAGCGTGGGGAAGTAGCGGTAGATCGTCTGGCGCGTCACCCCGAGGGCCTGAGCCACCTCGGACACGCTCACCGTGCCGCGCGCGTCGATCGCCTGGCGGGCCGCGCCGATGATGCGGCCGACGGCTTCGTCGTCATCGGCGGGAATGTCTCCCGACCAGCCGTGCCTGCGCATCTGTTGATCGTCGCATGAACGACGATCGGATCTTGACAATACAGTCGATGCTCATTGTATGGTCAGATCATGACCGCCAGCCCAGTGAGCAGCACCGATGAGGACCTGACCCGCCGCGCTCTGCGGCACGCCGTCGAGGGGACGACGGATATGGCCGACCGGGTGCTGAAGGTGCCGTTGCACTACTACCGCGACCCGAAGATCACCGAGATCGAGGAATCCCAGATCCTGCGCCGGGTCCCGCTGGCGATCGTGCCGTCGGCCCAGGTCGCGGAGAAGAACGACTTCGTCGTCCGCTCGGTGCTCGGGGACTCGCTGCTGGTCACCCGGGACCGCAGCGGCGCCAGCCACGTATTCCTCAACTACTGCCGGCACCGCGGCGCGATGCCGGCCTGCGGGTCCGGCAACGCGTCACGGTTCGTCTGCCCGTATCACGCGTGGACCTATCGCAACACCGGTGAGCTGTTCATGGTCCCGGGCAAGGCCGGTTTCGACACGATGGACCCCAAGGAGTACGGCCTGGTGGAGCTGCCGTCGGAGGAGCGTTACGGATTCGTCTGGGCGGTCCTGACCGCGGACGCCACGATTGATCTCGACGACCACCTGGGAGCGCTCGGACCTGAACTGGCGCAATGGAATTACCAGGCGTACGGCTACCACACTGACCGCGAGTTCTCCTCAGAGGTGTCGTGGAAGGGAGCGCTCGAGGCGTTCGCAGAGGGCTACCACTTCCCGTTCGTCCACGGCGAGAGCCTGATCGGGCAGAACACCCTGCCGAACACCGCGATCTACGACGAGTTCGGCAGGCATCACCGCATCGGATTCCCGTTCAACTGGATCAAGAATCTCACTGACGATCCGAGTGCCTCGTTCGAGCCGTCGGCCAACATGGGTGTCATCTACTGGGTCTACCCGAACCTCATCCTCGCGAACAGCCCGGTGGGCGTGGAGATCATCGACATGTTGCCGGAGGGGGAACCGACCCGCTGCACGGTGCGGCACAGCTGGATGGGCCGGGTTCCGGCGACGAATGACGACATGCGGGCGGCCTATGACGCCGTCTACGAGGGGGTCCACGCCGCGGTACGCGACGAGGACTTCGCCATGCTCCCTCAGTGCGGTGAAGGAGTCCGTCACGGTCAGCACGACCATATGATCATCGGCCGCAACGAAATTGCGGTTCAGCACATGATCAAGGTGTTCGCCCAGGAACTGGGGGTGGCTCTGGCCTAGCCCGACGGTGGGCGGAGGATCGCGCGGGCTCGCTGCACTTCGGGTAGCGGGCAATCGCTGGGGTCCCGGCAGTCGAGTTCTGTAACGGATCATCGCTGCAGCGGCCGCATCGCCTGCCGGGTGATGCCGGGCACGGAGTTCGCCAAGTCCGGTCGCTGTTTACCGAAGGCGCGCATCGTCCGATAGAACGACCAGACCTGGCGCGGGGTAGGAACTTTCGGAATCCAGACCAGTTCCCAGTGAATTCCGTTGATCGGATCGTCGAAGAAGACCGCGTAGTAGCCGGGCCAATACTGCGGGTAGTTCTTCGGCTCGTGGGTGACCGGGACGCCCCTGGCGGTCAGGAATTCGCGGTGAAAGCGGTCCACTTCCTTCCTGTTTCGGGCCCACAGCGCGATGTGATTGATCCCGACGGCCTGGTCGGGGTGGGTGAGTCTCTTCCCGGTACGAGCCGGTTGGATGCCAATGTAGCTGTGCGGGTTGAGGTATCGCGTCATGTAGTAGATCGACTGGTACTCCATGTTCAGCGACGAGAAACTGCTGAAACCCAGCCAGCCGAACATCGCGTCGTAGAACGCGATCGATTCGTCGTAGTCCAAGACCGCGAACTCGACATGACTTACTCCGCGCCACCGCATCGTGCCCCCTGGGAGTCGGCTACTACCGAATGTAGTACTCAAGGGGTGTGGTGGGAAGACTCCGGTTTTGCTCGCCGACGCGCCGCCTCGTGCGCCCTGCCGAGCAGGCTGACCACCAGCGCCCTAGTGCGCGCGCCTGGGTTGATGATCGAGATCCAGCCTTGTGCGCGATAGACCGGATGGGGCAGGACCGTGTCGACGGCGGTGAAGTCGACGGCGGTCGACTCGGCGCGGGGATCTGCGCCGATGACTTCGATGAAGGTGCTCCGCCCGACGTGGATGTTCAGCCGCCACCGGCCAGGCTGGTCGAGGTCGCAGGACGTATCGTCGGGATAGTTCTTCGTGACGATGGTGGCGTAGGGCTGTTCGCGTTGTGGCACTTGACCGTTGGGCGCGAAGTAGAAGAAGTGGTCGCCCCATGCGATCTCGGGGAACTCGCTGTCCGCCGTCGGCGCCAGTTCGAGGACACCGTCGAATCGTCGGATCGTCTCCAGTATCTGGTCCATACTCATGGTTGAAGTGTGCGGTTGAAGGGCTTATGGAGGGTTTGAGGCGTGGTCGTGATGGTCGTGCGGCGAGCATGCTGACCGTCTCGGCGGTAGCGACGGCGACCGGCTATTCGGTCCAGCAGATTCGTGACTTGGAGCGTCGCGGGGTCATCGCATCAGCGGTCCGGGCCGACAACGGGTACCGACAGTTCTCCGCGACCGCGATCCACGACCTACGTGCGTATCGCGATCTGGCCCACGCAGTGGGTCCGGTCGAGGCCCGCCGGACCATGCACGCAATCCGCGCGTTGCCTGCCGGGGAGGCGGCAACCCTGGTGTGCTCGTTGCACATCGGGCTCAACGGAGAGCGTGAGCAGGCACTCGTCGCGCGTCGAGCGCTGGAGGCCATCCAGGGCGAGACCGAGACCGAGGCTGCCCCCCGTGGAAGCCGACGCGATGACCATCACCGAACTGTCCCGGGCGCTCGGCGTTCGTACCTCCACTCTCCGTTTCTGGGAGAAGGAGGGGCTGGTGAAGCCGCAGCGCATCACCAACCGGACCGGATCGACCAGGCGCTATCAGCTTGAGGCCATCCGCGAGGCGCGGATCACGGCAGCCTTGCGCGCTGCCGGCTATCGCATCCCCGAGGTTCGGCGGGCGGTCGTGGCGATCCGGGACCTCGACGATGTGAACCGCTCGCTCGAGGCGCTCGACACGCGGTTGGACTCCATCACCGAACGCAGCCTGTCGCTCCTGCGCGCCGCATCGACGTTGGCTCAGATCATCCAGCCTGCCTAGCGGAGGGAGCGCCGATCGCGACCGAAACCGACTAGGTGTCAGCCCTTTCGGCCTCATACTTCTGCGCCATGTGCGTGATCGCGTCGGTCTGGGTCTCGGCCAGCTCGTCGCGCACCTGCCAGGCGCGCGCCGCGGCATCCACCCCGGTGGCCCTGCGGCACCTGCACACCGCGGGATCGGTCAGCCTGCGCCAACTGCCCAGTGTGCCCGCGTCGGCCCCTCCTATGTCGAGCAGTTTCTGCATCGGGCCGGCCTGCAATCGTGCAATGCGTTCACCTTCCCGATGGGCAGGGCCGCGCACGGGCTGCTCGGAGTCTTCGATCCTGACCCGGATGCGGTCGACGCGCGGGATGCCTCCGCGCTGCGGTTGCTGTGCCGGCGCCTGCGCGGCCTGGCGCGCCCGCTGCTGCCTGCCTCCCGGACCGAGCCGCTCGCGCAGCCGTCGCAACGGCAACGCGATGTCGTCAAGACGCTGTGCCTGACTGAGAGGACACCGTCAAGAAGTACGTGAGCCTGGCGCTGGCGACGACGGGCTGCCGGTCACGTACCGAGCTTGCGGTCCTTGCGGCCACGCCCTGAGATCCTCCTGAACTCTTCATGAATCGCGCGATTGCTGCCATTGGCCGGTCAATTTCTGCCAGCGGAATTAACCGTCTTGAGCAGCGTGTTGTGGAAGTCAGACCGGGTAGGAATCCCCCGAACCGGTGGAGAGACGTCCGAACCGCGACTCCCACGCCACGGCTCGAACGCCCAGAACGAAGGGCTTCGACATGAAGAAGTTTGGTTTCGCCGGCATGATCGCCACTGGTTTCGCCGCCGCCATCGTCGGCCTGGCAGCTCCGGCGCAAGCTGACATCACCCATCACCAGTGGGTGCACGACATTCAGCAGCACGCCAGCACCGGTGTCGTCACACCGATAGTCGGCAACGGCCGCTGATACACGACACAAGCGAGGGGCGCCCATCCCGGGCGCCCCTCGCTTGTCGTCGGCGGCGAACCGCCGGAACGTAGGGTGGCGGAATGACGACCACCCACCGACTTGCTGTGATCCCGGGCGACGGCATCGGTAAGGAAGTGGTCCCCGAGGGGCTCAAGGTTCTGGAGTCTGCGGCGGCGGCCTTCGGCTTCGCCATCGACTATGAGCAGTTCGATTACGCGTGCGCGGAGTACTACACCGACACCGGCGCCATGCTGCCCGACGGATGGTTCGAGGAGCTGAGCCGGTTCGATGCGGTCTACTTCGGCGCCGTCGGCTGGCCCGACGTTGTGCCCGACCATGTTTCGCTGTGGGGCAGCCTCCTGCAGTTTCGCCGGCACTTCGACCAGTATGTGAACCTACGTCCGGTCAAATTGATGCCCGGAGTGAAGAGTCCGCTGGCCGGGCGAGGGCCCGGCGACGTCGACTTCGTCGTCGTACGGGAGAACACCGAGGGCGAGTACTCGAGCATCGGCGGCAAGATGTTCGAGGGCACGGACCGCGAGACGGTGGTGCAGGAGACGGTGATGACCCGGGTCGGCGTCGACCGGATCCTGAAGTACGCCTTCGAGCTTGCTCAACGTCGACCCGAGAAGCACCTGACCTCGGCGACGAAGAGCAACGGTATCTCCATCACGATGCCGTACTGGGACGAGCGCGTCGAGCGGATGGGTGAGCGGTTCCCGGACATCGCGGTGGACAAGTTCCACATCGATATCCTCGCCGCGAATTTCGTTATGCACCCTGACTGGTTCGACGTCGTCGTCGCGAGCAACCTCTTCGGTGACATCCTCTCGGACCTGGGCCCCGCGTGCTCCGGCACCATCGGCATCGCCCCCAGCGGAAACATCAACCCGGAACGGCGATTTCCGAGTCTGTTCGAGCCGGTTCACGGTTCTGCACCCGACATCGCCGGACGCGGAATCGCCAATCCCATCGGTCAGATATGGAGCGCGTCGTTGATGCTCGACCACCTGGGTGAACGTGATGCCGCAGCAGCGATACTCAAAGCTGTCGAGGATGTCCTGGCCCGTGGAGGAGACATCCTGACTCCTGACATGGGCGGAACCGCGACGACAAGCACGCTTGGGACTGCGGTCCGTGACCAGCTACAGTCGAATATCTCTGCTTCGTAGGTCTCGGACGATCCGTTATGTGTCAGGCCGACATCTTGCAGAGGAAGTCGGGCCCTCCGACGTAGACGATCCCGGACGGGTACGGTGCCGACGCTGCGCGGGCGATCGTCGTCGCCAATTCCCGGTCTGACATCATCTCGCCGGACACCACGGTGAAATCGATTCCCCGTCGGTCGAACTCGGAACGCATCGCATACAGCGCGGTCTCACCGGCCCGCTTGCTCGCGGCGATCGGTCCGTAACCCTTCGGCACGGCCTTGTTGGGGAAGAAGTGCGCCTGATGACTGGTGACGAACACGATCTGACCGCCCGCCGGCATCAGCGGCAGGGCCAGCGTGGCGAGCCGGCGCTGCGCGTCGCGGTTCAACCGCATCGCGTAGCCCGGATCGGTTCCGAGGTCCAGCCCGGTTGATGCATTGAGCACCAGGACGTCCAAGCGGCCGAACTCGCGGCCCACCCGTTCGATCATCGCGGCGGCGGCAGCCTCGTCGGAAATGTCGGCCCCGAGCGTGGAGGCACGACCGCCCGCACGGCGGATGGCGTCGACGACCGTGTTGGCGCGTTTGGCCTTCTCGCGGTAGTTGACCACGACGTGGGTGTCCGGACCGGCGAGCTGCTGGGCGACGTCGGCGCCGATACCCCGCGATGCGCCGGTGACAAGAGCGATCCGGGTGGCTGCTGCAGGCTGCATGTCGGGTTCCTTCCGTCACTGCCGAGGCGGTTGGTCGGGATGACCTGAGAGAACACGATGGTTATGCCGTGCCACGACCGCCCTGAGCACCCACCGTACCCCAACTCTAAGAAAAATAAGACCCCTCTAAGGTCACGATAAGGGCTAGGTCATGTCGCAGCCGGGTTGCTGAGCGGATGGGCTTAACCTGACTTCATGACGGCCCAACGCGTGCCCGGTGGAGTGGTGCACAAGTTGCCGGGGGACCTGCGCGAAGCCTTGATCGGCAATTCCACGGCGCTGGCCGCATGGCAGGACATCACGCCGCTCGCGCGCAACGAGTTCATCTGCTGGGTCGAGGACGCCAAGCAGCAGGCGACGCGCGAGCGACGGATCCGTCGGACGCAGGAGGAACTGGAAGAAGGTCAGCGGCGGCCGTGCTGCTGGCCCGGGTGCAAGCACCGCGAGCGCACCGGCAAGTAGCCGCCGCGGCCGGCACTACCGAATCGACAACCCGGTGATGGCCCGGGAGATCACCAGTCGCTGAATCTCGCTGGTGCCCTCGAAGATCGTGAAGATCTTGGCGTCGCGGTGCATCCGCTCGACCGGGTAGTCGCGGGTGTAGCCGTTTCCGCCGAGGATCTGAATCGCCTCGTCGGTCACATACACCGCGGTCTCACTGGCCACCAGCTTGGCCATCGAACCCTCGGCGTTGTCGAAGGGCTGGTTGTTGCGCGCCATCCAGCCGGCCCGCCACACCAGCAACCGGGCGGCGTCGATGCGGCTCTTCATGTCGGCGAGTTTGAACGCGACGGCCTGGAACTCGCCGATCTTGCGGCCGAATTGCTCTCGCTGGCACGCGTAGTCGAGGGCGTACTCGTAGGCGGCACGAGCCACGCCGACCGCCATGGCGCCGACCGAGGGCCGGGTGCGCTCGAAGGTCTTCATCGCGGCCTGACCGCCCGCCGAGGCCCCCGACTTCACCCGGGCGATGCGGTCCTCGAACTTCTCGCGTCCGCCCAGGATCAGGTCCTCGGACAGCCGGACGTTGTCCAGCACGACCTCTGCGGTGTGCGAGGCCCGGATGCCGTGCTTCTTGAACTTCTGTCCCTGGGTCAGACCGTGGGTGCCCGGGGGGATGATGAACGTGGCCTGGCCGCGGGAGCCGAGCTCCGGATACACCGAGGCCACCACGATGTGGACGTTGGCGATACCGCCGTTGGTGGCCCAGGTCTTGGTGCCGTTGAGCACCCACTCGCGGGTGGCCTCGTCGAAGCGAGCCCGGGTGCGGATGGCGCCGACGTCGGACCCGGCGTCCGGCTCGGACGAACAGAAGGCGCCGAGCTGGGGTTCGTCGGCTGTGCCGAACATCGGCAGCAGCCAGGTGCCGATCTGTTCGGGAGTTCCGTTGCCCGCCAAGGCTGCTGCCGCCAGACCGGTACCGAGGATTGACAGCGCGATGCCCGCGTCACCCCAGAACAGCTCCTCGAACACGGTCAGCATGCCGAGGCCGGTGGGCTCGGCGGTCTGCTGGGCGAACAACTCAGGGGAGTACAGCCCGACCTTGGCGGCCTCCTGAATGACCGGCCAGGGCGTTTCCTCGCGCTCGTCCCATTCGGCGGCCGCGGGACGCACGACGTCGGCGGCGAACTGGTGCACCCAGTCGCGGACCTCGATCACGTCTTCGCTCAGTTGCATGGAGAACGTCACGGTTGACTCCTGAAATATGTTGGCGGTCAGTTTTTTTGAGAGCGGTGTTGCTTGATCGTGCTGACGGTCTGGATGACCCAGGCCTCGAAGAAACGTTCGTGGTCGACGTTGCCCGGCAAGCGTCCGGTCAGCGCCTGCAATGTCGCGGCATAGGACAACCCGGCGATCGCGACCGCCGCGGTGGCCTCGGGATCGGGGATCTGGGTACGGCCTGAGCGATTGGACGCAGCCAGTTCATCGGCGAACCGTTGATAGGCGTTGTCGGTGATGACCTGCCAGGTCTTCTCGTCGAGCTCCCCGAGTTCATCGGGTTCGCGCAACATGACGCGCAGCAGTTCCTCGCTCTGGGTGAGGTTGGTCCAGATCAGTTGTCCGGCGCTGCGAACAGCTTCTTCGACGGTCTTGGGATTGCCTGCGTCGTACTGCTCGCGGGCGCTCACGATCGCATCGATGCGGTGCGTGACCGCGGACTCCAGCAGTTCTCGTTTGGAGCCGAAATGCTTGTACAACGCGCCCGACCCCGGCGCCAGGCCGGCTGCCTGCTGGATATGGGCCACCGATGTCGCGGCATACCCCTTCGCGGCGAACAGCTTCAACGCTGTGGCCAAGAGTCGGTCCCGTCCGGTTGACACGGTGAGAGAGTACTCACTCACCATTTTGGGCTGCAAACTGACCCCACCCGTCCGTCGGATCGATAGGTTGACCTGGACTGTGTCGGTCTGACGGGGAGGACGGGATGATGGCGATGCTGACACGAAACGACAAGATTTTGTGCGGCACCTATGCGGTGATCGCAGTGGTAGCGCTCGTCGCGACCTGGTGGAACAACATCGGCTACTTCACCACCGAAAGCACCAGCCTGATCGACTTCTTCCGGAGTGGCTATGCCAACTACGGGTCGTCTTCACTGACCAACGATCTGCTGCTGTTCGGGCTGGCGGCGTTCGTGTTCATGGTTGTCGAGGCGCGCCGGATCGGAATCCCGAAAGTATGGATCTACATCGTCCTGAGCGCGGTCATCGCTGTGAGCGTGGCGTTCCCACTGTTTCTGATCCGGCGGCAATTGGTGCTGGCGGATCGGCGGGTGTTGCAGCCAAGTCGCGACGGAAATTTGTAAAACCGCCGTCGCTGTCAAACCAGCGCGGTCATATTGATCCACTCCCTCTAGGGCGCTGAGCGGCGAATCTTCCGACGTACAAATGCGGTTGGGTTGGAGCCGCCGGACGCCGGCGCATATTGCCACTCGTCGGTACAGCTCGTGGGCGGTGTCGAGCGCCCTCTGAGAGTTCGTGAAGTCGTATGTCGGCCGCATGCGGGCGAGAACGTGACCAGGCGGCTGCGGCGGGGCAGTCCGCTGTGGATCGTCGTGGGCGGGCCTCGGCGTGGGGTGTGAGTGTCTGCGGAGACGGCTGTCCACAGGCGGCACCCGGGCCTGGTGGCCATCTCGCGTCGCGGGCCACCGGAGGCCGGCCCCCGGGTCTGTGCAGTCGCAGCAACCAACGAGGCGCTGCGCCCGTGTTAGCCAGAACGTGACGGTCGGGGACTATCTACCGGTCGCCGCCCGCGCCGGCGGGAAATCACAAATTTGCCCAATTCGCATTGTCCAAAAATGGGAAACGCGTCGCCGGTTTTGAATTGAATTTGGGCGGTAATTTACGCCGCCGTACGTATATGGACTTCGCTGTGAAGCTGTGCGGAACAGGCTGATGGGGCGGCGCATGACATGGTTTACTCTTCAACGACCAAGCTGACTCCGTGAGGTGTCATGCGTATTCGCTGCACCTGTGCCGGGTGGGTGATAGTGGAGGAGATCTACGATTTTTCGGTTGTTGAAGCGGTTATGGATTCCGTTACTCGCGGTCGTGGTGATCTCCGCCGCGGGATTTACCGTTTCGCGCCTGCACACCATCTTTGGCAGTGACAAGCGTGCTACGTACGCCGACACCCAGGTCAATGATACGAAGCCATTCGACCCAAAAAAGCTGACGTACGAGGTATTCGGGCCGCCGGGAACGGTGGCGAATATCAGCTATTTCGATGTGAATGCCGACCCGCAATTCATAAAGAAAGTCAGCCTGCCTTGGATTCTGGAATTCGATATCACAAAGACCACCGCCGTTGGAAGCGTCATGGCGCAAGGAGACAGTAATAATATCGGCTGCCGCATTACCGTCGACAATGAGGTCAAGGCTGAGAAGTCTTCGAATCAGATAAATGCCTTCACCTCTTGCCTGCTGAAGGCTGCATGAGCGATAAAAACATGGATACAGACCAACAACGCAGGCCGCGACTGGCTTCGGTGATTCGCCGGTTCTCGCCCCTGATCATCCTGGGGTGGGTGGCGATCACGGTGCTGGTGACTGTGGCCGTCCCTCCACTCGAGGTGGTCGAGCGCGACCATTCGGTGTCGCTCAGCCCACCGGATGCGCCGGCGGTCAAGGCGATGACCCGTATGGGCGAGTTGTTCCAGGAGTCCAATTCGGAGAGCGTGGCAGTCATCGTCCTCGAGGGCGAGGAGCCCCTCGGCGACGAAGCTCACAGGTACTACGACAGCCTCGTCAGTCAGCTGAAGCAAGACCCCGAGCACATCCAGCACATCCAGGATTTCTGGGGTGATCCTCTCACCGCCGGTGCCGCGCAGAGCGCCGACGGCAAAGCCGCTTACGTGCAGTTGAACCTGCACGGAAGTTTCGGACAGGCCGCGGCGAACGAATCGGTGCAGGCGGTCCAGGATGTAGTCAAGCGCACGGAAGCGCCGCCCGGGATCACGACATATGTCACCGGTCCGGCCGCGATCGTCGCCGACATGGGCCAGAGCGGGAACCGCACGGTCATCCTCATCACGCTCGTCAGCATCGGGGTGATCTTCCTGATGCTGCTCCTGCTCTACCGATCGTTCATCACCGTCATCATCCTGCTGTTCACCGTCGGCATCGAGCTGCAGGTGGCCCGCGGGTGCGTCGCCTTTCTCGGCCTGCACGGGCTAGTCGGCCTCACCACCTACGTGGTCAATCTGCTTGTCTCGGTGGGCATTGCGGCCGGAACCGACTACGCGATCTTCTTCACCGGTCGATATCAGGAGGCCAGGCAATCCGGTGAGGATCGAGAGGCGGCGTACTTCACCACCTACCGAAGCGTCGCCAAAGTCGTCCTCGCCTCCGGCGTGACGATCGCGGGAGCGATCGCCTGCCTCAGTTTTACGCGGCTGCCGTACTTCCAGCCGCTCGGAGTCCCTGGCGCAGTGGGCATTTTGATAGCGGTGGCGGTCGCGCTGACGCTGGTGCCGGCCTGTATCGCGGCGGGCAGCCGGTTCGGCATCTTCGATCCCAAGCGCCCGGTCGTCACCCGCCGTTGGCGGCGCATCGGTACCGCCGTCGTCCGGTGGCCGGCCCCGATCCTGCTCGCCACCCTCGCGGTGGCCCTCATCGGGTTGCTGACGCTGCCGGGGTACAACCCGAGTTATAGCGACCAGAAATACATTCCGCAGGACATTCCGGCAAACCAAGGGTTCGCGGCGGCCTCTCGCCATTTCCCGGAATCGAAGATGACGACGCCCGATCTCTTGTTGGTCGAGGCCGATCATGATATGCGGAATCCAACCGATCTGCTGATCTTGAACAAGCTGGCCAAGGCGGTGTTCGCGGTTCCCGGAATTGCCAATGTGCAATCCATAACGCGGCCGGAGGGAACTCAGATCGAGCATTCTTCGATCCCGTTCATGCTGAGTATGTCCAATGCCAGCCAGCGCCTCTCCCTGCCGTTCCAGAAGGAACGTATGGAGGATCTGGTCAAACAGGCCGACGATATGTCGACGACGATCAGCCTCATGCAGCGGATGTACGAACTGATGCAGCAGATGGTCGGGACCACTCACCGCATGGTCGGTACCACCCATGAACTGCAGTCCGATATGGGTGAATTGCGCGACCATATGGCGGATTTCGACGATTTCTGGAGACCGCTGCGCAATTACCTCTATTGGGAGCCGCATTGCTTTGATATTCCGCTCTGCTGGTCGATCAGATCGATATTCGACGGGCTCGACGGTATCGACGAGGTGACCACCAAAATGCAGGGATTGGTCAAGGAACTCGACCAATTGGACCTGCTCATGCCTCAGATGCTGCTGCAGTTCCCGCAGATGATCGCCACCATGCAGAGCACGCGAACCATGATGCTGACGATGCACAGCACGATGTCGGGGCTCTTTACCCAGATGGATGAATCCAGCGACAACTCCACCGCAATGGGAAAGGCTTTCGACGCGTCGAACAACGACGACTCGTTCTATCTGCCGCCGGATGTCCTGGAGAACAAGGACTTCCAGCGCATCATGAAGATCTTCCTTTCCCCGGACGGGAAAGCCGCGCGCATGCTGATCACTCAACGCAGCGATCCTGCGACGCCGGAAGGCATTTCCCGGGTCGAGCCGATGCGGATCGCGGCTGAGGAGGCTCTCAAGGGCACCCCGCTGGAGAGTTCCAAGCTCTACCTGGCCGGTACCGCGGCAGGGGTGAAGGACCTGGTGGACGGATCGAAGATCGATCTTCTGATCGCGGGTGTCACCGCCCTGGCCCTCATCTTCCTGATCATGGTGCTGATGACGCGTAGCTTTGTCGCCGCGCTGGTCATCGTGGGTACGGTCGCGCTGTCTCTGGGGGCGTCCTTCGGCCTGTCCGTGTTGGTGTGGCAGTACATCCTCGGGATCCAGATCAACTGGGTGGTACTGGCGATGTCCGTCATCGTCCTTCTGGCGGTGGGCTCGGACTACAACTTGCTGCTGGTTTCTCGGATGAAGGAAGAGATCCACGCGGGCATCAACACCGGCATCATCCGGGCGATGGCGGGGACCGGCAAGGTTGTGACGGCCGCGGGTCTGGTGTTCGCGGCCACGATGGCGTCGATGATCGTCAGTGACCTGCTCACGATCGGTCAGGTGGGCACCACGATCGGCCTCGGATTGCTGTTCGACACGCTGATCGTGCGCGCGTTCATGACCCCGTCGATCGCAGCGCTTCTGGGCCGCTGGTTCTGGTGGCCCCAGCAGGTGCGTCCGCGTCCGGCCAGTGCGATGCTGCGGCCGATGGGTCCGCGTCCGCTGGTGCGCAACTTGATGTTGAGGGATTAGCGGCGGCTGCATGACTGAGAACACTCGGCGGCCGTTTATCGCGCGCACCGTACGGACGCTGTCGCCGCTCATCATCGTGGGTTGGCTGGCTGTCACTTTGATCTTGACGCTGGCATCGGTCGGCGGGGACTGGTCGGCTGCGATCCCTTCACTCGAGCGGGTCGCGGAGAAGAACGCCGTGTCCCTGATGCCCAAGGACGCGCCCTCGGCGCAGGCGATGAAACGCATCGGTCACAACTTCGGGGAGTCCGACTCGGACAGTTCCGCGATGATCGTGCTCGAGGGACAAGAACCCCTGGGCGATGAGGCGCATCGCTACTACAGCGAGTTGATTCGTGCGCTGAGAAGCGATCCGAAGCATGTCGAGCACGTGCAGGATCTGTGGGGCGATCGCCTGACCGCGTCGAGCGTGACAAGCCCCGACGGCAAGGCCACCTACGTCCAGCTCAACCTCGCGGGGGACCAGGGCACACCGCAGGGCGACGAATCGGTGGCCGCCGTGCGCGACATCGTCGACCGGTCGTCACCGCCGTCAGGTGTGGAAGTATTCGTAACTGGCGCTGCGCCTTTGGCTTCCGATATGCAGCACAGCGGAAACCGGTCGATTCTGAAGATCACCGCGGTAACCGTCGTGATCATCTTCATCCTGCTCTACATGGTCTATCGGTCGGTCGTCACGGTGATCCTGCTGCTCACCATGGTGGGCATCGAGTTGGCGGCGGCCAGGGCCATAGTCGCCTTTCTGGGCGCCAACGAAGTCTTCGTGCTCTCCACGTTCGCCGTGAACATGCTCGTCTTCCTCGCCATCGCGGCCGGAACCGATTACGGCATCTTCTTTTTCGGCCGATATCAGGAGGCGCGTCAGGCCGGTGAAGACCGGGAGCAGGCGTACTACAGCATGTATCGCGGGGTCACGCCGGTGGTGCTGGCCTCCGGTCTGACGATCGCCGGAGCGATCTTGTGCCTGACCTTCACCCGGCTGCCGTACTTCGAGACCATGGGTATCCCGTGCGCGATCGGTATGGCCGCGGCGGTCGCGGTCGCGGTCACGCTGGTGCCGGCCGGGATCGCGCTCGCCAGTCGGTTCGGATTGCTGGAACCCAAACGCACGTTGCGGGTTCGGCGGTGGCGTGGAATCGGTACCGCGGTCGTCCGGTGGCCGCTGCCGATCCTGATCGCGTCGCTGGCGGCAGCGTTCGTCGGCCTCCTCGCGCTGCCCGGGTACACGACGAGCTACAACGACCGGCGTTACATTCCCGGGGACATCCCGGCCAACATGGGTTTCACTGCCGCGGAACGCCACTTCTCCCAGTCGCGGATGACACCGGAGGTCCTCATGGTCGAGACCGACCGTGACCTCCGGAACCCAGCGGACTTCATCGTGCTGAACCGATTGGCCAAGGCAATATTCAAGGTGCGCGGCATTTCTCGAGTTCAAGGCATCACCCGGCCCGAGGGCACCCCTATCGACCACACCTCCATCCCGTTCATGCTCAGCCTGCAGAGCGCGGGCCAGGTCCAGGCCACGGAGTTCCAGAAGGCTCGCATCGACGACATGGTCAGGCAGGCTGCCGACATGCAGGTGATGATCGACACCATGCAACACACGTACGACGTGATGCAAAAGATGGCCGCCACCACGCACAACATGGTTCAGCGAACCCACGAAGTCTACGAAGTCGCTCGAGATCTCCGCGGCAGTATCGCCATCTTCGACGACATGTTCCGACCGATCCGCAATTACTTCTATTGGGAGCCACACTGTTTCGACATCCCGATCTGCTGGTCGCTGAGGTCGATCTTCGACGCCATGGACGGTGTGGACAAGCTCGACGACAGTTTGCAGGTCATGGTGGAGAACATGGACGAGCTGGACTCGATCATGCCGAAGCTGCTGGTCCAGTTCCCGAAGATGATCGCGATCATGAAGACCATGCGCGTGAGCACCTTGACGATGCACACCACCATGTCGGGGTTGATGGCTCAGATGGACGAGACGAGCAAGGACGCCGCCGTCATGGGGCAGACCTTCGACGCCGCGAAAAACGATGATTCGTTCTTTCTTCCGCCGGAAGTGTTTCAGAACCCGGACTTTCAGAAAGCGATGAAATCGTTCCTGTCTCCCGACGGACGATCGGTGCGGTACATCATTTCCCACAACGGCGACCCGCAGTCACCGGAGGGAATCCAACGCGTCGAGCAGATCCGGACGGCGGCGGAGGAGGCACTGAAGGGCACCCCGCTGGCGAGCGGCAAGATCTACATCGCCGGCGCCGCGGCGACCGCGAAGGACTGGCAGGACGGCTCCAAGTACGACCTGTGGATCGCCGGGATCGCCGCGATCTGCCTGGTCTTCCTCATCATGCTGTTCATCACCCGAAGTTTCATCGCGGCCTTGGTCATCGTCGGGACGGTGGTGCTGTCGCTGGGTGCGTCGTTCGGGCTCTCAGTGCTGCTCTGGCAGTACATCCTTGGAATCCATCTGCACTGGATGGTGCTGGCGATGTCGGTGATCATCTTGCTGGCGGTGGGATCGGACTACAACCTGCTACTCGTGTCGCGGATGAAAGAGGAGATCGGCGCCGGCATCAACACCGGCATCATCCGAGCGATGGGCGGCACCGGCAAGGTCGTCACCACCGCGGGCATCGTGTTCGCGTGCACCATGGCGGCGATGGCGGTCAGCGATCTGCAGATCATCGGTCAGATCGGCACGACCATCGGCCTCGGTCTGTTGTTCGACACGATGATTGTGCGGTCCTTCATGACACCGTCGATCGCTGCCCTGCTGGGGCGTTGGTTCTGGTGGCCGCAGCGGGTGCGTCCGCGTCCGGCCAGTGCCATGCTGCGTCCGCATGGGCCACGTCCCGCGGTCCGCTCACTGCTGGGCCAGGGCCTCCCCAAAGACACGGTGACACAGCCGATCAGGATGTCTGACTAGCCGCCGTCGGCCGGATCGTCAGCGGGGCAGCAGCTTTCATCTCAAGGTGTTGCGCAGAAACGAGATTGGGCGCCGGCTGATGGCCGGCGCCCGATCCCTCTGCTGTGCTTGGGTCAGTACTTGACGCAGCTGGTCAGCATCTGTTTGAACACGGGCAGGGCTTGGTCCGCGCCCTGGTTGTTCTTGATCTGATTCAGCAGATTCACCCTTTCGTCCTTCGGGGAGCTCAGGAAGACCCGTAGGAACTGCAGGTTGGGCGGCGATTGGTCCAGGTACTGCGCGGCCATCGGATTCTCGGCGTGCACCGCTGCGATCGCCTGATCGTAGGTGCAGGGCGAGTCGACCAACGGCCCGAGATCAGGCTCGGCCGACGAGAGACCGGCTCCTGCACTGAGCAGCAGGCCGGCGCCGGCCACGGCGACCGCGAGCCTGGCAAGTGGAAGTTTCTTCATTGGTTCCCCTCCTGGTGACTGTGGCTCAAACTCGGGTAGTCAGGCGACGACCCGGGGCCGTGCGGCCTCGTCGAGGTATTTACCACTAACTCATCAATACCAAACTTTATGCCGGACGCCCACCTCCAATTTCCGGTTTTGCTTCCGCGGTGTTACACCCCATTCAGGGGCGGCATTGCGGCAATATTTCCCGATAGTCCGGGCGATTGCGTCTTTCCCAGCGCAGCCGTCGTCGGAGAGTTCTCGATATGGTTGCTGGAGCAGTGTGAAAAAGATTTCACAACCGATCCAGGGTGTTGCCTAGCCGACGGCCACCGATGGGGGTGCGGACCGCCAGCCGATGGGCGGAGAGCAACAAGGAGCCTGCACGATACGACGCGCCGGGTGCGCCCTCGTGTCGGAGAACCGATGGAAATCAGCAGGTTAGGTCCGATCTCCGATGCTGGAAGGTCGCTCCCCGAAAGTGGGTGCGCGACGGGTGTTCCTGTCATGGCAAACGGTCGGAGGAGGGCGGCCACGACGGTGGCCACTTGTGATCCCGATCGGGTCGCAGGCCAGCCAATAAACGTGAATACTCCGTGCCGTCGAATTGCTGATGGGGCTGTTCAGGGCGCACATTTTGCAGTCGAGTCAAATAGAGCGATTCTCACCGATAAGCCTTGTATTCAACATCGAAGCAGGGCTAACCTCTGTGCCGCAGTGGCTTTCGTGCGTTTGGTTGGATACGTACGGTCGGGAAGATTCGGAGACGGGGAAACATGATGGTCGGTGCTGCGCTGAAATTGCCGAAGTTGTTGCTCGAGTTAAGTAATTCGTTCTCGTACTCGGTATTGAGCTCGGAGGCGTGTTCATGATCGCGCCGGACGAGCGCACGCAGGAACCTGGCCGCCCGATCGTGCTGTTCGTGCTCGGCATGGGACGGTCCGGGACCTCGGCACTGACCCGGGTTCTCTCGCTGTGCGGGGCTGCCCTGCCCGGCGGGATGATGGGAGCCGACAGTGGAAATGAGCGCGGCTATTGGGAGCCCCGGGCCGGGCTTTATCTGAACGAGAAGTTCCTATACCGCCACGGCAGCAGCTACTTCGACCCGACTCTGCGTCTCCAGGAAGAAGGCGGGTTGAGTTCCGAAGAGACCGCGGATTTCACTGCCAAGATCCGGGACTATCTGCAGACGTTGCCCGCCGCGCGGGTAGTGGTGGTGAAGGTGCTGCACATCTCGGTTCTGGCGCGAATGTGGTTCGACGCAGCCCACCAGGCCGGATATGACATCGCGGCGGTGCTGGCCGTGCGCGATCCACAGGAAGTCATCGGATCGCTGGCCAAGCTGATGGATGCCTCACCGCAGCTGACGAGCGCCCTGTGGCTGAAGTACAACCTGTTGGCCGAACGTGAGACCCGTGGACTGCCGCGGGTATTCGTCGACTACTCGAACTTTCTCGACGACTGGAGCCGGGAGATCAAACGCATCTCCCACACTCTCGGTGTGGACCTGGATACCGGCGACCGGGCCGCCGTGGAGAAGTTCCTGGCGAAAGACATGCGTCACCAACGCCAGCGGGGCCCGATCATCGAACCGTTCGGGACCGATTGGTTGTCCGCGGCCTACGAGGCCCTGGTCTCTGCGGCACGCGACGAACCGTGGGAGGAATCCTCCTTGGACCGTGTCTTCGACGGGTTCCGGGCCAGTGAGCACGGGTTCCGCACGGCCATAGAGGATTTCCAGGGCCAGTTCAATCGCCGGTACCGGTTCTCCCGGGCCTTCATCAAGCCGTTGTTCGAAGGCGTCGCCCTCGTACACGGGCGTCGGGGAACCTGGGCCTGAGCCGCCTCTACTTGCGCCGAAGCAGTTCCAGCAGGTAGTCGCCGTACCCGGACTTGGGGAGTTCCTTGGCGCGGGCCGCCAGCTGATCGTCGTCGATGAACCCGGCCCGCCAAGCGATCTCCTCGGGAACACCGATTTTCAGCCCCTGGCGGCGTTCGATGGTGCGAACGAAATCGCTGGCGTCGAGAAGGGAGTCGAAGGTGCCGGTATCGAGCCAGGCCGTCCCGCGGGCCAGCACCTCCACCGACAGCTGCCCCTGGTTCAGGTAGATCTGGTTGATCTCGGTGATCTCGTATTCGCCGCGCGCAGACTTGCGCAGAGAACGGGCCATCTCGATGACGTCATTGTCATAGAAGTACAAACCGGGAACCGCATAGTGAGATTTTGGCGTGGCCGGCTTCTCCTCGAGCGACAGGGCGATGCCACCCTCGCCGAACTCGACCACGCCGTAGGCGGACGGATTGGCCACCCAGTACGCGAAAATAGCTCCACCGCTGACGTTCTGGAATCGGCGCAGGCTGGTGCCCAGGCCCGGGCCGTAGAAGACATTGTCGCCGAGGGCCAGCGCCACCGTGTCGGTGCCGATGTGCTGGGCTCCGATCTTGAACGCCTGCGCGAGTCCCTCGGGTTCACGCTGGACGGCGTAGGTCAGGCTCACCCCGAATGCCGATCCGTCGCCCAGGAGTCGCTCGAACGCCGACGCGTCGGCCGGTGTGGTGATCACCAGGATGTCGCGAATACCGGCCATGATCAACGTGGACAACGGGTAATAGACGAGTGGTTTGTCGTATACCGGAAGCAACTGCTTGCTCACACCCATCGTGATCGGATGCAGTCGTGTGCCGGAACCACCGGCGAGAATAATTCCGCGCATGCGTGCCCCTACACCTCGAAAACAAAGGAATCGATGAGATCGGTTGCCGCGGCGACGTTTTCTGGATTGTCATCGGGCAACACACGGGCCACCTTATCGTGCCAGCAGAGCAATCGCGACGAAATGGTTTGCGATGAAATCGGACTACGCCGGAATGTTGACGACGTCATGGGTGGAGCAGCGGGGCTCTGCGCAGGTCGCCCCAACCGTCAGCGTGAGTCCACGTGAATGCTCACACCGGCAAAGTGGCGTTGGCAACCACGTAGGTGGCGACCCTCAGAATTTGCCAGTGCGAATATCGCACGGGAATGTTCCGTGCCACGGCCCATGATCCGGATGTTTGTCGATTAGCGAAATCTGTCGTACGAAATGACATTTTTTCAGACGACTACCCTAAAAGTCGTTGACGGCGTGGACTATTCGGCGATGAAGCCGCCAATCGTCGTGTGTGTCTACTAGTGTCCAACCGGTGGGGGTCGCAGCACTGTCATGAGAATCGCACTGTCGAGCTATGGAACGCGCGGGGACATCGAGCCCTCCCTGGCGGTCGGACGCGAGCTGGTGCGCCGGGGACACGAAGTGCGGATGGCGGTGCCCCCGGACCTGGTGGGTTTCGTCGAGGCCGCGGGGCTGCCGGCGGTCGGCTATGGGTTGGAGGTGGAGCCGCAGCTGGACGGCTACCGCGACCTGTGGACCACGTGGGCGCGACACTTCTGGCGGGTTCAGGATCTGGTAGTGCTGTGCCGGGAGGCCCTCAAGATGGTCACCGAGCAGTGGGCTGAACTGAGCCGGACCCTCATGGCATTCGCCGACGGTGCCGACGTGCTGACCACTGCCGTGGGATACGAGCAGCCGGCGGCCAACGTCGCCGAGTACTACGGGATTCCCTTGGTCGCGCTGCACACCATGCCGTGGCGGCCCAACGGACGGCTGTTTCCGGTCGTGCCGCCGCCGGTGGGCCGCACCGCCATGACGGCCTACGACTGGCTGGCCTGGCGGCTGACCAAGCACCACGAGGATGCGCAGCGGCGTGAACTCGGTCTGCCGAGGTCGACTGGCCCGTCGCCGCGGCGGATGGCCGAGCGGGGTGCGTTGGAGATCCAGGCCTACGACGAGGTCTGCGTTCCGGGGCTGGCGGCCGAGTGGTCGAAGCTGAATGGACGACGTCCGTTCGTCGGCGCACTCACCATGGAGTTGTCCACTCGTGCCGATGAGGAGGTGACCGCGTGGATGGCTGCCGGGCCGCCACCGATCTGCTTCGCATTCGGCAGCATTCCCGTTGAGTCCCCGGCGGATACGGTGGCGATGATCAGCGCGGCCTGTGCGGAACTCGGGCAGCGGGGGCTGATCTGCGCGGGCGGCACCGACCTGACCGCCATCCCGGTGTCCGACCACGTGAAGGTCGTCGGCGTGGTGAACTATGCGGACGTCTTTCGGCTCAGCAGAGCCGTCGTGCACCATGGCGGCTCGGGTACCACGGCTGCGAGCCTGCGCGCGGGCGTTCCCACCCTCATTCTCTGGTCGGTGGGCGATCAGCCGGTGTGGGGCAATCAGCTCAAGAGACTGAAAGTCGGCACCGCACGGAGATTTTCGGCAACCACAGGCGAATCGTTGGTAGCGGATCTGCGCCGCATCCTGACCCCGGCATATGCGGCCAGGGCGCGCGACCTGGCACGACGGATGACCTCACCGTCCGACAGCGTCGCAAAAGCCGCGGATCTCCTCGAGCGCTTCGCCGGAGCGTGACGCCTGGAAGTCTCGCCGATCTCGGCGGACCGCCGGGCGGCGAACAGCTAACTCCTGATATTCGGAAGTGACTGCCGCCGGCGTCAATTAAACCGATGCTGTCCGGAACTCCGCTCTGCCCGTTTCGGCATTTGCGGTGCAGATCATCGAGCCGATTCGGCGGTGGAGTCCGCGGTCTTGTTCACCGTCCCGGTGGGCCAAAGGGGCTGGCTTGCGACGTGTTGAGGAGAAGGCTCGATGGCGAGTTCGGGTGGGTCTTTCTTTGCCAGTTTGGCCGCAGCCGGGTATCCCCCCACATGGTGGGCGGGAATCCCGAAGCGATCGAATTCGCGTCTTTTGCATTGCCTCGACGAACTATTCATCGATTTGCCAAAGTGCCAGATTTCCAAGGACATTGGTCCTATCTGAAATGCACTGGAGACGCTGTCGGGAGGCTAGGCTCATGGCCTGACCAGCAACCGAGTAAGGGGGCAGTTTTTTGACCGTGACGGATCACGACACCCGATCTGCATACCTGGACCTGCTCCGCCAGGACCTCACCAGATACGGGGTCGACGAATTGGTGCCGGTTGGCTGGAACTGGTTGCACCGCCCAGTTTTCAAGATCGGCAATCTGATGCTTGTCCGCAAGCGGCCCTTCGATCGCCACAAACGCGATCTGGGTCTGGATTGGCCTGCGGAAGCGCTGACGATGATCGGCATGACGCGGCTGACGAGTTTGCAGCACTGCGTCGAGACGGTGATCGCCGAGGACATCCCCGGTGATCTGGTCGAATGCGGGGTCTGGCGCGGTGGCGCCTCGATTTTGATGCGCGCGGTACTCGCGGCGTACGGCGATGAGAGCCGTTCGGTGTGGCTTGCCGACTCGTTCGAAGGTGTGCCGCCGCCGGATGCCGCCAACTACAAGGCGGACAAAGGGGACCGGCTGCATCTGGCGGCGCCCATCCTGGCGGTGTCGGAGAAGGACGTCAGGGCGAACTTCGCCCGCTATGGGTTGCTGGATGACAAGGTTCGCATCCTCCCCGGCTGGTTCAAGGACACCTTGCACGATGCGCCGATCGAACGCATCGCGGTGTTGAGGCTCGATGGCGACCTCTACGAATCGACGATCCAGGCGCTCGACGGACTCTACTCGCGGCTTACTCCGGGTGGCTTCTGCATCATCGACGACTATCACGCGATCGAGGGGTGCCGGAAGGCAGTGACGGATTATCGTGCGAGGCACGGAATCTCTGCCGAGATAGTCGACATCGACGGCACCGGGGTGCTCTGGCGCAAGGAATGAGCCCATCGCACCTGAAAGGCAGGGATTCGCAATGAAACTTGTCCTGGCCGCCTATGGAACACGCGGAGATCTCGAACCCTCGGTCGCTGCCGGCCGCGAGCTGATGCGCAGAGGGCATGACGTGCGGATGGCCGTTCCGCCCGATCTGGTCGGCTTCGCCGAGAGTGCGGGCCTGGTCGCGGTTCCGTACGGGCTGGACACCCAGGCCTGGCTGGGCGTGTACCGCGACTTCTGGACGTGCTTCTTCCACCGGTTCTGGCGGGTCGGCGAGCTCAGACGGTTGTGGCGCGAGATGTGGGATCTCAGCGATCGCTCATGGACCGAGATGAGCACGGCGCTGACGTCCCTGGCCGCGGGCGCCGATTTACTGTTCGCCGGTCAGAGCTATCAGGAGCCGGCGGCCAATGTGGCCGAGTATCACAACATTCCGTTCGCCACCCTGCACAACACCCCGGTGCGGGTCAACGGCAAGTTGCTCTCGAGGCTGCCGGGACCGCTGGCGCGGGCTGCGATGTGGGCCTACGACTGGTTGGGGTGGCGGCTGAACAAGAAGGTCGAGGACGCTCAGCGTCGTGAGTTGGGGCTGCCCAAGGCGACGGGGCCGGTGTCAGCGCGCATCGCCGCCCGCGGAGCGCTCGAAGTTCAGGCCTACGACGAGGTGTGTTTCCCGGGTTTGGCCGAGGAGTGGGCGCAGTGGCGTAGCGAACGTCCGTTCGTCGGCACGTTGACCATGGAACTGGCGACCGAGGCGGACCAGGAGATCGCATCGTGGGTCGCGGAGGGAACACCACCGATCTGCTTCGGTTTCGGCAGTATGCCGGTCGAATCTCCGTCTGCGACAGTTGAAATGATCGCGTCGGCATGCGCTGAGCTCGGGCAGCGCGCTTTGGTGTGTTCCGGATGGAGCGATTACAGCGACGTCCCGCGGTACGACCACGTGAAGGTCGTGGGCGCGGTCAACTACGCCGCGGTCTTTCCGGCCTGCCGTGCGGCCGTTCACCACGGCGGGGCGGGAACGCTGGCGGCCAGCCTGCGCGCGGGGGTGCCCACCTTGGTGCTGTGGATCGACGGCGTGCAGCCGGTGTGGGCGTCCCGCGTCAAACTGCTGAATGTCGGTGCAGTACGGAGCTTCTCCAGCACCACCCAAGACACATTGGTCGCGGATCTGGGCAAGGTCCTCGACCCCGCGTGCGCTGCCCGTGCGCGCAGCGTCGCCGCCCGGATGGTCCCGGCTGCCGAGAGCGTGGCGCGGACCGCCGACCTGATCGAGAGCTATGCACGTCAGAGGTGTTCGGCCTGAGCCCTACACACCGCCGCCGATGCGAACTGTCAACCAGCCAATTCCCTGAACACACTGTGAGTCAACATGTTTGAAGCATCCGAATCCAGACGGGCCGGGACCCGCCGTCACCGGTCCCGTATTCACCGCTGCCAGGGTGGTGCCCATGCCTGAACGGCTCAAACTCAGCACCCGAGTGTGGCTGAAGGCGGTACGCGCCGAATACTGGCTGGCGCGCAACCTGTTGCCCGAGGTCTATAGCAACGACGCGTTGATCTGCTTCAACAGCCACGCGTTCATGGACGATCCGGAGTTTCAGCGAGCATACGAACGGGGCGCGCGCGCACTCGGCGACATGGACTGGTACCAATGGCACTGGCGGGTGCACGTAGGTTTGTGGGCCGCAGGCAACGCCAGCAAGATCGAGGGTGACTTCGTCGAGTGTGGCGTCAGCTACGGCTTCCTGAGCAGCGCGGTGATGGAGCATCTCGACTGGGATCAGCTCGGGAAGACGTTCTATCTGCTCGACACCTTCGCCGGACTCGACCCGCGGTTCGTCACCGCTGAGGAGCGGGAGGCCGGCGCCTTGGAGAAGAGCGAAGAGCTCGTCCGTAACGGAATGTACGGCAGTTCGGTGGACGGTGTCCGGGCCAACTTCTCCCAGTGGCGCAACCAACGCATAGTCGTCGGTGCGGTGCCTGAGACGCTCGAACAGGTCGACTCGGACGCGGTGGCCTTCCTGCATCTCGACATGAACTGTGCCCCACCTGAAGTGGCGGCGCTTCGGCACTTCTGGCCGAGGCTGGCCCCGGGCGCCTTCGTCCTGCTGGACGACTACGCCAACCGTGGGCGCGATGAGCAGCGGATCGCGATGGACGAGGTGGCCGATGAGCTGGGCGTCTCGATCTGTTCCCTACCCACCGGTCAGGGATTGCTGATCAAGCCACCACGGCGGACGGATCGGCGCGACGAGCCGGGCAGCCACCCCGCCAAGATGACCCGGGGTTTCGGAGATGGGCAGACACCGGTCGCACGCCCGGCGAACAAGTGGCCGCTCAAGTTCCGGATCGCGTGGGCCGCACTGCGCACGGCGTACTGGATCCCGCGCAAGGTCTTGCCCGACGTGTACTCCGACGATGCCCTGATCTGCTTCAACAGCCATGCGTTCATGGAGGATCCGGCATTCCGGCGAGCCTACCAACGCGGTGTGCTCGCACTGGGTGGAAAGGACATCCACCACTGGCACTGGAGGGTGCATGTCGGACTGTGGGCGGCTGCCACCGCTAGCACCATCGAGGGCGATTTCGTCGAGTGCGGCGTCAGTCACGGCTTCCTGAGCAGTGCGGTGATGGAGTACCTGGACTGGGATCAGCTGGGGAAGATGTTCTACCTGCTGGACACCTTCGCCGGAATGGACCCGCGGTTCGTCACCGCGGGCGAGCGCGAAGCCGGCGCGCTGATCAAGAACCAGGCGGCGCTGGACTTCGGTATCTACGGCAGTTCGGTGGACAGCGTCCGGGCCAACTTCTCCCAGTGGCGCAACCAACGCATCGTCGTCGGCGCGGTGCCCGAGACGCTCGAGCAGGTCGAGGCGAAGTCCATCGCCTTCCTCCACATCGACATGAACTGTGCTCCACCAGAAGTCGCGACGCTGCGGTACTTCTGGCCGCGGTTGTCCCCTGGCGCCTTGGTGCTGCTCGACGATTACGCCAATCGTGGGCGGGATGATCAGCGGATCGCCATGGACGAAGTGGCGCATGAACTGGGGGTGCAGATATGCGCCCTGCCCACGGGCCAGGGCCTCCTCGTCAAGCCGCCGGAGCAGTTCAGGTCATCGTCGGTGGCTGCCGAGATGGCTGCCGAACACGCGGAATCCAGCCGCCCCGGCTGAGTCCTGGTGCCGTCAGCGTGCCCTTCGGCGGACGGCCTGCTCGTACAGGTCGGCAGCTTTGACGACACTGTCGCCTGGACTGGTCATCTGCGTGGCGAGTGATCGGGCCCGGGCCGCGTAGCCCGGGCTCAGGATGCGGCGCAGGTCCGTCTCCAACGTTTCGCGACTGGCACTCGAGATACGCCGTGCGGTACCGACTTTCAGGCGTTTGATCTGGTTTCCCCAGTACGGCTGATCGGCTGAGCTCCAGAGGATCAGCGTAGGCACCCCGGCCCGCAGACTGGCAGCCGTGGTTCCGGAGCCGCCGTGGTGCACGACTGCCCGGCAGGCGCCGAACACTTCTGCGTAGTTCACCGGCCCGACCACCTTCACGTGCTCGGGGATGGGGATGCCGCCGAAGTCGGTACCGCCCGCGCAGATCAACGCCCGCTCACCGAGGCTGGCGCAGGCGGAACTGATCATGTCGATCGTCGACGCGGGCGATTCAACCGGGATGCTGCCCGTGGCGAAGCAGATAGGTGGGGTTCCGCCCGTGATCCAGGACGCGACCGCGTCGTCAGCGTCTGTTGCGAGCCCCATCGTCAGTGCACCGACAAAAGGCCTGCGGCCGTTCAACTTCGACCACTCGGCCGCCAGCCCGGGAACACTGATCGCATCGTAGGCCTGGATCTCCAGGGCTCCGTGTTCCGCCATCCGCGTTGGTGAGGGCGCCGAGGCTGCGGACAGGCCGAGATCTCGGCGCTGCACATCTTCTGCCTTCTTGGTGGATCGCCACATCAGCCACTCTGACACCGCACTTGCCGAGCGGACCAGGGATGAGGGCAGTGCGGGGATCAACTGGCCGTTGGGTCGCATCGGGAAGTGGTGCAGCGCGACCAATGGGATGCCGTAGTACTCAGCGACATTGGCCGCCGGCTGCTCATAGTTCAGCCCCGTGGACAGCAGATCCGCTTCTCTCGCCAGTTGCGTCAGCGTGGCACTCGTCTCCTGCCAATGGCGAGCGATGGGTGCCCAGAGTTCGCGCAGGGAGCCGATCGGATTGCGTGGCAACCGAGTCCAAAAGTCCCGCAGGAAGTCCTCCTGCAGAAAGTCCGCCAATTCGGGCCCGTAGGAAACGGTTTCGAGGCCGGCCGCTTGAACGAACTCGACCAGGTCCGGAGGCACTGCCAGCGAGACGTCGTGGCCCCTGCGCCGAAGTTCGCGCCCGACGCTGACCGAGGGCTCGACGTCGCCACGAGTTCCGTAGCATGCCAGCGCAAATCTCATGCCGCCCTAGCCTTTCACTCGATATCTCGCGTAGTTGACCTTACCGCCCTTTGAGTTTGGGATAGTTAGCTTATGGACCTCAAAGATCGCGTGCGTGAGTCTCGTGACCGGATGATCAAGAATCAGAACGAGAAGCTCGCGCAGTATGTGCAAAAGTTCATCTACCCGTACGCCACCCGCAAGCTGGAGGCCGAGGATGTGGTGTTCCTCAACTACGGGTACGAAGAAGATCCGGCCATGGGCGTGCCGCTCTCGGACTCAGATGAACGCAATCGCTACTTCATCCAGCTATATCACGCCACCGCAACGCAAGTGGATATCCAGGGGAAACGGGTGCTCGAGGTCGGTTGTGGCCATGGTGGCGGTGCCTCTTACCTGGCGCGGACGTTGCATCCGGCGACCTACACCGGACTCGATCTGAACCCGTCGGCCATCGCGTTTTGCCAAAAGCGGCATAAATTAAAGGATCTCGACTTCGTCGAGGGTACCGCGGAAGATCTTCCCTTTGCCGACAACACCTTCGATGCGCTGATCAATGTTGAATCCTCGCATCTGTACCCGCAGTTCGAGAGGTTCCTCACCGAGGTCAGCCGCGTCCTGCGGCCGGGCGGGCACTTCCTCTACACGGATGCCCGTCTCCTCGGGGACATTCCAGCCTGGGAGGAGGCGCTCGCGGACGCGCCGTTGCGGTTGGTGTCCCAGCGGACTATCAGCGCCGACGTGGTCCGAGGAATGGAGAAGAGCATGCACCAGTGGCAGTACGTGATCGACCAGGTCGCACCACGGCCGCTGCGGGGTCTCACCCGCCGCTTCTCACCGGCTCGGAAGGCATGCGAGAGCCTGCGGCCGGGGGGAACCTCCGAGTATCGGATGTACTGCTTCCAGAACTCCGCAGCTCCATCGAATCACGGTGCATAGCCTCGCAATTAGCGTCCTCCTTGCGCATCCGACGTCGCCGTTCACGGGTTCTGGACTTTGCTCGCAGGTATGGTGAGTGCATGAGTCTGCTCGAGTCGATCGAACGTGGCCTGGATTGGCTGGCGACGCCCAAGCGCTTGCCCGGTCATCTCGAGATGGAGACGCAGCGTGGGAAGCGTGTCGAACTCGAAGTTGTCTCGCTGGCCATCCGAATGCCGGTCGGCGGGGGCGTCAAGCTGAAGCTGCCGGTGTTCGTCATGGTCGTGCCTGCCGGCTCGTCGGCGCTTCAGTCGTCCCAGGATCCCACCGAACAGAGCGACCGGTAGCCCCAGCTGTATTGCTATAGCTGCGCTGCCTGTCGCGGATTGTGGGCGGGGCGCGTCGCCGGCTTCTGCGTGCCCGCCTGCGCGCCCCGCCCCTGCATAGATGGCAATCGCACACCGCCCCTAGTGTCCGCCCCGTGGGCTGGGCGTTCTTCGCGGCTACCGAGTTTCAGTTAACCACTGTCGACGCTGCTCTCATTATCGATTCAATGTGTGGCGACTGATTATCGGTTTGCGTCCCAAATCCAATTATTTGCTGCGATTGCCATTGCGGGGATAATTCGAGTTTCGGGGTCGGTTGCCGGCCGGTGAGACCACACAAAATTCACAATCTCACTGAATACGCAATAACGTGACGCTTTCGTCAAAAGATCATGACCTCACAAAAGCACATGATGTTGAAAGAGCAGTTAACTGGTTAGCGTGACTAGTTAGAGTTCGCTGTGGCGGGTTGCTGGGTCGACTTGGATGAAACTGGGAACTGGGCGATGCGGGCTCCCGTATGTTTGCGATATCTTTGCGAAGTCACCGACCAGCCTGGAGAAACGTGAGTAATAACCCGTTCGACGACGACAGCGGCAGCTTCTATGTCTTGATCAATGACGAGGAGCAGCACAGCTTGTGGCCGAGCTTTGCCGAAGTGCCCGCAGGGTGGCGGACGGTCTATGGCGAAGCGAACCGTTCTGACTGCTTGGAGTTCATTGAGCAGAATTGGACGGATATCCGACCCAAGAGCCTGCGTGAGCGGTTGGCGCGCGACGGGTCTATTCAGCGCTAATCGTCAGTGGAAGTTGAACACATATATGGAACCTGATGGTGGAACACTGCCGCTTTCTCGCGGGCAGTTGGATATCTGGCTGTCCCAGGAGAGCGGCCTTGCCGGCACCGAGTGGCAACTCGGCCTTTTGGGGCGAATTGACGGCGCGGTGCAGCGAGACCTCCTGGAGCGGGCGATCCGCCAGGCCCTCCAAGAGGCGGAGCCGGCCAGGGCTGCGTTCGTCGAGGTCGACGGCCAGGTCTTCCAGAAGGCGGTTGACTACTCCGATCTGGAGTTGGTGTTCCACGACGTCAGGGGCTCCGCCGATCCCGTGCAGAAAGCCCGGGAGATGGCGTCGGCGATTCAGCACACGCCCCTGCCGCTGACCGGCCAGCTCGTGAAGTTCGCGCTCTTCCGGACGCGGCAGGACGAGTACTTCCTGTTCGGGCTGGGACATCACATATCTGTCGACGGCTTGGGCATGGCACTGGTCAGTCGACGGATCGCCACGATCTACACGGCGCTGGTCTCGGGAGAGCCGGTGCCGCCGGCGTACTTCGGCACACTGCAGGATCTCGTCGACTGCGAGACGGAATACCAAGCATCCCAGAGCTTTCAGGATGATCTGGCGTACTGGCAGGACAACCTTCCATCTGAAGGCGGTGTCGACCAGGGACCGCCCTCGGCGGAGAACGGTCGGGACGCGTACGCGCCCTCGGCCTCGGTCGAAGTTGACCGGGTCGCCGTGGGTCACATAAAAGAACTGTCCAAGAGGCTGCGGGTCCGTCGCTACTCCGTGACCACCGCGGCGTGCGCACTTCTGGTGCGGGCGTGGACCGCCAACGCCTCAGAGGTGGCACTCGACTTCCCGGTCAGCAGACGCGTGACGCCGGAGTCGAAGACCCTGCCGGCGATGCTCGCCGGGGTGGTGCCGTTGGTGCTGAAGGCGCCACCGGACTGGACCCTAGGCGAATTCTGCCAGCACGTCGATTCGCGTATCCGAGAACTGTTGCAGCATCAGCGTTTTCCCGTGCACACCCTCAACGGCGGGTCCCGGCAGGCGTCGAACCGGGTGGCGGTCAACTTCATCCCTTCCCGTCTCACCCTGGACCTGGCCGGCGCCCCCGTCACGGTGTCGTACACCAACCATGGACCGATGGGGCACTTCGGCTTGTTCTTCATCGGGGCGAGTGACCAGCTCTTCCTGAGCACGGCGGGCACCGGGCGCCCGTTCGCGGACTTCGAGGTCTCCGATCTGGCCGACCGCATTCAACGAGTCCTGGTGGAGATGGCCGCCGACCCGGAGCGGCCGCTGTCTTCACTGGACCTGCTGGGCGGGCACGAACGTGCCGAGCTGGCCGAGATCGGCAATCAGGCTGTGCTCACCCGGCCCAAGGCGGCGCCGGTCTCGATACCCGACTTGTTCGCCGAACAGGTGGCCGCCGCGCCCGATGCCGCCGCACTGACCTTCGAAGGCCGCACGCTGACCTACCGCGAGCTCGACGAGGCGGCGAATCGGTTGGCGCATCTGCTGGCAGCCCAGGGAGTCTGCCCGGGCGAGCGGGTCGCTCTGTACTCGAACCGTTCGGCCCGGGCCGTCGTCGGAATGCTGGCGATACTCAAAACCGGTGCGGCGTACGTGCCGATCGACCCGGCCGTGCCCGCCTCGCGGATGGAGTTCATCCTGGCCGACGCTGCACCGATAGCCGCCGTCACCACCGCGAAACTACGGTCACGGCTCGACGGCTACCGCGGCATCGTGATCGACATCGACGATCCGGCGATCGAGGCGCAGCCCGGCACCCCGGTGCAGGCGCCTGCGCCTGCCGACATCGCATACGTGATCTACACGTCGGGAACCACCGGCACGCCCAAGGGCGTAGCGGTCACCCACCACAACCTGACCCAGCTGATGATCTCGCTGGACGCCAGCCTGCCGCGGCGAGCAGTGTGGCCGCTGTGCCACTCGCTGGGCTTCGACGCCTCGGTGTGGGAGATCGGACATGCCCTGCTACGGGGCGGCCGTCTGGTAGTGGTGCCTGAATCGGTGGCCGGCTCTCCCGAGGACTTCCATCGGCTGCTGGTCGCGGAGGGGGTGAGCGTCTTCACCCAGACCCCGTCCGCCGTGGCGATGCTGTCCCCGCAGGGCCTGGAATCTGCAGTGCTGGTGGTGGCAGGCGAGGCGTGCCCGACCGAGTTGGTGGATCGCTGGGCGGCAGCCGGTCGGGTGATGTTCGATGCCTACGGCCCGACCGAGACCACGATCTGTGCGGCGATGAGCGCACCGCTGCAGGCCGGAGCGGCCGAATCCGTCGTTCCCATCGGCTCACCCGTGCCCAGCGCCGCACTGTTCGTACTGGACACCTGGATGCAGCCGGTGCCGACCGGCGTGGTGGGTGAACTGTACGTTGCCGGGGACGGGGTGGCATGCGGATACCTCGGCAGGCCGGATCTGACGGCCTCGAGGTTCGTGGCGTGCCCGTTCGGTGGTGTGTCAGGACAGCGGATGTATCGCACCGGCGATCTGGTGCGGTGGGGCGAGGACGGCCAGCTGCAATATCTGGGCCGTGCGGATGAGCAGGTCAAGATCCGCGGGTACCGCATCGAACTCGGTGAGGTGCGTTCCGCTCTCGCTCGGGTGGACGGGGTGGAACACGCCGCGGTGATCGCCCGAGAGGACCGCGTCGGCGACAAACGGCTCGTCGGGTATGTCACCGGAAGCGTCGACCCCGTGGAAGCCCGGGCCCAACTGGCGGAACAACTTCCGCCATATATGGTGCCCGCCGCGGTGGTGGTGCTGGCCGCGATGCCGTTGACGGCCAACAACAAACTTGACACCCGCGCGTTGCCGGCGCCCGAATACCAAAGCGGGAACACCGAATACCGGGCTCCGGGCAATGCGGTCGAGGAGATCCTGGCAGGCATCTATGCCGAGGTCCTCGGCTTGGAGCGGGTCGGCGTGGACGATTCGTTCTTCGATCTGGGTGGCGACAGCATCCTGTCGATGCAGGTGGTGGCGCGGGCCCGGGCGGCGGGAGTCTGGTGCCGGCCGCGTGACATCTTCGTCGAGCAGACCGTTGCCCGGCTCGGCGGCGTGGCCAAGCTCGCCGGGGGCGAGGCCGTCATCGACGAGGGCATCGGTGCGGTCGACCCGACACCGATCATGCAGTGGCTTCAGGACGTGCCCGGCCGCATCGACCAGTTCAACCAGACCTTGGTGATCCAGGCCCCGGCCGGGGTGACCCAGTCCGATGCCGAGATCGTCCTGCAGGCACTGCTGGACCGGCACGCCGCGTTGCGGCTGCGGGCCGAGGTCACAGACGCCACGGGCAGAACCAGAACCGACGGCAGTGGTGACTGGTCGCTGACCGTTCCGGACAAGGGGACCGTCAGCGCCCGCGACTGCCTGACCGCGGTCACGCAGCTGTCGGACGAAGCGGTGCGGGTCGCGCGGGCGCGGCTCAACCCCGCCGATGGGGCGATGGTGCGTGCCTTGTGGGCGCAGGACACCAATCAACTTGCCCTGATCATCCACCATTTGGCGGTCGACGGTGTGTCCTGGCGAATCCTGTTGGAAGACTTGAACATCGCCTGGGTGCAGCACAGCAATGGGCAGTCGGTGGCATTGCCTACCGGTGGTACGTCGTTGGCCCGCTGGTCCGAGTTGCTGGCCGAACGCGCGCGGGACACCGATGTCGTGCGGCACGCCGACACCTGGCGGACAGTCGCGTCGACCCCGGCCGCGTTGCCACCCGTTCAGCCGGAGTTGGACACCTTCGCCAGCGCCGGGCGGCTGACCGTGGCTTTGGATGAAGCGACCACCCGGATGCTGTTGGGAGAGGTCCCTGCGGCATTCCACGCGGGGGTGCAGGACATTCTGTTGATCGCTTTCGGCATGGCCTGGGCGGAGTTCTCAGGTGCCGGCAGTGTGCCGATCGGCATCGATGTCGAGGGTCACGGGCGCGCCGAAGATCTGGCGCCCAATGTCGATCTGTCCCGCACCGTGGGCTGGTTCACGGCCAAGTACCCCGTGGCGCTGACTGTGGGCCGGGTGCCCTGGACACACGTGACCGCCGGTGCCGCGGCTCTCGGACCGGTGATCAAGGCCGCGAAGGAACAGCTGCGGGCCCTGCCCGACGGCTTGACCTACGGGCTGTTGCGTTACCTCAATCCGGATGTGGACCTGGGTGCATCCGACCCGACCGTTGGATTCAACTACCTCGGTCGACTGGGTGTGGGCGCGGTGGACCTGTCCGAGGACCTGTGGCGGATCAGCCAGGACAACCTGTCGATGACCGAGGTGGCTTCGGCGGTTCCGATGGCGCTGGCCCACAGCGTGGAACTCAACGCCGGCACACTGGAAGGCCCGACTGGCCCCCGGCTGCAGGCCAATTGGATGTGGGCGCCTTCGGTGTTGAGTCGTGAACAGGTTGACCTGCTCAGCCGGCTCTGGTTCGAGGCCCTAACCGGCATCTGCGCCCACGTGGGGTCCGGCGGCGGCGGCCTCACTCCGTCGGATGTCGTCCCGCTGCAGCTGACCCAGGGACAGGTCGACGAGCTCACCCAGCAGTACCGGATCGCCGATGTCCTTCCGCTGACCCCGCTGCAGAAGGGACTGCTCTTCCAGTCCAGCGTCGCCGACGATGCCGGGACCGTCGGGGACGACGTCTACGCGGTGCAACTGGCGGTGACCGTCACCGGTGAGCTCGACCCACAACGGCTACGCCAAGCGGTGAGTACGGTCATCGCGCGCCATCCCAACCTGGCAGCGCGGTTCCACGACCAGTTCGGCGAGCCGGTACAGGTACTGGAGGCCGACCCGGTCACCGCGTGGCAGTACGCCGAGCCGGCCGACACCGCAGGAGATGTCGACGATCGGCTTGAGCAGTTGTGCGCTGCCGAACGCCGCGCCGTCTGCGATCTGGCCGAGCAGCCGACCTTCCGGGCCGCGCTGATGCGCACCGGCGACGAGCAGCACAAGCTGGTCCTCACCATTCACCACATCGTGATCGACGGCTGGTCACTGCCGATCCTCCTGCAGGAGATCTTCGCCGGGTACTTCGGGCACCGGCTACCCTCGCCCGCCTCCTACCGCAACTTCGTCAGCTGGCTGGCGGGTCAGGATCACGTGGCGGCAAAGGTCGTGTGGCGCGACGTCCTGGCCGGGTTCGAGACTCCCACCCTGGTCGGGCCCCCGACGCCGGTAGGACCCCGGGGCACCGAGTCCTACCGCCTGCCTGCCGAGATCACCCGGGCACTCACCGAGCTGGCCCGGTCACAGCGCACCACGGTGAACACCGTGCTGCAGGCGGCCTGGGCGCAGGTGCTCATGGCACTTACCGGGCAGCGCGACGTGGTCTTCGGCACCGCGGTATCGGGACGGCCGGTCGATCTGCCGGGCGCCGATTCGATGATCGGCCTGCTGATCAACACGGTGCCGGTCCGGGCCAGCATCAATGCGGCCAGCACCGTGGCCGATCTGCTGGACCAGCTGCAGCGGGTGCACAACGACACCGTCGAGCATGAGCACCTGTCGCTGGCCGAGATCCATCGAGCGGCAGGGCACGACCGGCTGTTCGACACGCTCTTCGTCTACGAGAACTACCCGATCGACACCCAGGCGCTGCTGGGCGCACAGGAGTTGGGCATCACCGACTTCACCAGCCGCGAGTACAACCACTATCCGCTGTCGGTGGTGGCGATGCCAGGGGAGGAGCTGGGACTGCGGATCGAGTTCGACAGTGGCGTGTTCGGTACGGATGATGTTGTGGCCCTTGCCAATCGGATGCGGCATGTGCTGAATACCATGGTCGCCGATCCGGCTCGGACATTGGCATCGATCGATCTGCTCGACGCCGATGAGCACGGCCGACTGGACAACTGGGGCAACCGCGCAGTCCTGACCCGGCCGGCGACCGAGCCGGTATCGATTCCGCAGCTGTTCGCCGGGCAGGTGGCCCGTGACCCGGCCGCGGTGGCGCTGACCTGCGATGGCCGGTCGATGACCTACGGCGAGCTCGATGATTCATCAAATAAGTTGGCGCAGTTGCTGTCCAGCCGTGGCGCCGGCCCCGGTGGGCGGGTGGCGATGCTGCTGCCCCGCAATGCCGAGGCCGTCGTCGCGATCCTGGCCGTGGTGAAGACCGGGGCGGCCTATGTACCGATCGACCCGGCGCATCCCGATGCCCGTATCGAGTTCATGCTCGCCGACGCCGGCCCAGTCGTCGCGATCACCACAGCGGGGCTGCGCCACAGGCTGGAGCCATCCGGTGTGCCCGTGCTCCAGATCGACAACCACGATTCTCATCCCGGCGCCGAACTGCCTGCCGCAACTGTTGAATCACCGCTCGCCGTGGTGCCCGACGACGTGGCCTACATCATCTACACATCAGGAACCACCGGCGCGCCGAAGGGAGTGGCGGTCACGCACCGCAACGTCACCAGACTGCTCGAGGCCCTCGGCACCGAACTGTCGGTGGGCCGGGTCTGGAGCCAGTGCCATTCGCTGGCGTTCGACTATTCGGTCTGGGAGATCTGGGGCCCGCTGCTGTCCGGCGGCCGGCTGCTGGTCGTGCCCGATTCGGTGGTCCGCTCGCCCGAAGATCTGCATGCGCTGCTGGTCAGCGAGAAGGTCAACGTCCTGAGTCAAACTCCGTCGGCGTTCTACGCCTTGCAGACCGCCGACGCGCTGGCGCCCGAACTGGGGCGTGAACTTGAGTTGCAGACCGTGGTGTTCGGTGGTGAAGCGCTGGAGCCGCAACGTCTTTCGGTTTGGCTGCGGAGTCACCCCGGGCTGCCCCGGATGATCAACATGTACGGCATCACCGAAACCACGGTCCACGCCTCGTACCGTGAGATCGGCCGTGCCGACGTCGAGGGCAACTCCAGCCCGATCGGCGTGCCGCTGGAGCACCTGGCCTTCTTCGTGCTCGATGAATGGATGCGGCAGGTCCCGGTAGGCGTGGTCGGCGAGTTGTACGTGGCCGGTGCCGGTCTCGCCGCGGGTTATGTGGGCCGTCCGGATCTGTCGTCGAAGCGATTCGTGGCGTGCCCGTTCGGAGCTCCCGGACAACGGATGTATCGCACCGGTGACCTGGTGCGGTGGGGCGCGGACGGGCAGTTGCGCTACGAAGGCCGCGCCGACAAGCAGGTGAAGATCCGCGGCTACCGCATCGAACTCGGTGAGGTCCAGGCCGCGCTGGCCGGCGTGGACGGAGTGCAGCAGGCGGCGGTGATCGCCCGGGAGGACCGTCCCGGCGACAAGCGTCTCGTCGGCTACGTGACCGGATCGGCCGACCCGGCAACGGCCCGAGCCCTGCTGGCCGAACGCCTTCCGGCGTACATGGTCCCGACCGCGGTGGTGGCGTTGGACGCATTGCCGCTCACGGTGAACGGCAAGCTCGACACCCGGGCGCTGCCTGCGCCGGAGTATCAGGATGCCGATCGGTACCGGGCACCGCACGACGCCGTCGAGCAGATTCTGGCCGGCATCTACGCCCAGGTGCTGGGCGTCGAACGGGTGGGTGTGGACGATTCGTTCTTCGACCTCGGCGGGGACAGCATCTCGTCGATGCAGGTGGTGGCCCGCGCCCGGGCCGCGGGTCTGGTCTGCCGACCGCGTGACGTGCTGGTCGAACAGACGGTGGCCCGGTTGGCCCAGGTGGTGGCAGCCGCGGACGGCCAGACCGTGGTGGTCGACGAGGGCATCGGCCCGGTCGTGGCCACCCCGATCATGCGGTGGCTGCACGAAATCGACGGGCCGGTAGCCGAGTTCAACCAGACCGTGGTGCTGCAGGCGCCCGATGGCGTCACCGAGGGCGACGTGGTGATGGTGCTGCAGGCCCTGCTGGACCGGCACGCCATGCTGCGCCTGCGGGTGCAGACGGCCGCGGACGGCGCGTGGTCGCTGACCGTGCCCGAACCGGGCGCGGTGAACTCCGGCGCCTGTGTGCATGTCGTCGGCGAATTGTCCGACGAGGCGCTGCGCGCTGCGCGGTCACGATTGAACCCCACGACCGGGGCGATGCTGACGGCACTGTGGGTGCCCGGTACCGCAACCCTGGCGTTGATGATTCATCACCTCGCCGTGGATGCGGTGTCCTGGCGAATCCTGTTGGAAGACTTGAATATCGCCTGGGCTCAGCATCGCAGCGGCCAAGCGGTGGAATTGCCCGCCCCGGGCACGTCCTTTGCCCGCTGGTCGTCGGTGCTGAACGAACACGCCCACAGCCCGGAGGTGGTCGAACTGGCGCCGGTCTGGCAGCAGGTGGCCGCCACCCCAGCCGCACTGCCGGCGGTGCAACCGGCGGTGGACACCTACGCCGCCGCCGGGCAACTGTCCGTGGAGCTGGATGCCGACACGACCGGCCAGCTGCTCGCTGCGGTCCCGGCCGCGTTCCACGCCGGTGTACAGGACATCCTGCTGATCGCCTTCGGGCTGGCGGCGGCGGAATTCCTGGGCGCCGGTGCTCAACCGATCGGAATCGATGTCGAGGGTCACGGCCGAGACGAGGACCTGGCCGATAGCGTCGACCTGTCCCGCACCGTGGGCTGGTTCACCAGCAAGTATCCGGTGGCGTTGGCTCTGGACGAATTGTCCTGGGAGCAGGTGACTTCGGGTGAGGACGCGCTGGGTGCGGTCATCAAGGCCGCGAAGGAACAGTTGCGTGCTCTGCCCGACGGCCTGACCTACGGACTGTTGCGCTACCTGAATCCCGATGTGGAGCTGGACGGTCCGGATCCGGCCTTCGGCTTCAACTACCTCGGCCGGCTCGGGGCGGGCGCCGGTGAGCTGTCCGACGAGCTGTGGCGGATCGATCAGCAAGCGGTGTCGATCACCGCGTCGGCCACGGCGGTGGACACCCCGCTGGGCCATACCTTGGAGCTCAACGCCGGCACGTTGGACGCCGGCGCCGATGGCGGTCCTCGGCTGCATGCGACGTGGACGTGGGCTTCGTCCGCGCTGGACCACGAGCGGGTCGAGACGTTGAGCCGGCTGTGGTTCGAGGCGCTGGCCGGCATCTGTGCCCATGTCCGGAACGGCGGCGGCGGACTGACCCCGTCGGACATCGCCCCGGCGAGTCTGACCCAGCCTCAGATCGATGAGCTGCAAGGCGAATCCGCGATCGCCGACGTGTTACCGCTAACCCCGTTGCAGCAGGGCCTGCTGTTCCACACCGAAGAGGGGCAGGCGGGCGACGATCTGTACGCGGTGCAGCTGGACATCACCGTGGCAGGTCCGCTGGATCAGGACCGCCTTCGTGCCGCTGTGCAGGGCGTGATCACCAGGCGCCCCAACGTGGTCGCGCGCTTCTGCGAGGACTTCGGCGTACCGGTGCAGATCCTCCCGGCAGAGCCGGAGCTCGCCTGGCAGTACCTGGATCTCAGCGATACCCCAGAACAGGTCGTCGAACAGCGGATTCAGCAGTTCTGCGCCGCCGAGCGCGCCGCTGTCGCGGGGTTGGGCGACCAGCCGCCGTTCCGGGCCGCAGTGCTCCGGACCGGGGACGACCAGCACCGGTTCGTACTCACCAACCACCACATCGTGCTGGACGGCTGGTCGAAGCCGATCCTGTTGCGGGAGATCTTCGCCGGCTATCTCGGCGGCCGGCTACCGGCCCCCGTTCCCTACCGGCGATTCGTCACCTGGTTGGCCGAGCAGGACACCAGCGCCGCACAGGCCGTGTGGAGCAAGGTTTTTGATGGGTTTGACAATCCCGCGCTTGTCAGCACCCCGGGGCGGGTGACCCTCGGCCGACGCGGTGTCGAATCCTTTCAGCTGTCGGCCGAGACCACGCAGGCCATCGGCGAGCTGGCGCGTACCTGCCACACGACGGTCAGCACGGTGTTGCAGGCCGCGTGGGCGCAGCTCCTGACGTGGCTGACCGGCCAGTACGACGTCGCATTCGGCACCGCGGTGGCCGGCCGGCCGGCAGATCTGGCCGGCGCCGAGTCGATGGTCGGGCTGTTGATCAACACGGTGCCGGTGCGCGCGAGGATCACGCCGGCGACCACTGTTGCCAGCCTGCTCGAAGAGCTGCAGGGCGTCTACAACGACACCTTGGATCATCAGCACTTGGCGCTGAGCGAAATTCATCGCGTCGCCGGTCACGACCAGTTGTTCGACAGCATGTTCGTCTACGAGAACTACCCGATCGACACAGCCGCGCTGTCCGGGGTCGGCGACCTGACGATCACTGGTTTCACCAATCGCGAATACAACCATTATCCACTTTCAGTGCAGGCGGTTCCAGGGCATGAACTGGGATTTCGCGTCGAATTCGATTCTGATGCCTTCGATTCGGTGCGCATTGGGAGATTGGTCGCACGGTTCAGGCGGGTACTGGATGCGATGACCGCAGACACGAGGGAGCAGTCATGAGCAACGGTTCCAGCCGGACGCTGTTGTCGTTCGACCTTCTCGACGACGGTGAGCACAGCCGCCTCGACGACTGGGGCAACCGGTCGGCGTTGAGCCGTCCGTCTTCCGAACCCGTCACCGTACCCGTCCTGTTCGCCGCCCAGGTGGCCCGCAGCCCGGAGTCCGTGGCGCTGGTCAGCGGCGACCGATCGTGGAGTTATCGCGAGCTCGATGAGAAGTCGAATCGGCTGGCGAACCTGTTGGCCGATCACGGAGTCGGGCCGGGTGAAACCGTTGCATTGCTGATCTCCCGTTCCGCTGAGGCGATCGTGTCGATCCTGGCCGTGCTCAAGACCGGAGCCGCCTACCTGCCTATCGACCCCGCACATCCGGATGACCGGATCGGCTTCATGCTCACCGATGCGGCACCCGGCATCGCCGTCAGCACCGCGGAACTGCGTACCCGGCTGGACGGCGGGGAGGTGCCGGTAGTCGACGTCGACGATCCTGCCGTCGAGCGTCAGCCGTGCACCGCGCTGCCGGGCCCGCAACCAGACGACCTGGCCTACATGACCTACACGTCGGGCACCACCGGTGTGCCGAAAGCGGTAGCGGTGACTCACCGTAACGTGACTCAGTTGGTGGAGCGCCTGCATGCTGATCTGCCTTCGGAGCCGGGACAGGCGTGGTCGCAATGGCATTCGCTGGTGTTCGACGTCTCGGTGTGGGAGATCTGGGGTGCCCTGCTGCACGGCGGACGACTGGTGATCGTCCCGGAGGCTGCCGCGAGCTCGCCGGATGACCTGCAGAATCTGGTGCTCGCCGAAAAGGTGAGCGTGTTGTGCCTGACGCCCTCGGCGGCGGGCATGCTGTCGCCGGAGCGGCTGGAATCGACCACCCTGGTGGTGGCGGGCGAAGCCTGCCCCTCCGAATTGGTGGAGAGGTGGGCCCCTGGCCGGGTCATGATCAACGCGTACGGGCCCACGGAGGCAACCGTTTACGCCGCGATGAGTGCGCCGTTGATGACGTCGGAGACGGCCGGTGCGATCGTGCCCATCGGCTCCCCGGTCCCGGGTGCGGCGTTGTTCGTGCTCGACCAGTGGCTCCGCCCGGCGCCGGAGGGCGTGGTCGGTGAGCTGTACGTTGCGGGTGCCGGGGTGGCAGTCGGATATGCGCGTCGGGCCGGGCTCACCGCATCGCGATTTGTCGCGTGCCCGTTCGGCGGCGCCGACGCTCCCGGAAGCGTCATGTACCGAACCGGCGATCTGGTCAAGTGGAGCGATGACGGGCAGCTGCAATACCTGGGCCGCGCCGACGAGCAGGTCAAGATCCGCGGCTACCGCATCGAACTGGGAGAGGTGCAGGCCGCACTTGCCGGGCTCGATGGGGTGACCCAGGCCGTGGTGATCGCCCGCGAGGACCGCCCCGGCGACAAACGGCTTGTCGGTTACATCACCGGAACGGCCGACCCGGCCCAGATGCGTGCGGCGCTGGCCAAGCGGCTGCCCGCCTACATGGTGCCCGCCGCGGTGGTGGTGGTCGACGCCTTCCCTCTGACGGTGAACGGCAAGCTCGACAAGCGGGCGCTGCCGGCGCCCGAATATCGCACTGCCGGAGCCGGATACCGGGCACCGAGCAACCCGGTCGAGGAGATCCTGGCCGACATCTATGCCCAGGTGCTGGGCCTGGACCAGGTCGGTGTCGACGACTCATTTCTGGACCTGGGTGGTGACAGCATCCTGTCGATGCAGGTGGTCGCCCGGGCCCGGGCGGCGGGCGTGCGATGCCGGCCGCGCGACATCTTCGTCGAGCAGACCGTGGCCGGGGTCGCCGAGGTCTCGGTGTTCGCCGATCCGGAGCATGCGGTCGTCGACGAGGGCATCGGCCCGGTGTCGGCCACACCGATCATGCGTTGGCTGCGCGACGTGCAGGGCCCCGTCGATCAGTTCAACCAGACAGTCGTGCTGCAGGCGCCCGATGGGGTGACCGAGGACGATGTGGTGGTCATGGTGCAGGAGCTGCTCGATCGACACGCCACCCTGAGAATGCTCGCTGAAACCGATGCCGATGGCGAATGGGCGCTGAGCGTGCCCGAAAAGGGTGCGGTCGACGCGCGCGACCGCATGTCCATCGTCGCGGAGTTGTCCGACGACGCGCTGATCATGGCGTTGACGCAGCTGGACCCGGCCGGCGGGTCGGTCCTGCGAGCGCTTTGGGTGCCTGCCACCAGCCAGCTTGTGCTGATGATCCACCACCTGGCTGTTGACGGGGTGTCCTGGCGAATCTTGCTGGAAGACTTGAACATCGCCTGGGCGCTGCACCACGGAGGGCAGCCGGTTCGGCTGCCGCAGGGCGGGACGTCGTTCGCCCGTTGGTCGCACCTGCTGGCCGAGCATGCCGGCGACGCGAAGGTTGTCGCGCATGCCGATGAGTGGCGCAGGGTGCTCGAAGTTCCCGCTCCTCTGCCGCCGGTGCGGCCGGACGTGGATACCTACGCCAACGCCGGCCAGCTGTCGGTGGAGCTGGATGTCGAGACCACCCGCCAGCTGCTCGGGCCGGTTCCTGCGGCATTTCACGCAGGGGTGCAGGACATTCTGTTGATCGCATTCGGCCTGGCATGGGCCGAGTACCTCGGCACCGGCAGCCTGCCGATCAATTTCGACGTCGAGGGTCATGGCCGCAGTGAGGACATCGGGGGAGCGTGTCCTGACTCCGATGTCGATCTCTCGCGTACCGTGGGCTGGTTCACCACCAAGTATCCGGTCGCGTTGGCAACGCCGGAACTGCCCTGGGCTCAGGTGATTTCGGGGGACGTCGAGCTGGGTTCGGTCATCAAGGAGGCCAAGGAGCAACTGCGGGCCCTGCCCGATGACCTGACCTACGGGATGCTCCGCTACCTCAACCCCGATGTGGCACTGGATGGACCGGACCCGACGATCGGGTTCAACTATCTGGGCCGCCTCGCCGTTGGGATGGCCGACCTCGGCGAGGACCTGTGGCGCATCGACCAGGACGCGTTGTCGACCACCGGTGTTGTGTCAGAGGTACCCATGCCGTTGATGCACACGGTGGAACTCAATGCCGGCACCACGGACACCGATGCCGGCCCGAGCCTGCAGGCCGCGTGGACATGGGCCCCCTCTGTCGTCAGCCGGGATCAGGTGGACCGGCTCAGCCGGTTGTGGTTCGAGGCGTTGAAGGGCATCTGCGCCCACGTGCACTCCGGTGGCGGCGGGTTGACCCCATCGGATGTCCTTCCGGCGCAACTGACTCAGAGTCAGATCGATGAGCTGGCACAGGAATACACCGTCGCCGACGTGCTGCCGCTGACTCCGGTGCAACAGGGGTTGCTGTTCCATTCCACGTTCGCCCGAGGCCGCGGCGCCCACGATGACGTGTATGCGGTGCAGCTCGACATCACCATCGCCGGGATCGTCGACCAGCACCGGCTGCGGGACGCACTGCACACTGTGGTCGCCCGGCATCCGAATCTGGCGGCGCGATTCTGCGGGCAGTTCGGTGATCCAGTGCAGGTCATTCTTGCCGACCCGGTTATGGCGTGGCGGTACCTGGATCTTCGCGGGGACGACCTGACATCCGACGAGGAGGTCCGTGCGCTCTGCGACGCAGAGCGGGACGCGGTCTGCGACCTCTCCGAACGGCCGACATTCCGGGCCGCGCTCATCCGCACCGCGGGCAACGAGCACCGCTTCGTCCTGACCTTTCACCACATCGTGATCGACGGCTGGTCGCTGCCGATCCTGTTGAAGGAGGTCTTCGCCAGCTACTTCGGGCAGCGGCTTCCCGCTCCGGCGTCCTACCGCAACTACGTCAGCTGGCTGGCCGGCCAGGATCTTGACGCCTCCCGAGAAGCCTGGCGAAACCTGTTGGACGGCTTCGAGACTCCGACCCTGGTCGCGCCTCCGGCCGAGCCGGGCCCCCGAGGCATCGAGACCTACCGAGTGTCAGCCGAGACGACCGCGGCGCTCGGTGAGCTCGCACGCGCGCAGCGCACCACGGTGGCCACCGTGCTGCAGGCCGCCTGGGCGCAACTGCTGATCTGGCTGACCGGACAGCACGATGTCGCCTTCGGTACCGCGGTGTCGGGCCGGCCCACGGACCTGGCCGGTGCGGATTCCATGGTGGGCCTGCTGATCAACACCGTCCCGGTGCGAGCCCGCACCACCGCGGCCACCACGGTGGCCGAGCTGCTGGACCAGCTGCAACGCGCCCACAACGACACCCTCGAGCACGAACACTTGGCGCTCACCGAGATTCACCACCTCGCCGGCCACGAGCGACTGTTCGACACCTTGTTCCTGTACGAGAGCTACCCGATCGACACCGCTGCGTTCATGGGTGTGCAGGAGTTGACCGTCACCGAGTTCAACAACCGCGAGTACAACCACTACCCGCTTTCGATGATGGCCTTGCCTGGGCACGAACTGGGCCTGCGCCTCGAATTCGACAGCGACGTGTTCGATGCCCGTCAGATCGAAGCGCTGGTCGAACGGTTCCAGCGACTGCTGGTGGACATGATCGACGATCCGGCTCGCCGGCTCTCTGCGATGGACGTACTTGAGAGCGCCGAGCATGACCGGCTGGACACGTGGAGCAACCGCGAGATCCTGGCCCGACCGGTGAGTGCACCGGTCTCGATCCCGGAGATGTTCAGCCGGCAGGTGGAACGTGATCCCGGTGCGCCGGCGCTGACTTTCGAGGATCGCGTGCTGACCTATGACGAGCTCGACGAGGACGCCCGCAGGTTGGCAAATCTGTTGGCGCTCATGGGTGCCGGTCCGGGCGAAACCGTGGCGCTGCTGGCGCCGCGGTCCGACCTGGCGATCGTGGCCATCCTGGCAGTGCTCAAGACCGGGGCGGCCTACCTGCCGATCGACCCGGCGGTGCCGGCCACCAGACTGGAGTTCATGCTGGCCGACGCCGCACCGATCATCGCGATCACGACGGGCGAGCTGCGATCCCGGCTGGATGGGGCGGACGTGCAGATCGTCGAGGTCGATGATCCCGCCGTGGAATCCGCGGGCCTGATCTACCCCACGACAAACCTGCTACCGCCATCTGCCGATGACACCGCCTACCTGATCTACACGTCGGGAACCACCGGGACTCCCAAGGGCGTGGCCATCTCACACGGCAACGTGACCCAGGTGCTGGAACATCTGCATCCGGATCTGCCCGCGGGATCGGGACAGGTTTGGTCGCAATGGCATTCACTGGTGTTCGACGTCTCGGTGTGGGAGATCTGGGGCGCGTTGCTGCACGGGGCCAGACTGGTGATCGTGCCGGAGTCGGTGGCCGGTTCACCGAATGATCTGCACGATCTGCTGGTCGCCGAAGGGGTCAGCGTGCTTTACCAGACGCCGTCCGCTGTGGGGATGCTGTCGCCGGAGGGTCTGGAGAACACCGCTCTGGTGGTGGCCGGAGAAGCCTGCCCCAGCGACGTGGTGGATCGCTGGGCGCCGGGCCGGGTGATGATCAACGCGTACGGACCGACCGAGGCCACGATCTACGGCGCGATGAGCGCACCCCTGATCGCAGGCACTGCCGGTGGTGCCGTTCCGATCGGGTCACCCGTCCCCTCCGGTGCCACGTTCGTCCTGGATGAGTGGTTGCGTCCGGTGTCCGCCGGTGTGGTCGGCGAGCTCTACCTCGCTGGCCGCGGCGTCGGCGTCGGGTATCTCAACCGGTCCGCGCTGACCGCATCACGTTTCGTCGCCTGCCCGTTCGGCGGCGCCGACGCTCCCGGACAGGTCATGTACCGAACCGGCGATCTGGTCAAGTGGGGTGACGACGGACAGCTGCAATACCTGGGCCGTGCCGATGAGCAGGTCAAGATCCGCGGCTACCGCATCGAACTCGGCGAGATCCAAGCCGCCCTCGCCGAGCTTGACGGAGTGACTCAGGCCGCGGTCGTCGCGCGCGAGGACCGCCCCGGCGACAAGCGTCTGGTCGGCTACATCACCGGCAACGCCGATCCGACCCAGTTGCGCAAGGAACTCGGCGAACGGCTGCCCGCCTACATGGTGCCGACGGCGATCGTTGTCCTGGAGGCACTGCCTCTGACCGTCAACGGCAAGCTCGATCGCCGTGCCCTGCCCGCGCCCGAGTATCGGGACGCCGCCCGTTACCGCGCCCCGGCCACCCCGGCCGAACAGACGCTCGCCGGCATCTACGCCCAGGTGCTGGGCTTGGACCGGGTCGGTATCGACGATTCGTTCTTCGACCTCGGCGGCGATTCGATCTCCGCGATGCGGGTGATCGCCGCAGTCAACACCGCATTCGACGCCCAGCTCTCGGTGCGCTCGCTGTTCGAGAAACCGTCGGTGGCGGCATTGGGCCTCCAGTTGACCACCGAGGCCGGATCCGAGGCGGTGGCCACCCCAACCGGAGTCAGCTTCGCGTCGGTGCACGGCACTGTGGTCAATGAGCTCTACGCCCGTGACCTGACCCTGGACAAGTTCATCGACGCGGCCACCTTGAGGACCGCGCGGGCCCTGCCGCGACCCAACGGGCAGGTGCAGACAGTTCTGCTTACCGGCGCCACCGGATTTCTTGGACGCTATCTGCTGCTGGACTGGCTCAAGCGACTACGCCGGGTCGACGACGCCGTGATCTGCCTGGTGCGGGCCGACTCCGACGAAGAGGCACGCCGGCGTCTGGAAGCCACCTTCGACACCGACCCGGTCCTGCGCAGGCACTTCCAGGAGCTCGCCGCCGAACGCCTCGAGGTGATCGCCGGAGACAAGGGCGAACCAAACCTCGGACTCGACGATCAGCGCTGGCGACATCTGGCTGAGCGCGTCGACCTGATCGTCGACTCCGCTGCCTTCGTCAACAGCGTGCTGCCCTACCGAGAACTGTTCGGGCCCAACGTCGTCGGGACGGCCGAGTTGATCCGCTTCGCGCTGACCAACAAGCTCAAGCCCTACAACTTCGTCTCGACCTCCGATGTGGGTCGCCAGATCGAGCCGTCGAAGTTCACCGAGGACGCCGACATTCGGTTCACCAGCCCGCTCCGCACCCTCGACGCCGGGTACGCCAACGGCTATGGCAACAGCAAGTGGGCCGGCGAGGTTCTGCTGCGTGAGGCACATGATCTCTGCCACCTGCCGATCGCGGTGTTCCGCTCCGGCATGATCATGGCCGACCCGACTTATGCGGGACAGTTGAACCTCACCGACACGGTGAGCCGAATGGTGCTGAGCATCGTGGCCACCGGTGTTGCGCCCGAATCGTTCTACCGGCTCGGAGACGACGGCCAACGGCAACGCGCGCATTTCGACGGACTGCCCGTGGACTTCGTCGCGGAAGCGATCACCACATTGGGCTGGGAGGTGGCCCGTGCGTCAGCCGGCTTCGAGACCTATCACGTGATGAATCCGCACGACGACGGTATCGGGATCGACACCTACATCGACTGGCTGATCGAGGCCGGCTACCCGATCGAACGTGTCGCCGATTTCGGCGAGTGGTTGCGGCGGTTCGAATCCGGCATGAGGGGATTGCCGGATCGGCAGCGGCAGAACTCGGTCCTGCAGATGCTGACTCTGCTTCAACAGCAAGGCGGCGTTCTCCGCGCCCCCGAGCCGACGCTGGGCTCCTACGCGCCGGCCGACCGGTTCCGCGCCGCGGTCCGACGGGCGAAAGTCGGCGCAGCAAATGATATTCCGCGTGTGACACCGGAGGTCATCGTGAAGTATGTGACGGACCTGCAGCTGCTCGGGATGCTCTAGGCAGCGCTATGTGGGGCGATATTTTGGGAATGGCACTTCTGGTGTCACTCAATCCGGTGCTACTCGGCTTCATCCTGCTGGTGATTTCCCGGCCGCGGCCGGTGCAGAACCTCATCGCGTTCTGGGTCGGAAGTTTGATCGTGAACATTCCGGCCTTCGTGATCTCGACATTGGTAATGGCCTCGGTTCCGTCGTTCAGCTCGGTTGCACACGATCTGGTGACCCCGGAACCCGGTTCAACGGTCAAGCCGTTCCAGTTCGTTTCGGGGTTGGTCTGTGTGGTGATCGCGGGACTGCTCGCTGTTCGGATGAGGATGCGGAAGCGGGTCGATTCGGCCGCGTCGGTGAACGTCGGTGGTGACTCACCGGTGCTTGTCATGGAACCGGACCAGCCGGTCGCGCCGGTCCCGCCGGCGGGGCGCGTCCGTAAAACGGTGTCAGATCTGGGCGCCGCGGCCCGGAGGCTCGTCGAACGTGCACATGACGCCTGGGAGGGCGGCGCATTGTGGGTCGCGTTGGTGTTCGGCCTCTGCTACATCGCGCCGCCGCCGCTGGTACTGATGGTGGCCACCATGGTCGTCGGCTCGGGTGAGCCGATCGGTGTGCAGATCCTCATCAGCATCGCGTTCGTGTTCGGGATGCTCGCGGTGTTCGAGCTCGCGCTGCTCAGTTACGCCATCGCCCCGGCCAGGACGCAGGCGGTGCTGCATCCCCTGCACGAGTGGACCAAGCACCACCGGCAGTTGGTGCTGCTGGTGCTCTTCGCGGTGGTCGGGCTCTGGCAGGTCGTCACCGGCGCCGGCCTCCTCTGAACGCCGAACCGATCTCGGCGGCGACGCAGTCAGCCGTCGAGCCCGAGCATCCGGCGGGTCATCTGTGTCAGCTGGACGCGGAGGGTCTCGCCGTCGATATCGGCCAGCAGCGGATGCATGACTGCGACACTGATCGCGCTTGAGAGCATCGCGGCGTGGAGCCGGGCCTCCACGCCGGCTTCGGTGCCCAGCAGGGCGGCGTAGAGACGTTCGATGAACCGCTGAAACGGTTCGTACTCGGCCTGTAGGCGAATGATGACCGGGTCGAACATCGGAATGCTGAACGCTCCGCGGCGGTCGATGGCCTGCTCGATCATCCGGTCCAGCAGCGCCTCACGCGCCTGCGGGGGAGACCCCTCGGCCTCGACCTCCCCGAGCGCTTCCTCCAGGCGGCTCATCTCCCGCTCGGTGATCGCGATGACGATCTCTTCCTTGGTCTTGAACTGCCGATACACGGCAGCCTTGGTGACACCCATCTCGTCGGCGATCATCTGCAGCGACGTCCCGCTGACCCCGTGATTGGCAATGAGTTTGAGGGCCGCGTCCATCACGCGTGTTTGAGCGGCGGTGCGCGTGATCGCGCCGAAGGTGCGGGCCTCCTGTGTGGACGTCACAGCGTCAACGGTAACCGACGATTGACCGTCTAGTAGCCGACCGGCTACCGTCCAAGTTGCCGATCGGCAACTAACGTCACGCATGAAGAGAGTCCGACGATGAGACGACCTGATGGTGAGTTGACCCTCTTGGGGACGTTGCCGGTGGTGGCAATCATCTGGATCTCCGCGTTCCTCCTGTTCCCCGGGTTCGTACATCCGATGTCGCCCAACATGTCTGCCGAACAGGTCGCGAGCTTCTATCAGGACGAAACCGCGCGGATCCGGTACAGCATGATCCTGTTCAACTGGTTCGGCGTCGGCCTCATCCCGATCGTCATCTTGTTGGCGATGCAAGTCCGGCGGATGGCCCACCGCACGCCGATCCTGTCTTACAGCTTGATCGCCGCGGCCGGAGGCCCACCGACGCTGTTCCTCATCGCCAACATGTTCTGGCTGCTCGGCTCATTCCGTCCGGACCGTGCCCCCGAGTTGACCCAGGTGCTCAACGACCTCGCGTGGCTGACCTTCACGCTGCTGGTGCCGTATCTGATTGCGCAATGCCTGTTGCTGGCGCTGGCGATCTACTGGGATCAGCAGCAACGGCCGGTGTTCAAACCATGGGTGGCTTACTTCAACCTCGTCGTCGCAGCGGCGCTGGTCCCCGCGACGTTCACCGCTTTGTCGTTCGACGGGCCGTTCGCGTGGGACGGGGCGTTGTCCTTCTGGCTCAAGAACATTGCGATCGCCGTCTGGATCTTGGTGATGGGAGTCGTTCTCGCCCAGTCGATCAAGCGGCAGCGAACGCAGGACAAGGTGCTCGCATGAGCGGCTCACGGCTGAGCAGGTTCATGTGGAACCTGCGTTACCACCCCAAACGCGAACTCTGGTTCGCCTGGTACGTCATGGTGTTCTTCTACCAGCTCTACGGTGTGCTCTTCTTCTTCGTCACTCGCGTGCAGCCTCCGCCAAGCCCGGCGTGGGACACCCCCACTGTCGTGCACTGGGTCACCGACCACAGATTCGGCGTCCTCGCCGGGTTCGGTGTCGTCTTCCTCATCACCGGGTTGTGCGCGCCGATGAACGCCCTTCTCGCGTACTCGATGCGACGAATGTCGGTCAGCCCGGTGTTCGCCTACTCGTATCTGATCATGTACTCGCTGAGCGCAATTCCGGGCATGCTGGTCATGGCCATCGCGATGACCGCGGCCGCGCTGCGGCCCAACCGCGACCCTGAGATCATCCACTGGCTCTACGAATTCGCGTTCCTGTCGTTCAGCGGGACCATGGGTGTGTTCCTGATCGGGTCCCTGGTGTGGATGGCCGCGATCCTGCTCGACAAGAACCGGGTGTTCCCGAAATGGTTCGGCTATCTCAATCTCTGCAACGCCCTGACCGAAGTGGTCGTCGCGCCCGCATGGATCTTCCAGCGCGGCGCGTTCGCCTGGAACGGCGCGATCGCATGGTGGGTCAACATGGTCGTGTTCGTCACGTACACCGGAGTTTTCATCGTTCTGCTGCGCAGGATGATCGAGCGTGAGGACTTCGGCACCGGTCCGCTACCGGAGCTTCCGGACAAGCATGCCGACGAGCAGCGCGCGGATTCGGTGGAGGCGGTGCGATGACCGATCAAGTCGAAGGTGCCCGCGTGAAGTCCGTGCCCGGGCAGCCCGACATGTGGATGTTCGTACTGTTCGAATCGTTGTTGTTCACCGCGTACTTCTCGGTGTACCTGGTGTCGCGAACCCAGAATCCAGAACTCTTCCTGCAGTCGCAGTCCCACCTGGACCTGCGGATCGGGGTGGTCAATACCATTGCCCTGCTGCTGAGTTCGTGGGCCATCGCCCGGTGCGTCCAGGCCTCCCGCGAGGGCAACTATCGGTCCGCGTTGACGAATGTTCTCCTGACCATCTCGTTCGGCGTCATCTTCCTGGTGGGCAAGATCATCGAGTGGGGCACCCAGATTCGCATGGGGAACACGTTCACCAGTGACGAGTTCTTCCAGCACTATTTCTTCCTGACGTCGATACACTGCATCCACGTCCTGATCGGCTTCGTCGTGTTGGGTGTCGTCGTCTACCAGTTGCGGAGTCCGCAGCGGCGATCCCAACAGCTCATCGAAACCGGTGCCACCTACTGGCACACCGTCGATTTCCTATGGGTCCTGATTTTCGCGTTGATCTACGTGGTGAGGTGAGCGGTGCGCACGAAAGGCAATACAAGACTGCTGATCGTCTGGGCGATCCTGACGGCGATGACACTCGTCTACGTGTGGCTCGACGAAGCCGTCGACCAGAACGGGACGCTGAAGGCCAGCACCGTCGTGACCGTCAGCGCGATCACCATCGCACTTGTCAAGGTGCGCATCATCTTCCGGGAATTCATGGAGGTGCGCCACGCGCCGCCCTTGCTCTGCCGCCTCACCGACGGATGGGTCGTCCTCATCGGAATCTGCCTGTTGGGCAGCTACTTCGTCGGCTCGGCGGTGGCCGGCTAGGTCCCGTACAGATGGAGCGCCCGGGCGGTCTCGGTGGCGACCTCGCCGCTCAGCTTCGCGATCGGCGGACCGCCGCGTTGATGGATGACGTTGGCGAGGACGGCGACGTAGGTGTCTGATCCGGGATCCATCCACAGCGTCACGCCCGTGAACCCGGTGTGGCCGAAGCTGCCGACGGGAAAGATCAGCCCGCGCGGTCGAGAATGCGGGGTATCGATATCCCATCCGAAGCCGCGGAGGTCCTGCCCATCGATTGCCGGGTAGTGCGGAGCCAGCAGGGGATCGGTTGTGTTGGAGGTTTTTTCGATGGCGCGCCGGGTTGCATTGTTGGCTGCGTCGAGTTGTTCAGCGGTGTGCCCGGGCTGCTGCGGAGTCGTCATCAATTCAACGGTTGATTGTTTCAGCGGAAACGTGCTCGGGCGGCCGGCGAGACGATCGAGCAGGGCCTGCGCGAAGCGGCCGACATCGTTCACGGTCGAGAACACCCCGGCACTCCCGGCCACACCACCCATCCGGCGTGCCGTCGGGTCGTGCACGGTACCTCGCAACGGGTGGCCGAAGTCCGGGTTGATACCCGGAGTGTCTTCATCAAGCGCTGTCGGTGCGATGCGTGGCAGCAAGTCGGTGCTCCAGGTACCTGCCGGGCAGTCGTTCACTTTGGGTGCGCTCGGGTCGAAGGCGATCGCGGTTCCCCGAACCTGGTGCGGGCCACAGGCTTTGGTAGCTGGAAGATAGTGGGTATCTGACAACCCGAGCGGTGCGAAGACGTTGTCGTGCACGTATCTATCCAGGGCCTGGCCGGTGATCCGTTCGATGATCGTGCCGACGAGAATGAAGTTGATGTCGGAGTAGTGAAAGAGCGCTCCGGGTTCGTACACCACCCACGCGCCCAGCGCGCGGTGGATGCCTTCGGCCTTGTCGGCCTTGTCCAAACCCCACGGACCGTCCAAGCTCAGGTCGCCGGCGATGCCCGACGTATGGGTGAGCAACATGCGAACGGTCACCTGTGCGCGGCGTGGGTCGTTGGTGGGGTTGAAGTCGGGCAGGTAGGTCTGCACCTGGTCGTCGAAGTTGACCTTGCCCTGTTCGTAGAGCTGCATGAAGGCCGTCGTCGTCGCGATGCTCTTCGACAACGAGGCCAGGTCGAAGATCGTGTCCTCGGTCATCGGCTCGGCGGGGGCAGGCACTCCGTCCAGTCCCGGCTCACCGTCGAGCTTGCGCGAACCGTATGCCTGGCGGAAGACGACGTTGCCGTTGTGCCCGACCTGGACCACGGCGCCGGGCAGACGATGGGCCGCGATGTTGTCGTTGACGAGTTTCGAAACCGGGGAGAAGTCACCGGTAGGTACGACGGCGGCGAGAGTGGGAACCGGGACGGTGGATGACGGTGCGGTCGTGGTCGGCGTGCTGGTGGCCGCCGGTGGGAGCGCCGGCTGTCCGCAAGAAGCCGTGGCGGCGACCGTGAGCAGGACCGTTCCCGCGGCGCACAGCCGGGTAAGAGATCGCGACACTGCCACCTGATCGACGGTAGTCGGGCCGGGGATGCGACGGTACGGGACCGACCCGACTTTGGATCAATGTGGTGACGGAGGGTAATACGGCGGCGCGGGCAACAACTTCTTGTTGTGCGTGTCGGCGGCCATGTAGGCCCACGCGATACCACCGATCCAGGTGAACAACCAGAGGAACCAGGTCATGCCGAGGGTGAAGAACCCGATCAAGAACAGCAGCACGTTGATGCCGAACATGATGAAGGCTCCAGGCACGGTCGCGTAGAGCATGCCCAGGCAGCCGAACAGCGCAGCCAGCAAGGCTGCGAGCCCGGGGTTTTTCGCGGCTACGGGCGGGGCGTACATGGTGACGTGGACCGCGGGCACCGGGGACGGGTACGGGTACGGGTAGGGCTGTGTGCCAGCGCTTCCCAGGTAGCCGGGCGGCGGGTTCAGGTTGGGTTGCAGCAGTGGCGGCGGAGTTGTCGGGGCCCCTGGCGGTGGCTCTGTCGGCAGATGGTTCTCGTCGGCCTGGCTCATTGCTGCCCCCTAGCTTTTCCGGTGTGGTGAGGCTACCGCCAGCGCGGACCGGGCGTGAGTTGCTAGCCGGATTTCTGTGCGTCCAGTAGGGCTCTGCTGCCGGGCGTCAACCCCCGCTGCTTGCCCTTTTGCACCGGCGGTCGACGATGGCACAGCGTTTTACTCGACTCGCGTCACAGAGACGTCAAAAAGGTATACCGCGACGTCGCTCGGTTCGACCTGCATCAACTGCGTCCCGCCCGTACAAAGCTTGTGTGCCCGCACTGCCGTACCCCTTTCGTTCGCGTCAATTAACGTGCTGAACGGTATCTCACGAGGCGTGCGGGTGTGTACGGGATCTCCCAAACGCAGGTACACAAGGCGACCCGATGTGGTAGTCCGGCGGATTGGCGCCCAGTCCCAACGCTACGAGCGCGCTCTCCACGGCCTTGTGCGTCCAAGCATCCAGGCACTTGGCCGAGTTTGGTTGAGTGACAGCCGCTCTCACGCAGGTTGCGGGTGAGTCTGCGGCTCCAGATGCTTCGCCCACCCCGACGCACACACCGCCGTGCAGACAATCGCCAACAGCCCCACAGCGCTCAGCATCACCGGATAGCTGAACCAGTGCGCCAACGCGGCCAGTGCCGCGGGCAGCAGGAACCCGAGGTAGGCCAGGGAGTAGTAGACCCCGGAGATACCGGCGAGCTCGTCGGGCGGCGCAATGCGTTGGATCTCAAGGAGACCCGACACGATAGCGATTCCGTACGCGCTGCCGAGCAGCATCGCGACCAGCGGCGCGACGAGCGCCGAACGGGTGACGGCGGTGGCCACCGCGGCGAAGATGCCCAACGCCATCAACGCCATCGACACCACCACGGCACGCGAGCTGGACACGTCGTCGAGGCGCCGCGCGACCGGCTGGATCGCGACACCGCAGCCCAGCGTCAGCACCGTCAACCCGACGGTGTAGAGCAGAGCCCAGGAGCCGAGCTGGTCGGCGACGAGTGCCGGCACCACCGCGTACGCGATGGCTGCCGAACCAAAGATCCACGGCGCCATGGGAACAATGACATGAAGGAACCGGCGGTGTCCGGCCGCGGGCACCTTCAATCCATCCAGGAAGGGCCGCGAGGTCATGCGCTCACGCGTCTCGGCGGTCCGAGTCCACACCGCCCACAGCACCGGCACGCACAGGGCGGCATGGACCAGATATGTCAACACCAGCGGCAGCGGTGCGTACACGGTGAGCAGTCCGGCGCACAGCGGCCCGACCCCGAAGCCCAACGACAGGCAGATGGAGGCGCGGCGCGCCCCGGCACCGGCAGGCGCATTGTCGAAGGGTGGCCGAGAGAGCTCGGCGATCCATGCCGAACCGACGGCCATCGCGATACCGACGGCCACGCCGCTGAACAAGCGGCCGACGAACAGGGCCGGGAAGCCCCAGCCGTCACCGATCGCCAGGACGAGACTGCCCAGGGCGGCACTGATGACGCCGGCGGCCATGACGGTGCGCCGACCGTGGCGGTCCGACAACGTCGAGGCGATCAGCAGGCCCGGGATCAGGCCGAGCACGTAGGCGCCCAACAGGATGTCCACGTCCACTCGTGTGTATCCGGAGTGCTGGGCGTAGGCGATCAGCAGCGGGGTGAATTGGTTTCCGCCCCAACCGATGCAGAAGACCGCGATGGCCACCGCGAGCCAGGGCGGCATGTGGTGCCGAGTCCGTTCCGGCGCCTCTCGGGATTCAATTGCGACGGCGGTCATGCCAGCACCACCCGGTAGGTCGCTTCCAGATGTGCCAGCAGGGCGCCCTCGAAGGCCTGCACATCGCGTCGGCCGATCGCATCGGCCAATTCCGCGTGCTCGCCGATCAACTCGGTCAGCCGGGCAGAGTCCGAGCGGGCGGCGTCGGCCATCATGCGGCGCTGCCGGTCGCTGAGTGAACCGTAGAAGCGGCCGGCGATCGTGTTCCCGGCGACCTCCACAATTCGGCGGTGAAAGGCGTCGTCGGCCGCCGCGAACTGATCGGCGTCGCCGATGGCCGCGCCGTGGCGCTGGCGCTCCACCAACTCGGTGAGCTCGCCGAACAGTGTGTCGATGGATTCCGGTGACCGGCACAACCGGCGCACGGCCGCGGTCTCCAGCGCCAGGCGCATCTCCAGCAGGTCGGTGGCCTCCTGCGGGGAGACCGGGACGACGACGGCACCGCGACGCGGCATCAGATCGAGGAAGTCCTCGGCGGCCAGGCGCAGAAACGCTTCGTGCACGGGTGTGCGGCTGACGCCGAGTTGCGTCGCCACCTCTACCTCACTGAGCAGCTGCCCGCCTCGAAACTCACCGGAGAGGATCTGATCCTTGGTCATCCGGTAGACGCGCTGGCTGTTGCTCGATTTCTCGTCCGTGACCACGAGAGACCACGATACCCCTTGCATGCAAGCTTGCATGCAAGGGGTCTATCCAGGGGGAATGCCTAGAACGGGCTGCTGTTGGCCTGGTACTTGGAGGATTCCGGGCGTGGTCCGAACCGCCGGATGTAGTCCTCGTGCTTCTTCTGGTCTTTCTTGTACTGGATCTCGTCGACCAGGTTGGGGTCGAGGCCGTGCTGCGCCAGCCGGTGCCGGCGCCAGATCTTGTTCAGCGCGAGTGCCATCAAGATGGCCCAGATGTAGATCGGCACGGTCATCTCCATGTGCACGTACAGCGAGGCCGGCAGCAGCCAGAGCGGCGCCAGTACGAACAGCGGCGGGATCGCCATCCGGATCAGGTGCCGGCGCACGGCCCCGTGGTCGGCCAGGTCATGGGCCACCCACTCGCGCATGGAGTCGGGCAACCGCTTGCCGTAGCAGTAAGCGATGTACTGGAAGAAGTTGGGACGGTCCTTGGCCATGAGGGGCTCCTGGTGTCAATCGGTGAGTGAATTGGCCGCCAGTGCAGCCACATTGATACGGGTCAACACCCGATGCAGTTCCTCGAGCTCGGCGATGTCGACGCCCAGGCGTTCCACCACCGCGGGTGGGATGGCCAGTGCCCGTTCACGCAGGGCGACCCCGGCCTGGGTGAGCTCGACATCGGTCGCGCGTTCATCGCCGGCCCGGCGGCTGCGGGTCAGTAGGCCCAGCGCTTCCAGCCGTTTGAGCATCGGCGACAGCGTCGCGGAATCGAGTTGCAGCGCGGAAGCGATCTCCTTGACCGAGAGCGGGGGATTGCCACCCGAGCTGGACCGCTGGTGATCCCACAGTGCCAGCATCACCAGGTACTGCGGATGGGTCAGGCCCAACGGTTCGAGCAGGGGCCGGTAGACGGCGAGCACCGCGCGGTTACTGACGGCCAGTGCGAAACAGACCTGCCGTTCGAGGGCCAATGGATCGGAGCTGAGCTTTGGCGCTTCGGATACTGCGGACACAAAATAAACGTACCCTAATAGTTAGGGTACTAACAATGTCTCGACCGTCACACGGTCACTCGGTCAGTGCGCGCGTTTGGCCAGGCGCTCGGCGTTGTCGATCAGGATGCTTCGTCCCTGCACGCGGATCCAGCCTCGCTGCGCGAAGTCCGACAGCGCTTTGTTGACCGTCTCCCGCGAGGACCCCACGAGCTGGGCGATCTCTTCCTGGGTCAGCTCGTGATCCACGCGCAGCGCGGAGCCGTCACGGCTGCCGAACCGTTGCGCCAGGTAGAGCAGCTGCTTGGCCACCCGGCCCGGCACGTCGGTGAAGATCAGATCCGACAGGTTGTCGTTGGTGCGGCGCAACCGACGCGCCAGCACGCGCAGGAGCTGCTCGGCGATCTCGGGCCGATCGGCGATCCAACTCCGCAGCACGCTGCGGCTCATCACGACCGTTTTCAGCTCGGTCAGCGCTGTCACGGTCGAGGTTCGCGGCCCCGGATCGAAGATGGCGAGCTCACCGAACATGTCCGAGGGGCCCATCAGCGTGATCAGGCTGTCGCGGCCGTCCACCGACTTGCGGCCGATCTTCACCTTGCCCGCGGTGATGATGTACAGCGTGTCGCCGGGCTCGCCCTCGGCGAACACCACCTCTCCGCGACGGAAGGTCACGGGCTCCAACTGTCGGACCAGGGCGGCCACGGCATCTGGCGACACACCTTGGAAGATGCCGGCGCGGGCCAGCACTTCGTTCATGAATCCCCCTCGGTGGATGCGCCAAACGCGGCGATACGGTGTTTTTGTGCAGGTCGCAGCCGGGAACGTGGCTGCCTTTCTACTTTACAAGGGCTGTCGGCCTGCGCTGGCTGCGGGTTTTACACCGCCACCTCATTTCGTAATGGCGGTGACCGCCGGGTTCAGATCGTCGAGCAACAGATCCGTTGAGCTTCGGCGACGGAGTCCGCCAGCGGGCGGCGCGTGTTGATGAGATGGGCGTCAGACCATTCGGCGCCGCCGGCCGCGAAACCCTCGGCGATCTGTGGTGTGGCATCTGACGTGGTGGTCTGTCGCTGCGCTATCCGCTTCTTGGCTTCGTCGATGGGCGCTGTACATGCCAATTCGGTTGTAGGGCAGCCTCTTTCGGAGGCGATGTGACGTGCCCGCCGCCGAAGTTCCGGGTCGCGCCACGTACCGTCGAGGATCACCGAGCGGCCCTCGGCGAGGGCGCTGTCGGCCTTCTGAAGCACCGCGTCGTACACAGCTGCCACGTTGTCGCTGCTGTAGAGGCCCTCGTTCAAGATCCCCACATCGCCCGCTACGAGACCCTGCTCCCGCAACTGGCGGCGCACATCGTCGGTGGAAATGACCTGCGCCGATATCTGTTCTGCCAACGCGTACGCCAGTGTCGTCTTGCCGGTGCCCGGGCCACCGCCGATAAGGATCAGCCGGACTGCGCCCCTGCGGAGGTGATCGAGGGCGACAGCCAGGTGGCGCCGTGCGTCGGCCCCCGCGGTCTCGATGCCCTGCTCGACCCTGATGCAGTCGGTCTTCGCGCGGACCACGGCCCGGTAGGCGATCAGGAAGTCCATCAAGGATGTCGGCGCGACGTCCCCGGAGAGCCGCTGATACTCGGCGATGAAGTAGTCGGCCAAGTCCTTGCGGCCGAGAAACTCCAGGTCCATCGCCAGAAATGCGGCATCGTCGGCGCAGTCGACATGACGCAGGCTGTCATCGAACTCGAGACAGTCGAGGATCACCGGACCGTCCGCCATGCAGAAGATGTCGCCGGTCAGCAGGTCGCCGTGGCCGTCGACGATGCGCCGGTTGGCGATCCGGTCGGCGAACAGCGCGGCGCGACCGTTCATGAACTGGTCGGCCAACCGGCCGACCTCGGCCACCGACTCCGCGGGTACCACGGTTCCCGCCCGCCGGTGGAGTTCAGAGATGTTGTCATGCCAACGGCCTGCAATCGCGGGGACCTCGGCTGCGGCGTCGATATCCGCAGACCTTTCGGCGTCCGCGTGGAACCGCGCCAACGCCTCGGCGACCGCCGACAGATGCTCAACCACCGGCTCACCGTGGAGGACGATCGACGTCAGCCGGCGCGCGTCGGGGTATCTGCGCATCACGATCACGGGCTCGGGCGGACCACCTTGCGGATCCGAGAGGTGGGCGACTCCCAGATAACTGTCGGCCGCGAGTCGCCGGTTCAGCTGAACCTCACGTGCACATACTTGTTCGCGCTGCTCTACCGAGCTGAAGTCGAGGAAATCCGTGACGACGGGTTTCTTGACCTTGTATGCCCGGTCGCCGATCAAGGCGACGATCCCGGTATGCGTCTCATGGATCTCCGGGGCCGGTAAAGCTGAAGCGTCCATACCTCATGATGGCTGCCCGCGGGCGCATGGCGGCAGGGGTCTTTGGTCCCTTTCTGTCCTTCCCGGGCGCCGAGTGCCACTGCTGAACGCACTTATTTACGTCGGTGGTGATTCATGTTGCCGCACAGTCAATCTCGATCGGGCTCCGACAAGCTCACCGGATCCGACATTGAGGACCAAAGACCCTTCTCCTGCCGGCGTGCGCCCGCGAGTCTTCTCTTGGTGATCTTGATTGCAGGTCATTGCTCGGAACGGACATGTTCACAGGGGGATAGAAGAGAGGTTCTGTTTTGACTGCCGAAGCCCCTCCAATCGGAGAACTCGAGGCAGGCCGTCCTTTTCCGGAACGGATGGGCCCCAAGGGCAACCTGATCTACAAGCTCATCACCACGACCGATCACAAGCTGATCGGCATCATGTACTGCGTCACGTGTTTCACGTTCTTCGCCATCGGCGGGCTGATGGCGTTGTTCATGCGTACCGAACTGGCCGAACCCGGGCTGCAGTTCCTCTCCAACGAACAGTTCAACCAGCTGTTCACCATGCACGGCACGGTGATGCTGCTGTTCTACGCCACCCCGATCGTGTTCGGCTTCGCCAACCTGGTGCTGCCGTTGCAGATCGGCGCGCCCGACGTGGCGTTCCCGCGCCTCAATGCGCTCTCCTACTGGCTGTTCCTGTTCGGCGCGCTCATCGCGCTCGGCGGGTTCATCACCCCCGGCGGCGCCGCCGACTTCGGCTGGACCGCCTATACCCCGCTGACCGATGCCATCCATTCGCCGGGAGCGGGCGCGGATCTGTGGATCCTGGGCCTGGCCGTCGGTGGTCTTGGCACGATTCTCGGCGCGGTCAACATGATCACGACCGTGGTGTGCATGCGTGCGCCCGGCATGACGATGTTCCGGATGCCGATCTTCACCTGGAACATCCTGGTGACCTCGATGTTGGTGGTGATCGTGTTTCCGCTGCTGACCGCGGCGCTGTTCGGGTTGGCCGCCGACCGGCGACTCGGCGCGCACATCTACGACCCGGCCAACGGTGGCGTGTTGCTCTTCCAGCACCTGTTCTGGTTTTTCGGCCATCCCGAGGTGTACGTGCTCGCGCTGCCGTTCTTCGGCGTCGTATCCGAGATCATTCCGGTGTTCAGCCGCAAGCCGATCTTCGGTTACACCACGCTGGTCTACGCCACCATCAGCATCGCGGCCCTGTCGGTCGCGGTGTGGGCGCACCACATGTACGCCACCGGTGCGGTCCTGCTGCCGTTCTTCTCCTTCATGACGTTCCTGATCGCGGTCCCGACCGGCATCAAGTTCTTCAACTGGATCGGCACGATGTGGAAGGGCCAGCTGACATTCGAGACACCGATGCTGTTCTCGGTCGGCTTCCTGATCACCTTCCTGCTGGGTGGCCTGTCCGGCGTGCTGCTGGCCAGCCCGCCGATCGACTTCCAGGTCACCGAGAGTTATTTCGTCGTCGCGCATTTCCACTACACGCTGTTCGGAACGATCGTGTTCGCCACCTACGCCGGTGTGTACTTCTGGTTCCCGAAGATGACCGGACGTCTGCTCGATGAACGGCTGGGCAAGGTGCACTTCTGGCTGACCTTCATCGGCTTCCACCTCACGTTCCTGGTGCAGCACTGGGTCGGTGACGAGGGCATGCCGCGCCGCTACGCGGACTATCTGCCCACCGACGGGTTCACCACGCTCAACGTGATCTCCACGATCGGTTCGTTCATCCTGGGGATCTCGATCCTGCCGTTCGTGTGGAACGTGTTCCGAAGCTGGCGCTACGGCGAGCCCGTGACCGTCGATGATCCGTGGGGCCACGGGAACTCGCTGGAGTGGGCGACCTCGTGCCCGCCGCCGCGGCACAACTTCACCGAGCTGCCCCGGATCCGTTCGGAGCGCCCGGCGTTCGAGCTGCACTACCCGCACATGGTCGAGCGGATGCGTGCCGAGGCCCACGTCGGCCGCAACCACCATCCGGAACTTGAGAGTGGTGCCCTGAGCAAAGTCCCGTGATCTGCTCGCCGAGAGCCGCGTACCCCGCCTCCTCCCATCCCCCTGAGGCGGGGTACGCCCGGATCGGGTCACTGGGGACTGACGAGCCCGGTGTCGTACGCGTGGATGATCGCGGCAGCGCGGTCACGCAGGTCGAGCTTGATGAAGATGTGGCCGATGTGGCTCTTGACGGTGAGTCCGGAGATGCTGAGTTCATCGGCGATCTCGGCGTTGGAGTGCCCCTTGGCGATCAGTGTCAGCACATCGAGTTCGCGGGCCGTGAGCTCGCCGACGGCGGCGCGACGTGGCTCTGCCGACTTGCGGTAGGTGGTGAGCACCCGTGACGTCACCGCCGGGTCGAGGTAGCTGTCGCCCTGTGCCACCGCGCGGACCGCCCGGATCAGTTCCTCGGCCGAGGAGTCCTTCAGCACGAATCCACTGGCGCCGGCGCGCAGCGCCCCGGAGAGCAACTCGTCGTCGTTGAACGTGGTCAGCGCCAGCACCGGGGGTCCACCGGCCGCGGTCACCTGCCGGGTGGCTTCGATCCCGTCGACGCGCTTCATCCGCAGATCCATCACCACCACGTCGGGGCGGTATCGGGTGACGGCATCGGGCACCTCATCGCCGTCGGCGCATTCGGCGACGATCACGAACCCGTCTTTGCGCCGCAGAATGCGTCGCAGTCCGGAGCGCACCAGATCCTGATCGTCGACCAGGAGGACCGAGACCTCGGACACGGGGTCCGTCATGACACCACGGGGCACCGGCGGGGCGCCCGGTCAGTGTCGTCCAACGGAATGTTCGTGCGCACCGACCACGCGTCATCGGCCGGGCCGACGCTGATGATCCCGCCGAGCAACTCGACGCGTTGGCGCATGCCGCTCACACCGCGGCCCTCCACATCGCGGCCGTTCCTGACGGCCAACGCGGGGACCGGGAGCCGGTTGGCGACGGTCAGCGTCGCCGAGGTCCGTGAAATTCGCAGTAACACGGTCGCTTCCGCGTCAGGTGCGTGTTTGGCGATGTTGGCCAGAGACTCCTGGGCGATGCGATACAACGCCAAGCCCACCGCGGCGGAGACCACCTCGGTGTGGCCGGTGGCGTCGAATCGTACATTGAGCCCGGCCCGCACGAAATCGTCGACCAGGCAGCTGATGTCGTCGACTCCGGGCTCGGGAGCCATGCTCATCGGGGCGCCGTCGAGTAATCCGACCGTGCGGCGAATATCTGCCATGGCCTGACGGCCCAGGCGTTCAGCCTGCTCCAGTGCCTCGACGGCGTCGTCCACATCACGGTCCTGCTGCAACCCGCGCCGCGCCCCCGTCACATGCAGCAGGGTCACGCTCAGCGAATGCGCGATCACGTCATGGACCTCGCGGGCGATGCGGCGCCGTTCATCGGCCGCGGCGTGCCGGGACTGCGCGGCCTGGGACTCCTGTTGCTGTCGCATGAGTTGCTGCTGGGTGAATACGAGATAACCCACCAGCCAACCCATTCCGAGGATCCCCAGGTAGAGCGGCAGGGCGTCGAGGCGGTGTTGCGAGGCGGCGGTCAGCAGCAGGGTGGCCGCGGTCAGCGAGGCCAGAAATCCACCCCAGACCCCGGTAAGGGAGGCGACCTCGCCGACCATCAGTACCGCGATCAGCGGAGCGAAATCATTGGATACAGGTGTGGCCGTCGCGAACAGCAACACGGCGGTCGAGGTGGTCCATGTCGCCCAGACGATCGGTGCCTTGAAGTCGACGCCGGACAGGTAGAACAGCGCGAACGGGGCTGTGCAGACGACGAGCGCGAGGAGGCTCGCCGGGAGGTCGGCTGTCGGGCGCTGCAACACGGCCACCACACCGGCGCCGATCACCGTGGTGTCGAACGCCAACACGATGGCCCAGTTGTAGCCCACCGGGAGGGCGTACCCCCGCCGGCGCACGTGCGCACGGAAGCCGCGCGCGATGCTACCGAGCATGTTGTGATCGTAGAAGGTCAGAGCGCTGTCGCGCCTCCTACTACGGTTGGATTTTCGGGGGGCGGATTTCAGCAATTCAGAGTCGCCACATCTCGCGTGCCATGGCGGCGTCCTCCACGAAGCCTTCACGCAGCGGCGGGTAGTAGGGCTGCTTCAGATCGGGTCGGGGCACGGCGGCCAGTGCCGCACGCACCGCGGCCAGGGCGCGCCGCCAGCGGCGGCCCTCCCGGGGTTGCAGGCCGGCCGGGATCGCCGGGGCGGTCACCGGTGGGGTGAATACGGCGTCTTTCGCCGTCCATCCGCGGGCGACACCAGTCATGGAATTCGCTATCGAGATAGCTGGGGAACGCTGTGCTCGTGTCATGGCTCGACGCTACGAAGAATGCAGGTCAGCCCACATCGCGCTGGTGTCCGATCTTGAACTACGACCGTAGTAGGAGATCTGCACCGACCACAGGACGATCAGGCCGCGAGTGATTACGCTCGTACCGTGGTCCAGAGTCCGACCCGCAGACGTGGTCCCCGACGTGATGTCGACACCCGAACACTGATCGTCGACACCGCAGAGCGAATGTTCGCCGAGACGTCGATCGGTGCGGTGGCGGCACGCGCGGTGGCCCGCGAGGCCGGCGTGGCCAGCCGCGCAGTGGCCTACCATTTCCCCGCCAAGCGGGACCTGGTGCTGGAGGTGGCCCGGCGGCGCGCCCCGATCGTGTTCGAGGCCGTTGTCCAGGAGCTCGTGCGAGTAGCCCAGTCGGGCAACGAGATCGGTGTCCGCGATGTCGTGGAGGCGCTGATCGCACCGTACGTCCGCCTGCTCGACGACGATCCGGTCGGTGGATTGCGCTGGCTCAAGGTGATGAATCAGCTGGCCCTGGACGAAGACCAGATCTGGCTCGACCAGTTGGCGGGTACACCGAGTCTGCCGGAGTTGTTCTTCGCTGCGGCGGGTCGTGCGGTGCCCGATATTCAGACCAGAGAAGGTCAGCAGCGCAGCACAATTGCCATCTTTTCGATGATCGGTGCGCTCGCCAGCTCCGACCTCGCGCTCTACGGACGCCCCCTCGGTCCCGCCGGCCTGGACCGCGGTTGGGTCGACCAGCTCGTCCGGTTCACGGGCGGCGGTTTGCGCGGCGCCGAGAGTCTGCCCGACTAGGATCGTTGCGTGCAGATCGACGGCCAGCAGCTCGCTGCCTTCGCCGCGGTGGTCGAGCTGGGGAGCTTCGACGCGGCCGCGCAGCGTCTGCATGTGACCCCGTCGGCGATCAGCCAGCGCATCAAGTCGCTGGAGCAACGCGTCGGTCAGGTGCTTGTGGTCCGCGAAAAGCCCTGCACAGCAACATCTGCCGGTGTTCCGCTGCTGAGGCTCGCGGCTCAGACGGCACTGTTGGAGTCCGAGACCCTGGCCGAGATGGGTGGCGGCTCGGCGCGCCGCACCAGGATCGCGCTGGCGGTCAACGCCGATTCGATGGCGACCTGGTTCACCGGTGTGTTCGCCCAGGCGGCCGAGTTCCTGTTCGACATCAGGATCGAGGACCAAGACCTCTCGGCGCGTCTGCTGCGTGAGGGCGTGGTGATGGGTGCGGTGACCACCGAGCGGAGCGCGGTCCCGGGCTGCCGGGTGCATCCGCTGGGAGCGATGCGCTACGTGCCGGTGGCGAGCGCGGACTACGTGCAGCGGTACCTGCCCGAGGGATTCACCCGCGACGCCGCGCAGGCGGCACCGTCGCTGTCCTGGAACCGTGACGATGCACTGCAGGATCAATTGGTGCGCAAGGAATTCCGCAAGGATATCCTTAGACCGGTGCATTACATCCCGACCGCCGAGGGGTTCGGTGCCGCGGTGCGGGCGGGGTTGGGCTGGGGGATGTACCCCGAGGAACTCGTCGACGACGACTTCGTCCGGATCACCGAGCAATATCTGGACGTGCCGTTGTACTGGCAGTGCTGGAAGCTCGACAGTCGCACCGTCGAGACCATCACGGCGGCTGTCCGCAACGCGGCGGGGACGCTGCGCGGGTCGACGCGGTTTTGAGGCGCCGCTAGTGCACCAGCGGCGCCAGGTGTTTCCGCGCGTATTCGCGAACCGCGTCGCCATCGTTGACGTCCAGCACCGCAGTGGGCATCTGGGCCAGCGAGCACGCCAGCCTGATGTGCAACTCGGCCACGGCCAGCAGGTCGGCGTCGGGCATGGTCGCGCCTGCGGCGCGCAGTGCCTTTGCCATCGCTGACGACGCATGGTGGAGAAAAGCCGGAGCCTGGTCGTAGGCACCGGCCACTGCGGTGAAATCGGTGTCCAGTCGCAGGAACCGGCGCATCACTGGTTCGGTGGTCAATAGCCGCACACCTTCACAGAACGCTGCCACCGCAGCCTCGCTGGGACCGGAATCGATTGCAACGGTGCGCAGCCGGTGCATCGCCGCGTCGAAGGTGCGCCTCCCGAGTTCGGTGATGAGCGCGTCGCGGGTGGGAAAACGACGGTAGAGCGTGCGCCGGCTGACGCCGGCTTGCTTGGCGACGACATCCAGACTGGCCCGGCCCAGCCCGACGAGCGCCACCTCCTCGGCGGTGGCCTTGAGGATGGCGTCTTCCTGTTCGGATTGGCTGGCGTTGCTGCGTGGCATCGCTACCAGTGTGTCAGCCCGCTGCCGGGCATCCCAGCGACGCGAATGAATCGAGCGCCACCGATCGGTGCAGGCGCACCAACTTCTCGTACTGCAGCCGGTTGTAGGCCAGGGGCACCAGGAGGAGCCGGTCCGGCAGCGTTCGCCAGGCCAGCTGAAGCAGCCGGGTGTATACGGCGAACTCCCGGTCGTGCCGGGCCTGCCAGCGGAATCCGGTCAGCTCGCGGACCCCTGGATGCATGATTCCGAACGAGCACACCTTGATCACCCGGCCCGCGACCGGCCGGACCGCCAACCATGACGGGGTGAGCGCCAAGCGGACCGGGCCGGGCAGGAGCAGCGTTGGCAACGGCAGCCGGGTCAGGCCGGTTGTCACCCTGGTCAGAAACTCGTTGCCCTGCAGTTGTTTTTCCACCACTTCGTCGTAGTACCGCGTCGCCTCGGAGTAGGTCCCCGGCAGCTTCGCGGATGCGCCCGGCAGCTCGATCGAGCGGAAGGCCTTGAGCAGCTGGGCATAGGCCGCCTCTTGTTCGGCGGTGTTCATCGTGATGCCGGTCGCCGGAGTGAACGAGCGCAGGACCACGAAGATCCCGCTGATGGCGATCCAGTTCCACAGCCGTGGGTTCAGGGCGCTGTAGCGGACCTCGGCGAAATCGTCTTTGCCGTGCCCGCGGACGTCGCGGTGCATGGTCTGTAGCCGGTGACCCTCGGCTTCCCGGTCCTCGGCGTCACCCCAGATCGCCAGGAATGCGGAGAACCCGCTGCGCACGCCGCGATCGAGGAAGTTGCGCTCGAACCGGCCGCTGCGGTCGACGGCGGCGGCTACCGGGACCAGGGCCACCTCATCGAAAGCCGCTGCGCCGAAGGCGCCTCCCAGGATGCTGCCCGAGTGCCTGCGGAAATCTGCCAGTACGTTCGGCCGCACTACGTCTTCGTCGGCCATGCTGCCAATCGACATGGCACAAAGTCTAGTTATCTGTGCCAATGTGTCAACGGTGGTTCGTCGAGGCTGCCGCCGCTGGTTGGTACGGTCACTCACATGGCCAACCGGACGCATCGATACGAGGTCGAGGTGACCTGGACCGGCAACACCGGTTCTGGGACCAGTGGCTACCGGGATTACGCCCGCGATCACGACGTGACCGGTGTCGATGCGTCCGGTAAGCCGACCATCCCGGGGAGTGCCGATCCGGCCTTCCGTGGAGACCCACAGCGCTGGAACCCTGAAGAGCTGCTCGTGGTCAGCCTGTCGCAGTGCCACATGCTCTGGTATCTCGCCCTGTGCGCCAAGGCGGCCATCGTCGTCACTGCCTACAGTGATCGACCGGAGGGCACGATGAGTGAGAACGCCGAGGGCAGTGGTGTTTTCACCGATGTGACACTACGGCCGCAGGTGACCATCACCGACCCGGAGCGGGCCGGTGATGCCACCGAACTACATCACGAAGCGCACCGGATGTGCTTCATCGCCAACTCGGTCAACTTTCCGGTGACTACTGAGCCCACCGTCACTGTGAGCTGATCCCGGCTCACCGATGGAGCCGGCGCAGCTGGGCTGAGGCCACCGACAGGACCGCCAGATCGGGCGCGTCGGAATCGAGGAACTCGTCCAGCGTGCGCTTGGCCCGGTCCAACCGCGGGCGGTTGTAGGCCTCGAAGTCGAGGATGCTGCTTGCGGCCTGGGCGCCCTCGATCCCGTGCTTGGTGACGTCGATCGTGAGATCACGCAACGAGCGGTACAGGTCCTCCCGAAGGGCAAGCCGGGCCTGCGCATGCCAGCGGCCACCTCGGGGAAGCGACGACACCGCCAGCAACAGCCGGTCCACTCCCAGTCGGTCCGACAGTTCGAAATAGATGCTGGCAAGTTGGGCCGAGTTCTCACCGTGAACGTGGGCGACCTCGATGATGTCCAGAAGGCTGAACGCATAGAGGGATTCGCTGATCCGGCGGGCGATGTCGGCCGGTACACCGCGGGCCACCAGGTCGTCGTGCGCCGCCAAGACGGTATCGCGCTCCTGGCCCCGCAGCATCGATCCGAGTTGTCCGCGCAGCATCGCCACCTGGTTGCTGAATCGGGTGATCTCGGCGTCGACGTCGAGCGGTTGCGGACGGTTGAGCACAAACCATCGGGCGGCCCGGTCGAGGAGGCGACGGCCTTCGATGATCATCGCATTCGTCAGTGCCGGCGAGAGATCGGCGGCATAGATGTCCGACCAGAGTGTGTCGAGGTCGAAAACCTCGGACGCCACCGCGTGAGCCCGCACGATATCGGCTGGGGCAGAGCCGGTTTCCTCGGAAAGCCGGAATGTGAAGGTCAGCCCCGAGGTGGCCAGCACGCGGTTGACGATCGAGGTGGTGATGATCTCCCGGCGCAGGGGATGCTCGGGAAGTGGCTCGCCGAGCTGACGGCGCAACGTCGGCGGGAAATACCGGTTGAGCAGTGCGACGAAGTATGGGTCGTCGAACATCGCGCCACTGAGCAGTTCGGCCTTGAGGTCGAGCTTCACGTGCGCCATCAATGTAGCCAACTGCGGAGCGGTCAGACCACAACCCTCCTTGGCCAGGTCAGCGAATTCCGCTGGGCTGGGCATGTTCTCGCGAGTCCGGTGCAACCCGCGCCGGGCCTCGAGATCTGCCGTCATGCGGGCGTGCACGTCGATCATCTGGGCTGCGTTGGAGCGGGCGTCGCTGAGCAGACGATTGTGCGCCTGGTTGTTGGCCAGCACGAGCTGCGCCACTTCGTCGGTCATGTCGACCAGCAGTCGGTTGCGCGCGTTGCCGGTGATCATTCCGGACCGCGCGGCGGCGTCCAGTAGGACCTTGATGTTGACCTCGTGGTCTGAGCAGTCCACTCCGGCCGCGTTGTCGATGGCGTCGGTGTTCACCAAGCCGCCCCGGCGGGCGTACTCGATGCGAGCGCGCTGGGAGAGCCCGAGGTTCCCGCCCTCGACGATCACCCGCGCGCGGACGTCACCGGCGTCCACCCGCACCGGATCGTTCACCTTGTCCGCGATGTCGGAGTGCTGTTCGTCGCCGGCCTTGATATAGGTGCCGATTCCGCCGTTGAACAACAGGTCCACCGGCGCCCGCAGGATATGGCTGATCAACTGGGTCGGAGTCAGGCGGTCCTCATCGTCAGCGATGCCGAGCGCTGCACGCATTTCCGGTGTGGTGGCAATGGTTTTGGCGGTCCGTGGCCATACTCCGCCGCCCGGACTGATCGCGGAACGGTCGTAGTCATCCCACGATGACTGAGGCAGTTCGAACAGTCGTTGCCGTTCCTTGCGGGCCGGCACGGTGTCGGGCTGCGGGTCGATGAAGATGTGGCGGTGGTCGAATGCGGCCACCAGCCGCAGCCCCGGACGCAGCAGCATCCCGTTGCCGAAAACGTCCCCGCTCATGTCGCCCACGCCGACGGCGGTGAACTCGTCGGAGGCGGAATCGATGCCGAGTTCGGCAAGGTGGGTGTCGCCACTGACCCAGGCGCCGCGGGCGGTGATCCCCATTGCCTTGTGGTCGTAGCCGGCCGATCCGCCGGATGCGAAGGCGTCGCCCATCCAGTAGCCGCGGTCCAGTGCCACCGCGTTGGCCGAGTCCGAGAACGTGGCGGTCCCCTTGTCGGCGGCCACCACCAGGTAGGGGTCGGGTCCGTCGTGGCAGACCACGCCGCCGAACCGGGGCCGGTCATCGGAGGCGGTCTTGTCGACCACGTCGAGCAATGCGGCGATGAACTGTCGGTAGCTTCGCAGGCCCTGCACGCGGGGGGATTCGCTCGCGGCGGGCCGGGCCTTGACGACGAACACGCCCTTGGCGCCGGCCGGAACGATCATCGCGTTCTTGACCGCCTGTGCCTTCACCAGTCCCAGGACCTCGGTGCGGTAGTCGTCGTGACGGTCTGACCAACGCAGGCCGCCGCGGGCGACCAGCCCGAAGCGGAGATGCAGACCTTCGAATTCTGGTGAGTACACGAAGATTTCGGAAAGCGGGCGGGGCTGTGGCAGCTCATCGATGGCCTGAGCGTCGAGCTTGTGGACCAGATAGGGCGCCCAGACGGTGAGGGCGTCGGGAGCGAACGCGTTGGTGCGCACGGTGGCGTTGATCAGGTTGTGGTACGCGCGCAGGATCCGGTCGGCGTCAATGTGCAGCACCTGATCGACCTCGGCGGCCACCCGCTGCTCGGCCTCGGCGACGCGGGCGATGCGGTGGGGGCTTTCGGCGGGTTGCTCGGTGCGGTCGAACCGGGCCTCGAACAGGTCGAGCAGTGCGCGTGTGGCATCCGGGTTGTCCAGCAGGACCCGCTGGATGCGTGTCTGGCCGTACGGCAGAGGCAACTGACGCAGGTACCGGCTGTAGCTGCGTAGCACGGTGACCTGTCGCCAGCTCAATGCGGCTCGCAGGAGCAGCGCGTTGAAACCGTCCGATTCGACCCGGCCGGCCCACATTGCCTGGAAAGTTTCGCGGATGCGGTCAATGGTGCCGTCCTGCTGCTCGGCCAGCGCGTCGACGACATCGGGGCCGGGCTGCAACAGCAGGTGATAGACATGGCAGATCCGCCCGTCCGGCCTGGTCCAGGTGCCGGCCTGCTCCTCGAGCACCTCCAGGTCCATGCTCTGCAGCGCGGGCAGCATCCGGCGCAACGGAACCGGCTCGAGGGCGGCGAGTGCGAAGGTCAGCCGACCGTCCTCGGTGCCGGCCCAGTCCAGGTTCACCGCGACCGCGTCCCCCGCCAGATCGTCGAGCGCCGTGATCTCCAACAATCGGCCGGGTACCACAACCCCGGCCTGCTGATCATGCACATCGGACGTAATAGCGTTGGCGCGCAACGGGTTCACGGTGTGGTCTCCTCAATCATCGTTGATCGATGCCGTCGGTTGCGTTCGACGGACGGCCTAATCTTGTGGTGTGGCGCACCATTGAGGAGGGTGCAAAGTGTCAGCGATCCGGTGGTGATCAATACAGTCTGTAAGCCGGAATCGGCGGCGGCCGACGGTTTCTGTACTGCGGAATGACTCGGGCCGGCCAGCGGTGATGCTGACCGGCCCGAGTGAAAAGAGATGCCCCGTGACTGCTGGTATGTGTAGCTCGTGCCTAGTCCTTCGGCACCACTCCACGCGGCAGGACCAGCGGGAGATCGTTGTAGGTGACGATGCCGGGTGCGGCGTCGACCACCGCCGGTATCGCGTTGATCGGGGGAATCGCGGTCATGATGTGTCCCAGCACCATGAACTCCTCGAGCGTGGTGGCCTCGAAGTCCGGTGGCGGCAGGAAGCCGACCTTCATCGTCACCGTCGGGCGACCGGCCACCTCGATCACCCAGCCGTCCTGATCGATCTGCCAATCCGGTTGCAGCGTCTGGCCTTTGCGCCAGCGCAGGGTGAGTTCGACGCGTGTGGTATCTCCGACGAGGCCCTTCCAGCTGACGAACACCCCAGCCACGCCGCCCGCCGGGATCGTCCACGAGCCGAGGTCGAGGTCCTCTGTGGTCTGGGCGTATTCGGCGTCGCAGCGGACCTCGTCGAACTCGATGCCGAGCGCGTCACCGATCATCCGCACCGCCTCGCCGAAGACCCCGGTGCCGTGAGCGGTCATGGCCTGCAGGTCGGGATGATCGATGGGCTGACCGAAACCGACCGGTTTCTCGGTTTCCGGCGAATCGTAGAACGTGGTGTCGGCGGCCTCGTTGACCGTGATCTTGTCCACGCGGTCGCAGATGCCGGCCGCCACGATCGCCAGCTGGTTGACGTAGCCCGGGCTGATGCCCGATCCGAACATGGTCGACCCGCCCTTGCGGCAGGCCTCAGCGATCCGGTCCCGGCCGTCGCCTTGATTGTGCCCGGTGATAAATGATGCGGTTGCGACGACATTGACTCCGGCGGAAAGGATTTCGACGAGTTCGTCAACGTCGATCCACATCGGGTTGTAGACCACGACGTCCGGTTTGAGAGCAAGCAGCGCCTGCACGTCGTTGGTGGCGGCGACCCCGAGGGGCTCGATTCCGACGAGCTCCCCGACATCCTTGCCGGCTTTGTCCGGTGACCACGCATAGCAGCCGACCAGTTCCAGGGTCGGGTTACGGGCGATGGCCGCCACCGAACTCTTTCCGACGTTTCCCGTCGTCCACTGGACAACCCGGTATGGAGAAGTTTGTGACATCGCAGCGGCTCCCTTGCTCGGTTCCGGGCAGTTTTCCACGACCGTGAGAAAAAAGGAAGAGTGGTCCGAAGACGGCGGTCGGAACAACTAGAATTTGTGTTGTGACCACCGGAAACGCGCCGCGCCGAGGGCGGGGCCGGCCACCGCGCATCGATCAGAAGCGGATCGTCGCCGCGGCGCGCGCCATTGCGCCGGGCGCGTTGACGATGCAGGCGGTGGCCGATGAGCTCGGGGTGGACCGCACCACGCTGCACTACTACGTCGGCGACCGTGACGGTCTGCTCGAGCTGGTGGTGGCCGATCTGTTCGAGACGGAGCTGCGCTCGATCAAGCTGCCCGAGGGGGCAAGCTGGCAGGAGATCCTGCGTGCCTATGGCAACGCCATCCGTAATGGTGTGCTCAAACTCGGTGTGACGGCGACGAGCTTCCGGCTGCGTGGGACGAGTGGGGCGGCCAGTCTCGCGCTGGCCGAGCAGGTGCTGCGGGCCCTGGCCGATGGTGGATTCGGTACCGACGACGCCGGGCGGGTGCTCACCCTGGTCTCCGGCCTCGCGATGTCGGCCGCGCACGACGTGCTGAGTTCGGCGGAGTCGCGGCTGCACCACCAGACACCTGAAGTGGTGCGCGCCCTGAAAGACCTTCCGTCCAGTGACTTCCCACTGCTCAGTGGTGTGGTCGCCGATCGTGACATCGGCGCGAGCGCCGCCCAGGACTTCGACTTCAACCTCGACATCGTGATCGCCGGGCTCGAGCGTTTCCTGGCCAGATAGGCACCGGGTCGTCGCCAGGGTCCGGCTCGAGTACAGTACTCAGCATCCTCTTAGGCGGAACTCGAGTTCCGTCTGGGTAAATTGGCGAATAGCACGTCGGGGAGGCGCAACGGTGTTCCGGTTGCTCAAAAAAGCGTGGATACCGCTGGTGCTGGTGGTGGTCGTCGCTCTGGGCGCGTACGCGATTCTTCGGATTCGTGACTCCAACCATCACGAACCGAGGGCCGCAGATGGCTCCGGTATCACCGCGAACTTCAATCCGAAGCACATCACCTACGAGGTCACCGGTTCCGGTGGAACCGCGAACCTCAACTACCTCGATGAGAACGGTCAGCCCCATCTCATCGAGAACACCCCATTACCTTGGTCGTTCACGATTGTGACGACGCTGCCCTCGATGTCGGCCAACATCATGGCCCAGGGAGATCGTGATGTCAGTGGTCTTCGGTGCCGGGTGACCGTCGACGGCGAGGTCCGCGACGACCGGGCGAGCAACGACACCGTCAAACCGTTCATCTACTGCTTGGTGAAATCCGTATGAGCAACTCGCACTCGAAGCCCCATCGGCCGTTCATCGGCCACATGGTCCGGATCTTCTCGCTGCCGATCGTCCTGTTCTGGGTGCTTGTGGTGGTCGCGCTGGGCACGCTGGTTCCATCGCTGGACAAGGTCGCGGAAGCCCGCCAGGTGCCGCTCAGCCCGACGAATTCCGCGTCGTATCAGGGGATGCTGAACATCGGCAAGGTGTTTCAGCAATACGACTCCGACTCCTCGGCAATGGTCGTGCTGGAGGGTGACGACAAGCTCGGCGACGAGGCGCACAAGTTCTACGACCAGATCGTCGACAAACTCGAGGCCGATCGCGAGCACGTGCAGAACGTCCAGGACTTCTGGAGCGATCCGCTGACGGCGGCTGGATCGCAGAGCGTCGACGGCAAGTCGGCCTATGTGCAGATCTTCCTCAACGGCTCCCAGGGCACCAGCGCCAGCCACGAGTCGGTGGCCGCGGTGCGCGACATCGTCGCCTCGGTGCCCTCACCTCCGGGTATCAAGGCGCACGTCGCCGGAAACACCGTGCTCAACGCCGACACCCAGGTTGCCGGGCATCAAAGCATGGCGACGATGGAGTTGGTCTCGGTCGCCGTCATCATCGTGATGCTGCTGTTCATCTACCGGTCCATCGTGACGATGCTGGTGTCGATGGTGATCATCGGCCTGGAACTCTTTGCCGCACAGGGTGTTACCGCAGCAGCGGGTTATGTGAACATCATCGGCCTGACCCCGTATGCGGTCAGCATGGTGACCATGCTGTCCCTGGCCGCGGGAACGGATTACGTGATCTTCCTGCTCGGCCGATATCACGAGGAGAGATCGAAGGGCCTGGAGAGAGAAGACGCGTTCTACGTCGCGTACCACGGTGTCTCCCACGTCATCCTGGGTTCGGGGTTGACCATCGCGGGTGCATGCATGTGCCTCACCATGACTACGCTGCCGTATTTCCAGACCATGGGTCTGCCGTGCGCGATCGCGATCCTGGTGATCATCGCGGCCGCCCTGACGCTGGCCCCGGCCGTGTTGACCGTCGCGTCGAAGTTCGGTCTGCTCGACCCCAAGCGGGAGCTCTCCACGAGGGGCTGGCGCAAGGTCGGTACGTCCGTCGTGCGCTGGCCCATCCCGATCATCTTCGTCACCAGCCTGATTGCCATCATCGGCTTCGTCAGCCTGCTGACGTACGTGCCGCAGTACAACGATCAGAAGTTCACCCCGGCCGACATGCCGGCCAACCTCGCCATGGGAGTCGCCGACCGGCACTTCTCGCAGGCCCGGATGAATCCCGAACTGTTGATGCTCGAAGCCGACCATGACCTCCGGAACCCGGCCGACATGCTGGTCATCGACCGGGTCGCCAAGGGCGTGGTGCACATGCGGGGTATCGAGCGGGTGCAAACCATCACCCGTCCGCTGGGCTCGCCCATCGAGCACAGCTCCATCCCGTTCCTGCTCGGCGCGCAGAATGCCGGGACGCTGCAGGGGGCCAAGTTCAACAACGACAACTCGGCGCAGATGCTTGAGCAGGCCGACGAGATGGGCCAGACCGTCGCCAGCATGGAACGCATGTACACCCTGATGTCCGAGCTGACCGCGACCACGCACAGCATGGTCGGGCGCACGCACGACATGGTGGAAGCCACCCAGGAGATGCGCGACAATCTGGCCAATTTCGACGATTTCTTCCGGCCGCTGCGCAACTACCTGTACTGGGAGCCGCACTGCTTCGACATCCCGATCTGCCAGTCGATGCGGTCCATCTTCGACACCCTGGACGGCATCGACAAGCTCACTGACGAAATGCAGGGTCTGACAATCGATATGGACCGCATGGATCAGCTGATGCCGCAGATGCTGCCGGTGCTGAGGTCCACCATCGACTCGATGTCGAGGATGCGCGACTTCATGATCGCCACCCATAGCACGATGGCCGGTACTCAGGCTCAGCAGCAGGAACTGGCCAAGGGCGCCACCGAGATCGGTCTGTACTTCGACCAGGCCAAGAACGACGACTTCTTCTACCTGCCACCGGATGTGTTCCAGAACCCCGACTTCGAGCGGGGATTGAAGATGTTCGTGTCGCCGGATGGTCACGCCGTCCGCTACATCATCACCCACCAGGGTGACCCGGCCTCGGTCGAGGGTATCGCCCACGTGCGCGACCTCAAAGACGTTGTGGCCGACGCGGTCAAGGGCACTCCGCTGGCCAATGCGAAGGTGTCGCTGGCCGGCACCGCATCGATGTACGCCGACATGCAGGACGGAGTCAAGACCGACCTGATGATCGCGATCATCGCGTCGATGATCCTGATCTTCGCGATCATGCTGATCATCACGCGAAGTGTGGTGGCCGCCTTGGTGATCGTCGGCACGGTGGCCGCATCTCTTGGCACCGCATGTGGTCTGTCGGTGCTGCTGTGGCAGGACATCCTGGGCCTGGGCGTGCAGTGGATCGTGATCCCGTTGTCGATGGTGATCCTGCTGGCGGTGGGTTCGGACTACAACCTGCTTGTGGTCTCCCGCCTCCGGGAGGAGATACACGCCGGGCTCAACACGGGCATCATCCGCGCCGTGGGGGCCACCGGACGCGTCGTCACCGCCGCCGGGCTCGTGTTCGCCTTCACCATGGCGTCGATGATCGTCAGCGACCTGCGGGTGATCGGCCAACTGGGTACGACGATCGGTATCGGTCTGGTCGTCGATACGTTGATCGTGCGCTCGTTCATGACCCCATCGATTGCCGCGGCGCTGGGCCGCTGGTTCTGGTGGCCGCTCAACACCTTTGAGATCACCCGGCAGGGCCGCCTCGATCGCGAACGGAAGCTGGGCGGCGACACCGGCAAGGACACTGACACAACGGCGCCCATCCAGACGACTTCGGTCTGACCGTGATGGCGGAGTGTGACGATCCACCCGACGCAGGATCCAAGCTGCGCCGGCGTACCGATGGTCGCCTGGACCGGACTCGGGACGCGGCCATCCTCAACGCGACGCTGGCTGCGCTGGCCGAGAACGGCTACGTCAACACCAACATGAACGACATCGCCGCGCGAGCAGGTGTGGGGAAGGCGGCGATCTACCGCCGCTGGTCATCGAAAGCGGCGCTGATCACCGATGCGCTGGTGTACTGGCGGCCTGACCTGCTCGATGATGACGCGCCCGACACCGGCAGCCTGGAAGGTGATTTCGACGAAATCGTGCGTCGTGCGGTGCGCAACGATGAAGAGCACTTCTCCTACGATCTGGTGCTGCGGGCCGCGGTCGAGGCCACCCATGATCCGCACTTGGCCTCGGCCCTCGACGATCTGATGCTGCTCAAGGGCAGGCGGGTGGTGAATGCCATTCTGCAGCAGGCTGCCGCACGCGGCGAGGTGGCACCTGACCGGGACTGGTCGCTGGTCGCCGACGTGATGACCGGGATGTCTCTGATGCGGGTGATCAGCGGGCAGAGCATCGACGCGAAGTTCATCCGGGATGTCATCGACACGTTGATCCTGCCCGCGGTGCGCGGCCAGTGACGACTGCGCTGAGGTACTAGGTCGTCGGGACGCCGTTCATCGGGTGTAGATTTGGTACCAGGCCGGATACATCAGTTGGTCAGCCGTGGCGTATGACAGCCACGACTTGCGATGTTGAACCGTCAGCCGGTGATTAACCATCGCTTGCTATCCAATACCAGTGCGGTAGTGCCGCACCTCTCAAGGACACTCTCATGGAATCGTCCGCACTGTTCTCACACCCTGAGCAGCAAGAACCGATGCCGGATGCCGAGGGCCCGATTGAACCGCCGTCGGAGTTGGTTTTCTCGGACCAGCCCTCGGATCGGCCTGTGCCTCGTGCCGATGCGCAGTCGTCGTGAACGGCCTCAACGGGACCCGGCGACTGGCGAGTCCCGTCCGGCTCACCCTCGCCAGGCAACTGGGCGCCGATATTGACGGAGCCTGGTGGCCGCACACCGGTTCGGTAGCGAACGAACTGCCAGAACTGGTCGGGGTCCTGCATCGCTCGCTCGGGGAAGTCGTTGATATTCGTGTCAATTGGTCAGCCGCTGAGGGGCAGCTCGACCTGGACTCGATCGTGACCGGCACTCGGGGACCGGCTGGGATGAAGGTCAGCCGGCCGCGCTTGATGATGGTCGCGGGACGCGACGCGTGCGTGAAACTCCTTGTCGTCCCGTGCAAGACGTCGGTCGCTCTCGGCGGGCTGGTGATGCGTTGTGCCGCGGCGATGCCCGTGGAAGAGGCGGCGCGGCTCACCCCCCTCTTCGACACGGCAGATCGTGTGCTGCAGGTCGCTCAGATCGAATCGGCGAGGTGGTTGGGCAATCTGCAGGACCCCGCGGAAAACGCCCAGGTGAAATGAAAATGGACCGGTACGGAATTCATCCGTACCGGTCCACCATCAGGTCTGGGGCGATTAGATCGCGGTGACTCCCACTGCCTGGGGGCCCTTGGCTCCCTGGGTGATCTCGAACTCCACACGCTGGTTCTCTTCGAGCGACCGGAAACCACCGCCGGTGATTTCGGAGTAGTGGACGAAAACGTCCGGTGCGCCGCCGTCAGGAGCGATGAAGCCGAAGCCCTTTTCGCCGTTGAACCATTTCACAGTTCCCTGTGCCATATTTTTGCTTCTCTCATTGTTCAAACTGGACGTACGAAACGCGTCCACTCCCAGTATGGCACGTCGAAACGTATTGACCTAAAAAGTATTTGCCCCGGCGAATTTTCAGCGATACGGCGCCCGATCACGGGTGGGTGGCCCGCTGCTGCGCTGCGCCACAACGAGTGTGGCCGAATCGTCTCTACTGCAGATACTTTCACTGCGCCGGTGTGCGCCGTTGTCGTCGAGGCCTCCCGGCAGTGAGTCACATGTGTCACTTTTGTCGCTCGCGGGCGGGGTATCACGCAGAAGCGTCGTGCTTCTCCTTCTTGCCGAACGGCAGCACGTGCATGATCCCCACGACCACGGTGCCGACCACCAGACCGATGACGGCCGACGCGGCGGTGTTCGTCAGCCAGGCCAGCAGGCCGCCGAACGTGCTGCCGGTCGCATGGCGCACGGCCTCCTCGGCGTGGTGGACCAGGCCGTAGAGCGTGTGCCAGCCAAGGGTGTCAGTGCCCACGAGCAGGATGTGCCCACCGACCCACAGCATCGCGACCGTGCCGATGGTGGACAGGGCGGACAGCAGCTTGGGCATCCCGGCGACCAGGCCGCGACCGATCTTCTGCGCCACCTGTGACGAGCGCTGCGCCAGCAGCAGACCGATGTCGTCCATCTTCACGATGCCGGCCACCACGCCGTAGACCGCGGCGGTGATCACGAGCGCGACGATCACCAGGATGATCAGTCGTGGCCAGAACGTCTGATCGGCCACTTCGTTCAGCGCGATCACCATGATCTCGGCCGACAGGATGAAGTCCGTTCGGATCGCGCCGGTGATCATGTACTTCTCGGCATCGCCGCCGACCGCCGTGGTCGGCTGGCCGTCGGCGTCGTGTCCGCCGTGGCCGATGAACCGTCCCCATACCTTCTCGGCGCCTTCGAAACAGAGGTACGTCGCGCCCAGCATCAGGATCGGCGTCAGCAAGAACGGCGCGAACTGACTGAGCAGCAACGCCGCGGGCAGGATGAACAGGATCTTGTTGCGGAGCGAGCCGATCGCGATGCGCTTGATGACCGGCAGCTCACGATCAGCGGTGATGCCGTGGACGTACTGCGGCGTCACCGCGGTGTCGTCGATCACCACACCGGCGGCCTTGGCGGTGGCCTTCCCGGTGGCCGCACCGATGTCGTCGATAGATGCCGCCGCCAGCCGCGCCAGGGCGGCAATGTCGTCGAGCAAACCGAACAGGCCGGCGCTCACGGATTCATCCCCATGACCGAGAAGGCTACCGGCCGCTACATGCCGATGAGTGACTCGATCCAGCCGCGGGCGAAGTAGAGGATGAACCCGGCTGCCACGATCCACAGCAGCGGGCTGACCTCACGGGCCTTGCCCGCGGCCGACCGCAATACCGCCCAGGCCACGAAGCCGACGCCGATGCCGTTGGCGATCGAATAACTGAACGCCATGGTGGCCACGGTGAGCACCACGGGCAGGGCCACCGAGAACTCGGAGAGATCGATGTGGCGTAGTTGCGACACCATCATGGCGCCGACGATCACCAGGGCCGCGGCGGCGACCTCGGTCGGCACGATCGAGGCCAGCGGGGCGACGAACATGGCTGCCAGGAACAGCGCACCGGTGATGAGGTTGGCGAACCCGGTGCGGGAGCCCTCCTCGATGCCGGCCCCGGATTCGATGAAGACGGTGTTCGACGACGCCGATGAGGTGCCGCCGACGACCGCACCGGCGCCTTCGACGATCAGTGCCGATTTCAGCCGCGGAAAGTTGCCCTGTGAGTCGGACAACCCGGCTTCTCGGGACAGCCCGGTCATGGTCCCCATGGCGTCGAAGAAGTTGGCGAACACCAAGGTGAACACCAGCATGATCGCGGCCAGCGCGCCGATCCGGCTGAAGGCGCCCAGGCTGACGTCGCCGACGAGGGACAGGTCCGGCAGTGCGAACGGTGAGCCGGACAGGGTCGGTACGGACAAGCCCCACCCGCCGTGCTTGTCCTGCGCCGATCCGAGGTGCCAGATCGCTTCGACGATGACGGCCACCACAGTGCCGGTGACAAGGCCGATCAGGATGCCGCCGCGGACTTTGCGGGCCACCAGGATGCCGGTGACCAGCAGGGTGAATACGAAGACCACCGTCGGCACGGTGTTGATCGAGCCGACGCCGCCCGTGCCCAGCCCAACCGGGGGAGAGGGCAGGCCGGTCGAGCCGACGAATCCGGCGTCGACCAATCCGATGAACAAGATGAACAAGCCGATGCCCGCGGTGATCGCGAGCTTCAGCTGCATGGGGACAGCGTCGAACACCAGGCGGCGGAACCCACTGGCCGCCAGCGCCACGATGATCAGGCCATCGATGACCACCAGGCCCATGGCCTCGGGCCAGGTGACCGTGCCCACCACCGTGGTGGCCAAGAACGAGTTGATGCCCAGCCCCGCGGCGAAAGCGAACGGCAGCCGCGCGATGATCCCGAACAGGATGGTCATCACGCCCGCCGCCAGACACGTGGTGGCCGAGACTTGGGCGAACTGCAGCTTGTTTCCCGCGACGTCGGCGGAGCCGGAGAGGACGACCGGGTTCAGCACGATGATGTAGGCCATCGCGATGAAGGTGACCACGCCTCCGCGGATCTCGGAGAGAACCGTTGAGCCACGGGTCGAGATCTCGAAGAAGCGATCGACTCGATTCATAAGCGATGAGCCTAAGGCGAGATCGGCCCGGTTTCCCGGCGTATCGCCGATGACCGGCGTAGCCCATGCCGCGAGGAGCCGGTTCGATCCCGTCGCGCGGCATGCCGGTCGCGCCCACCGCTGTCGGAGCCTTTTGCACTTCAGTCAATATCGAGGTGCGCAAACGCAACAGCCGCAAAGAGATTGGCGGCGAAAAATCGTTTGACCTCAACTTGGGTTGAGGTGCCATGCTGCGTGCATGACAGTTCGGCGTGAGCACGGGGGTGTGGAAAACCGCCCCGAACCTGGGGGTAATCCCCCTGGGGGTTGGTCGCGGCGCCGGATAGTTTCGAGTCGCGAAGTGTTTGAGGCCAGCGATATGAGCAGTGGCAGGAGCGGGGGCCATGCCGATGAGCACGGATACGCACATGAGTGTTGACGGTTGTCTTTCGGAACGATTCGAGCGCGATGCATTGCCGCTGGTGGACCAGCTCTTCGCGGCCGCGCGTCGCTACACGCGCAATGTGCCGGACGCCGAGGACCTCGTCCAGGAGACAATGGTCAAGGCGTACAGCAGTTTTCACACTTACCGTGACGGCACGAACATCCGTGCCTGGCTGTTCCGGATTCTGACGAACACGTGGATCAACTCGTACCGCACAGCGCAGCGGCGACCACAGGAGGTCTTCGCCGACGAACTCACGGATGGGCAACTCGCGGAGGTGGCGCAGCGGTTCCCGCTCGGCGTGGTCTCGGCCGAACTCGCGGCGCTGGAATCGATGGGCGATGACGACGTGCGTCAGGCCATGCGGGCGTTGCCGGAATCGCAGGGCATCGTCGTGTACTACGCCGACGTTGAAGGATTCCGCTACAAGGAGATTGCGGAGATCCTGCAGATTCCGGTGGGGACGGTGATGTCGCGACTGCACCGGGGGCGGCGAAATCTTCGTGCCCGGCTGGTTGACGCCGACGTGGCGGGCGGGTATGTCAGCAACCGACTGCCCTGCACCGCAGCCTGATTCGCGGACAGCGGGCCTTGGTGCAGTCAATTCACCGCGCGGCAGGTCTCGATGAACGCGGCGGCCGGCCGGGTGAGCTTGGCGCCCGCGAGTGTCACCGCATTGATCGCAAGGCCGGGATGGTCGCCTTTCAGCGGTCTCGTTGTGAAGCCGCGGCCCTCGTAACTCACGGAGATCTTGGTGCGTTGGCTGAGGATGGAGTAGCCGAGGCGTCGAGCGACGAGCGAGCGGACGAGCTCGAAGTTCGTCGCACGGTACCGGACCCGCGGTTGCAGACCCTCCGCCTTGAACAAGGACAAGAAGTAGTCTCCGCCCGGCGGCAGACTGAACAGGATCATCGGGTGATCGACCAACTGTTTCAGTGCCACCGAATCGTGTACGGCGAGCGGATGTTCTTCGTGTAGTAGGACATACGGCGGCGCCGCCACGATGACTTCGGTGTCCAGGTCGTCACGGTGGGCCGAAAGATCTGATCCGTAGTCGTAGAGCAGCGCCAGGTCGAGGGTGCCGTTACGCAGGTTGTCGATGAGCACGTCGTGCGGGCCCTCGGTGAACGTGAGGTCGACACCGGGGAAGCGCACGACGTACTCGCTGAGTACCGGCGGGAGCAGCATTGGCGACAAGGTGCTGTAGCAGCCCACCATCAATCGCCCGGTGAGTCCGTGCTGGCTCTCGCGCGCCGAGGTCTGAAGGTCGGCCAGATCCACCAGGAGCCGGCGGGCGTCGACGAGGACTTGTTCGCCGATTCTGGTGGGGCGCACTCCGCGCCGATGCCGGACCAGTACCTGCACTCCGAGGGCTCTTTCCAACTCGCCCAGTGCCATTGACAGCGCTGACTGTGACAGATGCAGGCGTTGGGCGGCAGCGGTGACCGAACCTTCCTCAACGGCCGCAATGAAGTATTCGAGCTGGCGAAGTGTGGCATCAGACATCAATAAAACCAATCGGTAACTTCAAATACTTCGACTGTACAGGGTAGGTGAGCGGCGTCATAGTCGACGGAACACATCATCCTGACGGCAGGAGTTCCTATGCAGCAGTCCGGTGGAGCGCCGGCACCATCCACGGAGCCGCTTCCAGTGTCCGACGCCGGTGCCTCCCCCGAGAACGGGCTGCGGCGCAGCCTGGACAACCGTCACATTGTGATGATCGCCCTCGGAGGCATCATCGGGGCGGGTCTATTCGTCGGCAGCGGTGCGGTGATCAATCGCACCGGACCCGCAGCTGTACTCAGCTACGCGTTGTCCGGCGTACTGATGATCTTCGTCATACGCGCCATCGGCGAAATGGCAGTGGCACGACCATCATCGGGATCGGTAGCGAACTTCGCCCGTGACGGCCTCGGCCACTGGGCGGGGTTCAGCGTGGGCTGGCTCTACTGGTACTTCTGGGTGGTCGTTGCCGCGATCGAGGCAGTCGCCGGCGCGGGAATCCTCGCCAATTATCTTCCGGGAGTTCCAGCCTGGTTGTTATGCCTCGGTCTGGTCCTGCTCCTGACAGCCGTCAATCTGTTGTCGGTCAAGGCTTATGGTGAGGCGGAGTTCTGGTTCGCATCGATCAAAGTCATCGCGATCATCTTTTTCATCTGCGTTACCGGCCTGTTCTTGCTCGGTCTCGTAGGCAAACCCGACAGCCCCGGCTTGACCAACTTGTTCTCGCACGGCGGCATGTTTCCGTACGGCATCGTGGCCGCGCTCGTGGGCAGTGTGACGGTGCTGTTCTCGATGGGCGGCGCAGAAATCGCGACGATCGCCGCGGCCGAGTCCAAGAAACCCGTCGAGTTCGCGGCCAGGGCGACCAAGCAGGTGATGGCGCGGGTGTTCGCCTTCTATGTTCTATCCATCTTGCTGATCGTTGCCGCGGTGCCCTGGGACACCGCGTTCACCGGCGAGACGATTCGGAGCCCATTCGCGGTGGTGTTGGGGCACATCGGGATTCCCGGTATGTCGGTGGTGATGGAAGCCATCGTGCTCACTGCGGTACTCAGCTCGCTGAACTCCTGCCTGTACATCACGTCGCGAATGCTGTTCGCGCTGGCCGAAAAGGGTGATGCGCCGAAGGCCCTGGTCAAGGTCAACCGACGTGGCGTCCCGGTGCGGGCGATCCTGGCCGGCACCTCGATGGGATACGCGGCCGTAGTGGCCAACTACTTCTTCCCCGAACAGGTCTTCATCTTCCTGATCAACTCATCGGGGGCCATTCAGCTCATCTACTACATCATCTTGGTCTCCGCCGAGATCCGGCTGCGCCGACGACTCGAAGCCACCGACCCGGAGGCTTTGCGCTTGAAAATGTGGTGCTTCCCGTACCTGTCGTGGTTCTCCATCGCGTGGATGGTTGTTGTGCTGACCATGATGTCCCTGATTGAAGAGACCCGCTCTCAGTTCCTCCTGAGCCTTGTCGCATTCGGCGTGATCCTGCTCGCCTATCGCCTCCGTGCCGCACGCGGCGCTCAACCTGCCCCCGACCCCACCACCGGCGCCTGAGCGGCGCGCGACAGAGAAGGAATATCAATGATCAGAACCGGAGAGGAATACCGGGAATCGATCCGCGACGGACGCAACGTCTGGATCGACGGAGAGCGTGTCGACGACGTCACGACGCATCCGGCGTTCCAGCCGATCGTCGACATCCGGGCCCGGATCTACGACCTCGGTCATGACGAACTGACCCGGAACACCATGACTTACGTCGACGACGAGAGCGGCGATATCTGCGCCATCGGATCAAAGCCTCCGCTGACCAAGGAGGACTGGCACGCCAAACGTCGCGGTGTAGACACCATCCTCAACCATGCCGGAGGCGTCGTCACCAGGGTCGGCGACGAAACAGTGGGCGAAATGTGGTCGCTGGCGGACGGCCAGGACGTCCTGAACAAGATCAATCCGGCATTCTCCGAGAACATCGTGCGTCACGTCCGCACTGCCACCCTGACGGACCCGTTCCATGTCTCCGCCAACACCGACCCCAAAGGTGACCGGTCCAAGTGGCCGCAGGAGCAGGACCCGGATGTCCTCCTCCGCGTCGTCAGCGAGAACGATCGCGGAATCGTGGTGCGGGGAGCCAAATTCGAGACTGCCGCAGCTTACTCGAATCAAGCGTTCGTCAAACCAACGATCGGCGACTGGAACAACCAGACGCACTCCGAGTATGCCGTCGGGTTCCGCGCTGACATGGGACATCCGGATATCAAGCACATCTGCCGATCGGGCTTCCGGGGCATGCGGTCGGCAGAGGATTACCCGCTGACCAACCGGGTGGACGAGATCGACACGATGATCGTGTTCGACGACGTGGAGATCCCGTGGGAGGACGTGTTCTTCTACCGACACACGGAGGCCGCCAGCTTCATCAGAGCTACCCTGCACCGGTACAGCATCTTCCCGTTCATCCAGCGCCACCTGCGCTGGGCGGACCTGCTGTTGGGCTTCGCACACGCGAGTGCGCGACAAACGGGCGTCAAGATGCATCAGGGCGTCCGGGAGAAGATCGCCGAGGTAGCCGCATACCGCGAAGGCATCAATGCATTCCTCACCGCGGCAATCGAACTCGCCGAGCCGAGCCCCGGCGGCTATCTCATGCCACACCAAGCCACGATGTACTCCGGCCGGGTATTCGCCTGCAGTAATCTGCCGCGGATCGTGCACCTCGTGCGTGATCTGGCCGGATGCCAGATCAGCCTGACCCCCAGCGCAGCCACCTTCGGAAACAAGGAGGCGGCCGGATGGCTGTCGAAGTACTTCGCCATCGGTGACGTGGACGCCGAGGAGCGGAGAAAACTACTCGCCTACGGCCGTGACCTGCTGAACTCCGACTACGCCAACCACCGGCTGACCTTTCAGCTGTTCGCGCAATCGCCACCGTTCTCGCACCTGCTGGCGGTTTACAACAACTACGACTTCGAGCCGGCAACCGAACTCATGTGCCAGTCCGCCGGGATCAAGAACATCGACGGGAGAAACTGATGACGAACACCACCACCACCCCGGACTCCATCGAGGTCGGCGGGCACCGCCGCATCCGGCCGTTCAACACCGCCGACACATATCCAGAACAGAGTCTGTCCAACGATCTGTGCCAAGCCGTGGTCGCAGGCAACACGGTATACCTGCGTGGGCAGGTGGCCCAGGATCTCGAGACGCGTGAATGCGTGGCCGTGGGCGACCCCGCGGGACAGGCCCACAAAACAGTGGACAACATCGAAATGTTGCTGTCCGAGGCCGGAGCATCGCTGGAACACATCGTCTCGTGCCACGTGTATCTCACTGACGTGCGGTACCGGGAGGACGTCTACCGTGTCCTCGGTGAACGCCTCAAGGGCGTGTTCTATGCCTCGACCGGATTGGTGATCGATTCCCTCGCTCGACCGGAATGGGTCGTCGAAGTGACTGTGACGGCGGTGATTCCGTGACTTTCTCGCTGGCCGGGCGCTGCTCTCGCACCGGGATGTTCGGAGCGGTCGTAACCTCTTCGAGCCCCGCGGTGGCAGCCCGCTGTGTGTGGGCCCGCTCCGGTGTGGGGGTGGCCTGTACTCAGAATGTCACCGACCCGACATTGGGTTCGAAGCTCCTGGACCGGCTCGCTGCCGGTGCGGACGCGCGTGGAGCGATGGACCAGGTAGTGGCCAGCGCTGCCTATCCGGAGTACCGGCAGCTCACGGTTATCGATGCTGCCGGCAACATGGGGTTCCATTCAGGTGCTTGCACATTGGGAACTCACACCGTCGCGACTGGCCTCGACGTGATCGCCGCAGGCAACCTGCTGTCCTCGGACAAGGTGCCTCAGGCGATGGTCGAAGCGTTCGAGGCCGCACCCGACGAGCACCTCGGTGACCGGTTGCTGGCCGGATTGCGGGCCGGAGAAGCTGCCGGCGGAGAAGAAGGACCGGTGCACTCGTGCGGTCTGCTCGTGGTATTCGACGCAGAGTGGCCGCTGACCGATCTGAGGGTGGATTGGGACGACGACCCGATCACACGACTCGAGGACATCTGGTCGGTATGGCAACCGCAGGCCCAGGACTACACACTGCGGGCACGCAGACCCGATCTGGCACCGTCCTACGGAGTGCCCGGTGACGAATGACCTCAAGGACCGCGTGGAAAGCGCCGTCGAAGAGTTGTTCCCCTCGCTTGTAGCGTTGTCCGAAAAGCTACACGCCAATCCGGAGACCGCCTGGAACGAGCATCAAGCGGTCCGGTGGGTGAGCGGATACCTTGCCGACGGTGGATTCGAAGTCACCACACCGTATCTGGGTCTAGACACCGCGTTTCATGCGCGGAGCGGACAGGGTCGGGTGCGGATCGGATTGTGCGCCGAATACGACGCACTCCCCGGTCTTGGCCATGCCTGCGGGCACAATTTGATCGCCGCGATGTCGGCCGGTGCGGCGCTGGCGCTGGCCAGTGTGGCAGATGACGCGGGCTTCACCGTCGAGGTGTTTGGCACGCCGGCCGAGGAGGGCGGTGGCGGCAAGATCGAGATGTTGGAGCGTGGCGCGTTCCATGGCCTCGATTTGGCCATGATGGCTCACCCGGCCCCGGTCGACGTCGCGGAGGCGCGACCGTTCGCTGTCTCGCACTCGGAGATCACTTTCACCGGCAAGGCCGCGCATGCCGCGGCCTACCCTGAGCACGGTCGAAATGCTGCTGATGCGTTCACGATCGCGCAGGTGGCCCTCGGGCTGCTCCGGCAGCAGCTCCCGGCAACGGTTCGGGTGCACGGCGTGGTAACCAGCGGGGGGGAGGCCCCCAACGCGATACCCGAGCGCACGCGCGGCAGGTGGTACGTGCGCGCCGAATCCCTGGCAGAGCTCACTGATCTGGAGTCCAAGGTGTGGCGGTGCTTCGAAGCGGGTGCGTTGGCCAGTGGATGCGATCTGTCGGTGCGGCCGGAAAGCAAGCCATACGCCGAATTCCGCACCGATGAGAGAGCTTTGACGGCATACCGACGCAGCGCCGAGGCGTTGGGGCGCAGTTTTGCCGCCGGCGATGAGGCGGCTCGGATGAACCGCGCATCGACCGACATGGGAAATGTCTCTCAGGTTGTCCCCGCGATTCATCCCTACATCGGAATCGGCTCACTGCCCGCGCTCAACCATCAGCGGCAATTTGCCGACCACTGCGTCGGGGAAATGGCCGAACGTGCCATTCACGATGGCGCCATCGCCTTGGCGTGGACCGCGGTCGACGTCTTCGCCGATCGTCTACCGCGATGACATCACAAGTGCGTGTCGAGCGTGATCTGATTGGTACTCAGGATGTTCCGGCAACAGTCTATTGGGGAGTGCATACTGCCCGGGCCCTGCAGAACTTCCAGATCAGTGGTGTCGCGGTGGGCAGCCATCGGCCGCTTGTCGCGGCGCTGGGTGCGGTCAAACAGGCGGCAGTTCGCGCAAATCGTGATCTCGGAGTCCTCGACGGCGAACGCGCGACCGTCATCGACCGCGCCTGCCAGGAGGTGATCGACGGTCACTTGGACGGGGAGTTCGTTGTCGACGTAGTTCAGGGCGGCGCAGGTACTTCGACGAACATGAACGCAAACGAGGTCATCGCCAATCGGGCACTCGAACTGCTCGGCTATCCGCGGGGCAGCTACGACAAGCTACACCCCAATGATCACGTCAATAGGGGACAGTCGACGAACGACGTGTACCCGACGGCGGTCAAGCTTGCGCTCATCACCGCACTCGGTGAGCTGGCGGAAGCGGTCGGGGCGCTCGCCGATGCGTTCGGTGTCAAAGCCGAGGAATTCGCGGATGTGCCCAAGATCGGGCGCACTCAACTTCAGGATGCCGTGCCGATGACGGTGGGGCAGGAATTCGGCGCGTGGCGGTCGACCGTGGAGGAAGAGCTCGCGCGGATAGCGGAGGCGCGCCGCCTGTTGTGTGAAATCAATTTGGGAGCAACAGCTATCGGCACGGGGATAACGAGCGTCATCGGCTATCCGCACGCCGCGGCGGACCACTTGCGGGAGATCACCGGGGTGCCGGTGGTGACTGCGACCGACCTCGTCGAAGCCACGTCGGATACCGGCTCGTTCCTACATCTGTCTGCGACGCTCAGACGGACGGCGGTGAAGGTCTCCAAGATCTGCAACGACCTGCGGTTGCTCTCGTCGGGTCCTCAAGCGGGTTTGGGTGAGCTGCGGCTACCGGCGCGGCAAGCCGGGTCGAGCATCATGCCGGGCAAGGTGAATCCGGTCATCCCGGAGATGGTCAACCAGGTCGCTTTCGCTGTGATCGGTAACGACCTGACCGTCACCTTGGCAGCTGAGGGAGGGCAACTCCAGCTCAATGCTTTTGAGCCGATCATCTGTCACGGTCTGTTGCAGGTGATGGGCTGGATGAGCCGGGCATTCGACACGTTGCGAACTCACTGCGTGGATGGGATCGAAGTCAATCGTGATCACTTGCAGGAAATCTCGGCGCGCAGCGTCAGCGTGGTCACCGCATTGATTCCAGTCCTGGGTTACGCGCGAGCCAGTCAGGTCGCAGCGGCTGTGTTGGACGGTCGAGGTGGGGTACGCGATCTGGCCTTGGCTACCGGGTCGATTGCGGCGACGGACCTGGACCGCCTGCTGGGACACGGATGATCCCCCGGTCCTTCGCGACGTCATCGAGCAGCTCGCGTAGCCGGCGGCGGCCACGTGCGAGTCGCGACATCACCGTTCCGATGGGAGTGCCCATGAGGGTGGCGATCTCGCGGTAGGGATAGCCCTCCACGTCGGCGAGGTATACCGTCACGCGGTTGACCGCTGGTATGGCACGGAGCGCGTCGGCGATCTCGTCGTCGCGCATGGTCTCGAGGGCTTCCACTTCGGCAGATCGCAGGCCCGACGAGGTGTGGCGGGCTTCGGCGGACAACTGCCAATCGGTGAATTCGTCGCAGAGCTGCTCGGCCACGCCCCGCTGACGCGTGCGATAGGTGCTGACCCAGTTGTTGTACATGATCCGGAACAGCCAGGCGCGGGCATTCGAGTCCGGCTGAAAGGTGTGAAACCCGCTGTAGGCCTTGAGCATTGTCTCTTGGATCAGGTCCTCGGCGTCATATGTGTTGGTGGTCAGCCGCCGCGCGCGCCCCCGGATTTGCTCGATGCAGGGCAGCACGGTGTTGACGAACCGAGTGGCGTCCTGGCTGTCGGGCAGTGGTTCCGTGTTGTTGTTCAACCTCAGGCAACCTCCCGACTTATACATAGAATATCTATGAATAATAGTAGTTGATCTAGGTAGCTGATATCAAATGGCCTGGCGGCCGCGGATGTCGACCAACGTTGAGCTGCATGACCAAAGCCACTGTCCCAAGCTTTCTTTCAGCGAGTTCACAGGAAATAGGCCGCCACTGCGGCGGGTTGTGGACCGGTGTAACGTTTGTCCACGCTGTACATAGTTATTCGAACTAATTCGCCGGTCGCCGGGGCGGGTCATCGCCATCGGCGGGTTCGGGTAATCGTCGGGAGGTGTCAGTGAGTCCTGGTCGGGGAGCTCGCTTGATGAAGAATGCCTGGATTCCGTTGGTTCTGGTGGTCGTGCTTGCGGTGTCGGGTCTGGTTGTCTCGCGCCTGCATCGGATGTTCGGCTCCGAAGACCTCAACGCGAATGCGGGCGCCGGCATCGAGATCGTCCAGTTCAATCCGAAGATCCTCGTGTACGACGTGTACGGGCCGCCGGGCGCAACCGCCCAGATCAGCTATTTCGACCCAGACGCGAAGGTGCACCAGGTCACGGCGCCGCTGCCCTGGTCGGTCACCTTGTCGACCACATTGCCGACCGTCAGCGCCAATCTCATGGCATTGGGCGACGGCAGCGAAATCGGGTGCCGTGTCACCGTGAACGGCACAGTCCGTGAGGAGCAATCAGCCAATGGGATCAAACCCCAGACCTACTGCCTGGTGAAGTCCGCATGACGTCTTCCACAGCCGCCCACGCCAAGAATGATCGGGGTCACCGCCCCTACTTCGCGCACATGCTGCGAATCCTGTCGATTCCGGTGGTGCTGTTCTGGATCGCCTTCGCCGTCGTCGTGAACGTCATCGCGCCGCAGCTTGAGGTGGTCGGCGAGCTCCACTCGGCGCCGATGGCGCCCGAGGACGCGCCGTCGATGATCGCGATGAAGCGAATGGGCGCCAATTTCGGTGAGTTCAACTCCAACAGCACGGTGATGATCGTGGTGGAGGGGGACCGGGCGCTCGGCCCGGATGCCCACGAGTACTACAACGAGATCATCCGCAAACTGCGCGAGGATCCCGAGCACATCCAGCACATTCAGGACTTCTGGGGTGACACGCTCACCGCGGCCGGGGCGCAGAGCGCCGATGGCAAAGCGTCCTACGTGATGCTGAACCTCGCCGGCGAACAGGGACAGACGCTCGCCAACGAAGGCGTGGACAAGGTCCGCGAGGTCATCAAGGAAACCCCGGCCCCGCCGGGCGTGCAGGCCTACGTCGCGGGTCCGGCGGCGCTGACCGACGATCTGCACGTCATCGGCAACGCGAGTTTGGCCACGATCACCCTCTACACGCTGATCGCCATCGCGGTGATGCTGCTGATCGTCTACCGGTCGATCCGAACCACGTTGGTGCAGTTGCTATTGACCGGTGTGGGGCTGTTGTCGTCGCGCGGCTTGGTGTCGGTTCTGGCCAGCCATGACGTGTTCGGGTTGACGACCTTCGCCGGCAACATCCTCACGATGCTGGCCATCGCGGCCGCGACCGACTACGGCATCTTCATCTTCGGCCGTTACCGCGAGGACCGGAGTCAGGGGCTGGACCGAGAAGACGCCTACTACGCCACGTTCAAGTCTGTCGCCCCGGTCATCATCGGGTCGGGCCTGACCATCGCCGGGGCTACGTACTGCCTCAGCTTCGCCCGGCTTCCCTACTTCAGCACCATGGGTGCCCCCGTCGCGATCGGCATGATCGTCGTCGTGGCGTCCGCGGTCACGATGGGCCCCGCGGTCCTGTACCTGGGGAGCAAAGTTGGCCTGTACGAGCCGAAAAAGGTGGCCAAGGGCCGGTTCTGGTACAAGGTCGGCACCACGGTGGTCCGTTGGCCCGCACCGGTACTGGTGGCCAGCGCATTCGTGGTGCTGATCGGAGTGGTGGCCGTCCCCGGCTACAAACCCGCCTACAACGACCGTTGGTACCTGCCCACCGAGGCTCCGGTGAACATCGGATTCGCCTCGGCGGATCGGCATTTCACCCAGGCCCGGATGAACCCGGACATCCTGATGGTCGAATCCACCCATGACATGCGCAATCCGGCCGACATGCTGGTACTGGACCGTGTCGCGAAGAACGTGCTGCGCACCGAGGGCATCGCGATGGTGCAGAGCATCACCCGTCCGTTGGGTATCCCGATCCAGCACAGCTCGATTCCGTTTCAGACCGCCATCCAAGGGCAGACCAGCAATCTGAACCTGCCGTTCCAGCGGGAGCAGTTGGCCAACCAGCTGAAAATGGTTGACGCGACCAATGTCTCGATCTCCATCTTGGAAGAGCAGTACCAACTCTCCCTCCGGCAGACCAAGCTCACGCAGGACTCTGCGGCCAAGTCGCAGGAGCTACTCGAGGTCACCAAGAAGATGCGGGACAACATCGCGAACTTCGATGACCAGTTCCGGCCGATGCGCAATTACTTCTACTGGGAACCGCACTGCTTCGACATACCGATGTGCGCGGCGCTGAAGTCAGTCTTCGATGCCCTCGACGGCATTGACGAACTGACCGACAAGACAGCGTCGGTGCAGGTCAATACGGACCAATTAGCGGATCTCGCACCAAAATTGACCGCTCTGCTTCCGCAGACGATCGCGTCGATGAAGACCAGCCGGGACCTGTCGCTGGCGTCGTACAACTCGCAGAAGGCACTCATCGACCAGATGCAGGCGATGAATGACACTGCGCTGGCCATGGGGCAGAGTTTCGACGACGCCAAGAACGACGATCTCTTCTACCTGCCGCCGGAGGCATTCACCAACCCGGACTTCGAACGTGGTCTGAAGATGTTCCTCTCTCCCGACGGCAAGTCGGCGCGCATGTTCATCACCCACCAGACTGACCCGGCCACACCGGAAGGCATCGCGCGGGTCAACGCCGAGCGCACCGCCGCGCAGGAGGGCCTGAAGATGTCCTCGTTGTCCGACGCCAAGATCTACCTGGGTGGCGTCGCGGCGACCTACAAGGACATGAGTGACGGCGCTCGGTACGACCTGATGATCGCGGTGGTGTCGGCGTTGACGCTGATCTTCATCATCATGCTGATCATCACCCGCAGCATGGTGGCTGCCGCCGTGATCGTCGGCACCGCGGCGAGTTCCATCGCGGCGTCCTTCGGCATCTCGGTGTTGTTGTGGCAGGACCTGTTCGGTATCCACGTGCACTGGCTGGTCATGTTGATGTCGGTCATCATCCTGTTGGCGGTCGGGTCGGACTACAACCTGCTCCTGGTCTCCCGGTTCAAGGAAGAGATCCACGCGGGCCTCAAGACCGGCATCATCCGCTCGATGGGTGGCACCGGCGGCGTGGTGACCTCGGCGGGCATGGTGTTCGCGGCGACCATGGCGGCAATGCTGGGCAGTGACCTCGTGGTGCTGGCCCAGATGGGGTCGACGATCGCGATCGGTCTGCTGCTGGACACATTGATCGTGCGGTCGCTGCTGATGCCGTCGATCGCCACGCTGCTGGGCCGGTGGTTCTGGTGGCCGCAGGTGGTGTATCCCCGCGGGGACAACCACTTCCGCAAACCTGCACCGCCACGTGTACCCCGAGAGGACGATGACGACACCGCGGCCCTTCCGGTGACCACGAGTTAGGCCTCGTCGCCCTGGCTGGTCTTCCACTCCCGGTAGGCGGCGGGCAGGCAGACCGCGCACGGTCGGTAGCCCGCGGATACGGCGGTCTGCGCATCGGCGAAGAACACCCGGTGGCCGACATAGCCGCCGGCGGCGATGGCTCGTTGGGCCGACGGGCAGTCGAGGCGGCCGTAGATCTTGCTGCGGTGGTGTCCCCCAAGGGTTCCCGGTGTGCCGCTGCGATGTGGGCGACCGTCGGCGCCGATCAGGGTGTAGGCCTTCATGTGGCGTCGTGGAACACCAGGCCCAGGGTGAACCTGGTCCCGGAACGGACTGTGGAGACACCGTGCCGGATGGGTGCCGCCGACCAACCCCGTACCGACTTGGTCGGCCGGTCGCGCGTGGTGAAAACCAATCCGTGCCCGTGGGGGATGACCGTGGCGGTACCGCGCGATTGCGCGCGGGCTCGTTGCTCGTAGAGCAGGAACTCGCCGCCGGTGTAGTCGACGTCCGGGTCGGTCAGGTTGACCACGACCTGCAGCGGAAAGATCAACTCGCCGTAGAGGTCGCGGTGTAGCGCATTCCAGTCCCCGGCGCCGTATTTCAGCAGGATCGCCGTCGTCTTGGTCTGACCGGCGTCGTGGCACATGTGCAGCCAGTCGTCGAAGTCATCAGGCCATGGAGCCGCCCGGCCGAGCCGGGCCCACCAGGTGCGCGCGATCGGCAGCAGGTGTGGATACAGCGCCTGCTTCAGTGCGGTGACGGCCGGCGGATAGGGCTGCCGGAAGTAGCGGTACTGACCTTCGCCGAACCGGTAGCGCGCCATGTCGATCGTCGATCGGAACCGGCCCACGTCGGGGTAGAGCGCGACGATGTCCGCGGCGTCCGCCGGTGTCAGGAGCGGCCCGGTCAACGCACATCCCGTGTTGTCGAGTTCTTCACCGACACGGCTCCAGTCGGTGGCATCCACCTGTCGCTGCCAGGAGTTCGCGCGGTTCATGCCGCGGTCTCCAGCTCGAGCAGCAAGCGCTTGGCCTCCGCGCCGCCCAGGTAGCCACCCATCGCGCCGTCGCTGCGGACGACGCGGTGGCAGGGGATAACGACGGGCAGTGGGTTTCTCGCGCATGCCGTACCCACCGCGCGCACCGCTTTCGGGCTGCCTGCCAGGGCCGCGACGGCGGCATAGCTGGCGGTACGGCCGTAGTCGATCTCGGGCAGGTGATGCAGCACGGTGCTGCGGAATCCGGCAGAGAGCCGCCAGTCCAGCGGCAGGTCGAACGTGCGTCGCGTCCGGGCGAAGTACTCGTCGAGTTCACGGGCCGCCGTGTCGAGGCGGGCGGGTGCGTGGAGAATGCGCGGGCTCACCTGATCGGCGAGGTGCTGCAGGACGGTGTCGTGGTCTTCGCGGGCGTAGGCGACGCGGACCAGGCCCTGTTCGGTGGCGGCCAGCAGCAGCGGCCCGACCGGGCTGTCGACGGTGCGGTAGGCGACGTCGAGGAGGCCGTCGCGCTGGGCAGCGGCCGCGAGTCGGATGTGCAGGTCGGCCAGCTTGCCTGCGCCGGGTTGGGTGATTCGGGCCAGGTCGCCGACGATGCCTTCGTTACTCATGGGTCTTTCCTTTCGGGGGCGCGTCGACCTCGGTGAGTTCGCCGAGGTAGGTGCGGCGTAGCGTGGCGATGCCGTCGCTGGAGGCACGGCGTGCGGCCGCGGCGCTGCCGCCGAGGATCTCGGCGATTTCGTCATAGGGCAGGCCGGCCAGGTAGTGGTAGGCGACGGCGTGTTTCTGTTTGTGCGGGAGCTGGTCCACCGCGGCGGCCAGGTCGTCGAAGTTCTCGGCGGTGCGGGGGCCCGGTGTTTCCGGGACGACGTCGGTCGGGATGGGTTGGCGAGTTCGGGTCCGGGTGACGTCGATGGCCTTGCGGTGGGCCACGGTGACCAGCCAGGCCTCGAAATTGGTGTCGGCCGGGAGGTCGGGGTAGGCCTTCATCGCCGCCAGAAATGTTTCTGACCAGGCGTCGTCGGCGTCGCGCGCGCCGACGATGGCGCAACAGACCCGAAAGACGGTGGGGCCGTGGTTGCGAACCACGGTCTCAAACGGCGGTTTGGCTTTCACACCCTGTAGACGCTCCATGCCCGAGTTTTGTGAGGTGTCCATCGTGATTGAAATCCGTCCATCGCGTCGAGGGCTGATCGAGATCAATCGTCTGTGAGTGCCAAACTGACCGGCGGGGCACTGCTGTTGCTGTTGCGCCGGCGCCAGGTCGTCTTTACAAATGATCCCGGAAGTGTCACGGTGTCCCGATGGACTTCTCCCATGTCGAGCTCTCCGAGGAGGACCTGGCCTTCCGCGATGAGCTGCGGGCGTTCCTGGCCCGGGTCGTCACCGACGAGGTGATCGAGCATGACCGCGAGACTGGCGAGAACTTCGACGAGACAGTGCATCTGGCCCTGGGTGAGGCCGGATACCTGGCTGGTGACTACCAGGCCGAGGCCGACGGTGGATTCAGCGCGGTCCGGCGACGGATATGGGAAATGGAGATCGGCCGGTCCCATACCCCGTGGTTCCACTGGGGGACCACCGCGATGGTCGCGCACACGATGGAGAAGTTCGCCTCGGCCGAGCTTCTCGACGAGGTGCTTCCGGGTGTCTTGGACGGGAGCCTGCGCCTGTGCCTGGGCTACACCGAACCCGAAGGCGGGTCCGACGTCGCGACCTGCAAGACCCGGGCGGTTCGGGATGGCGAGAGCTGGATTATCAACGGCTCCAAGATGTTCACCTCGAATGCGCACAACGCCCAGTACGTGTTCCTGCTGACCAACACCGACCCGGCCGCCGCCAAACACAAGAGCCTCACGATGTTCTTGGTCCCGCTGGATGCCCCGGGTGTCGAGATCCAGCCGCTGCGCACCGTCGACGGAGACCGGACCAACATCACCTACTACAGCGACGTGCGGGTCAGCGACCGGTACCGCGTCGGTGAGGTCAACGGCGGGTGGACGGTGCTGCGCGGTGCCCTCGAACTCGAACACGGCACGTTCGAACGCGAGACCCGCGGCCTGCAGAAGCTCGCCACCATGACCGAGCACATCACCTTGATGGCCGAGGCTGTCGATCGCGTAGCGGCCGTCGCCCCCGACGACGCCGCGTCGCGCTATCGGCTGGGCCGGGGCATCGCCCGGCTGGAAGCCGCGATGAGTAGCCCCGACATGTACGGGCGCGTCGCGATTGCCCAGACCATGCGCGAGGTGTCCCCGGATCTCATGGACATCGTCGGATCGGCAGGCGCCTTGCCCGTCGGGACGACCGGCGCCGCCGGCGACGGCGCCGCCGAGTACATCTTCCGTTTGGGCGGGCCGACCGGCATTTACGGCGGAACCCTTGAGGTGTTCCGCAACATGATCGCGCAGCAGGCGCTTGGGTTGGGCCGGCCGAACTATGCGCCGGTCAAGCGAACTGGCTGACCGTCACCGTCAAATTTTTTGACGGTGTTCCCCCGGGTGGTGCGGTCTGCAAGGTGGCACCGGCGGCGCCGAGCAACGCGAGGCGGCCTGGGTACTGTGGCCGGGTGCATCCCTTGGACAACGCCCTTGAACTCGAACCCTCCGGTGACGGCCGGTGGCGCGGGCAGACGGTGCCGGAGTGGGCCAACATGGTCGGCCCCTTCGGCGGTATCACGGCCGCCACGCTCGTGCGGGCGGTCGAGTTGCACCCGCAACGGCACGGCCGGCCCATCGCCCTGACGGTGAACTACGTGGCGCCGATCGCCGACGGCGAGTTCGATATCGTGACCAGGGCCGTCAAGACCAACCGGTCCAATCAGCACTGGATCGTCGAGCTCAGCCAGGACGGCGAGGTCAAGACCACCGCCACCGCGGTGTTCGGACTGCGACGGCAAGGATGGTCGGACACCGAGATCACCGCGCCGCAGGCCCCGGCGCCCGAGGACATCGTGCCGTCGGTCCCGCCGTTCGGCGTGGTGTGGTTCGACAACTATGACATGCGGTTCGTCGACGGGGCGCTGCCCAGTCCCAGCGAAGTCCCCGTGGAATCGCCGACATCCACCACAACCCTGTGGGTGCGCAACACGCCTTCCAGGCCAATGGATTTCGCCGCTTTGGCCTCGGTGAGCGACATCTTCTATCCGCGGGTCTTCCTGCGCCACGGCCAGTTCGTACCGGCCGGCACGGTGACGATCACGGTGTACTTCCACGCCGACGACGAGCAGTTGGCCGTCCAGGGAGACGACTTCGTCCTCGCCACCGCGCGGGCGCACAAGTTCTCGGGCGGATACTTCGACCAGAGCGCGCACCTGTTCGGCCGCACCGGCGTCCTACTGGCCACCAGTCACCAGTTCGTCTACTTCAAGGCCTGAGGTCGTCGGGAGCCGATTGCAGGGCGATCCACGCGCTCACCCGGGTCTGCGGGTCATCGAGCTTGCCGGGCAGTGCCGCCTCGATGGCCGCGAGACGGTTGCGCACGGTGTTGCGGTGCAGGCCGAGTTCCTCGGCGACCTTCAGGCGCGATCCGTGATGGCGCAAGAAGCAACGCAGGATCTCCAGCTGTTCGGAATCGAGCCCGTGCAACCAGGATTCGGCGAATGCCGCGGCTTTCTCGGGGTCGATCAGACTGAGCGGGCCATTGTCGATCACCTGGTCCCACAGCACCACCCCGGACACCTCGGTGGCCTGGGCGAGTGCGAGTCCGGCCGTGCGATAGCCGGTCGCGCCGTCGCCGGGTGTCACCGCATTCCCGACGCCGACCTGTAGGCCGCCCTCGGCCAACTGTGAACCGGTTGCTTTCGCCTGCGCGGGTGCGACGACCGCGCACAGCTCGCCGACGTATACCCCGGCGAGGATGCCCCGCCGCTCCAGGGAAGCCACGGCGTTCTCGATCGCGGACTCGTCTCCCGTGGCCCGGAGGAAGCGGATGTGCTTGGGCAGCTCGGCCGCTGGTTGGTCCACCTCCAACACCAATTGCGCCGTGCGGTCATCGCTTTCGGCGAGCAGCTCGAGTGCTCGGCTGCGGAGGTGCTGTCGGGTCGTGGCGCGGCTACGATCCTGTTCGTCGATGAGGCCGAGCAGGGCGACCGCGGTCGTCACGGCCTGGCGCTGCGCCTCCGATGCCCTGGCGGGCACCAATGCGGCCAGGTAGGCCGATGCCCGGCCGCGTAGCCCGATGGGATGGACGGACACGGAGAGCGTCGGATTGGACTGCGCTGCGGCCGAACGCAATCCGTGGGCCTGCAACCGCTTGACGTCCTGGGCGACCTCGTCGAGCGGAAACTCGTTGCGGCGGGTGCCAACCGGGCCGGTCACGACCCGGCCGTCGGGATTCATCAGGCATGTCGCGCCGTCGAGCGCCGCGGCCAGTGCGGTGATGACGGCGACGACAGGATCGGGTTTGGCTGCGGCCGAGATGAGCTTGCGCTGTATCTGGAGTGACTCGCGCGTCGCGGTCGACTCCTGTTCCTCCAGTAGATGCGCGACGTGCCGGCTGATCGCGACGAAGGTGGTGCGGCGCGGCACCTCGAACAGATTCAGCTGGTGCCTTCGGCAGGCGGCCGCGAGGGCGGCAGGAGTCTCGGCGTGGGTGAGGCCGATGGCGAACCCCACGGCGGCCACACCGGCGTCGGCAAGTCTGCGCACGTAGCCGTCCCACTGGTCGTGCCAGGCCCCGGTTTCCAGACCGGTGGTCAGCAGGATCTCCCCGCCCTCCAGGAACGGCCCCGGATCGGCGAGTTCACTCGTGGCCACCCAGCGGACCGGTGCGTCGCGGTGACAGACCTCGACGGCGACCAACCCGAGCGCGCGCACATCCAGGACATCGCCGACCAGAACCATAGGTGACAGTTTTGCACAATTGATGCCATCCATTTGTGCATTTCCGACCTGCCGACGATGCCCGCGGTTCCCTAGCGTGAGGACAAACAACCGCCAGCAGCAGGAGGAACACGTGACCATCGCTGAGATCGCGGGTGCGGCCGTCGCCCAGGAACGCCGACTCGTCACTGCCATTCCCGGCCCGATCTCGCAGGAGATGCAGGCACGGAAGACCGCTGCGGTGGCCGGCGGCGTCGGGACGACACTGCCCGTCTACGTGGTCGCGGCGGGCGGCGGAATCCTCGTGGACGCCGATGGCAACCAGCTCATCGACTTCGGCTCCGGTATCGCCGTGACCACCGTGGGCAACAGCGCACCGGCCGTCGTCGAGGCCGTCGCCGAGCAGGTCGCGGCGTTCACCCACACGTGCTTCATGGTCACCCCGTACGAGGGCTATGTGCGGGTGGCCGAGGAGCTCAACCGGCTCACTCCCGGTGACCACGAGAAGCGCAGCGTGCTGTTCAACTCCGGCGCGGAAGCCGTCGAGAACGCCGTCAAGATCGCCCGTGCCCACACCCGCAGGCAGGCCGTCGTGGTGTTCGACCACGCCTACCACGGCCGTACCAACCTCACCATGGCCATGACCGCCAAGAACCAGCCGTACAAGAACGGGTTCGGGCCGTTCGCCGGTGAGGTGTACCGGGTGCCCACATCGTTCCCGTTCCGTGACGGCGAGACCGACGGTGCGGCTGCGGCCGCCCGCGCCCTCGACCTGATCGACAAGCAGGTCGGCGCCGAGAACGTTGCCGCCGTGGTGATCGAACCCATTCAGGGCGAGGGCGGCTTCATCGTTCCCGCACCGGGTTTCCTGCGCGCCCTGCAGGACTGGTGTACCGCCAACGGCGCGGTGTTCGTCGCCGACGAGGTGCAGTCGGGCTTCGCCCGCACCGGTGCGATGTTCGCCATCGAGCACGACGACGTCGTGCCCGATCTGATCGTCACCGCCAAGGGCATCGCGGGTGGCCTGCCGCTGTCGGCGGTCACCGGTCGCGCCGAGATCATGGACGCGCCGCATGCCGGCGGCCTCGGCGGTACCTACGGCGGCAACCCGATCGCGTGCGCCGCTGCCCTCGCCGTCATCGACACCATCGAGCGTGAGGGACTGCTGGCCCGCGCCGTGGAGATCGAGAAGACCATGATCGGCCGCCTCGACGCGATCGCCGCCGAGGATTCCCGGATCGGCGAGGTCCGCGGCCGCGGCGCCATGATCGCCGTCGAACTGGTCAAGGCGGGCACCACCGAGCCCGACGCCAACCTGGCCAGGCAGGTCTCTGCCGCCGCACATGCCCAGGGCCTGGTGGTGCTGACCTGCGGTACCTACGGCAACGTGCTGCGGTTCCTGCCGCCGCTGTCGATGCCTGACCACCTGCTCGAGGAGGGCCTGGACATCCTGGCCGCCATCTTCGCCGAGACCCGCTGACCGCCGGTCCGACTCGATCCCTGGGAGACGTGAGTGAACACGCAGAATGCGATCGCCGAACTGGACACCAAGCACGGCATCCTCATCGACGGGCAGGCCCGTGGTGCTGCCTCGACGTTCGAGGTGTACGACCCGGCCAGCGGCCTGACCATCGCCGAGGTCGCCGACGGCACGGTGACGGACGCCCGCTCGGCCGTCGATGCCGCGCACCGGGCCTTCGGTGACTGGGCCCGGACCAGCCCGCGGCAGCGCAGCGACATCCTGCGCCGGGTGTTCGATCTGATGGTCGCCGACACCGAGCGGCTGGCGGCCCTGATCTGTGCGGAGAACGGCAAGTCGCAGGCCGATGCCCGCGCCGAGGTGGGCTATGCCGCCGAGTTCTTCCGCTGGTTCTCCGAGGAGGCGGTGCGGACCGACGGCGCCTATGGTGTCAGCCCTGCCGGTGGCACCCGGACGATGGTCACCCACAAGCCGGTCGGGGTCGCCGCGCTGGTGACGCCGTGGAACTTCCCGGCCGCGATGGCCACCCGCAAGATTGCCCCGGCATTGGCCGCGGGCTGCACCGTGGTCCTCAAACCGGCGGCCGAGACACCCCTGACCGCACTGGCGATCGCCGGAATCCTCTCGGCAGCAGGTGTTCCCGATGGTGTGGTCAACATGGTGCCCACCACTGATGCCGCCGCCGTGGTCGAGAACTGGTTGAGCGATGACCGGGTCCGCAAGGTGTCGTTCACGGGCTCCACCGGCGTCGGCCGCGTGCTGCTCAAGCAGGCTGCCGACCGGATCGTCAACGCCAGCATGGAACTCGGCGGCAACGCCCCGTTCGTCGTCACCGCCGATGCCGACGTCGAGGCGGCCATCGCAGGCGCCATGGTGGCCAAGTTCCGCGGCGGCGGTCAGGCCTGCACCGCGGCCAACCGGTTCTATGTGCATGCATCGGTGGTCGACCGGTTCGTCGCCGGTTTGGGCGCCGAGGTCGCGGCACTGCGCGTGGGGCCGGCATCGGATCCGGCGTCGCAGATCGGTCCGCTGGTGAGCGAGCGCGCAGCGCAGCGAGTGGCTGCCGCGATCGATGCCGCGGTGGCCGACGGTGCCGTGATCTCCGCACAGGCCGACGTGCCGGCCGCGGGCTGGTTCGTCGCTCCCACGCTGCTGACCGGTGTCGCACCGGATGCCGCGATCCTGGCCGACGAGATCTTCGGGCCCGTCGCCCCGGTGGTGGTGTGGGAGGACGAGGACGATCTCCTGCGCTGGGTCAACGACACCGAATATGGTTTGGCGGCTTACGTTTTTGCGGGCCGTCTACAGGATGCGCTGCGGCTCGCGGAGTCGTTCGACGCGGGCATGGTCGGTATCAACCGGGGCATCGTGTCCGACCCGTCGACCCCGTTCGGCGGGATGAAGCAGAGCGGGCTCGGTCGCGAAGGTGCCCGTGAGGGTCTGCACGAGTTCCAGGAGACGCAGTACTTCAGCGTTGCGTTCGACTGAGCGGTCGCTCAGAACGGCGCCGAGTGCTGCATCAGGCTCAACATCAGCACGACCATGCACAGTAGTGAACTGAACATGATCAGCCCCATGACGATGATCACGAACCACGACGCGCAGCGCTGCTTGCCGCGCGCCAGTTTCGCGATCCGCTCGTCGTGCATGAGTTCATCTGCGACGACCGCGAATTCGACACCCGCCAGTTCAGCGTCGGCGGCGGGTGCGCCGCAGGATATTTCGCGTAGGCGCGCGGCGGCGATGCCGACGCCGACCCCGGCGAACCGCCGGCTCATCTGACGTGCCTGTCTACGGGAGAGACGGTGATCGAGCGCATCTAACGAATGCGGCCGCTGTCCCCATCCGCGGCCGTGCGCGTTTGACGGGGTCGTCATAACCCTGTGAGTCTACGAGCGTCGCGGGTCGTGAGGAAGACTGCGCCCGTGGATTGTTCACGTCTGCAAGTACTTTGTTCACCGGATGACCCGGTGCACGTCCTCCGTCACGTCGCCGCCCTCCTGGGCGATCCACGGCCCTTCGATCGACGGATCGATGATTCCGTCCTCCAGCCACGTGTAGCTACCGGCGAGCACCTCGTGCGCCAGCGTGCGGTCGGTATCGTCGCTGTTGTCCCAGAGTTCGGTGAACAGCTGCTCGGCCCGCACCCGGGACTGGCGACAGAACGCGTCGGCGAGGTCGACGGCGGAGTCCGGCGTGCCGCTGCGGGTCCGGACGCAGGCCGCCGTCATCGCGAACAGCTCCGCTCCGATGTCGACGACCCGGCCGAGGAAGCGTTGTTTGTGTTCCAGCCTGCCCTGCCACCGCGACATCGCGTAGAAGGTGCTGCGGGCGAGTTTTCGGCTGGCCCGCTCGACATAGCGCAGGTGCTCGGCCAGTGGCCCGAACTCGGTGAATGACGTTGGCAACTGGCCTTTTCCGGCGACCAGGGTGGGCAGCCAGCGCGCATAGAACTTGCCGGCCTGCGCGGCCGCTTTCGCCTTCTTCCTGAGGTCGGCCTCCGGGTCGATGATGTCGCCGGCCACCGAGAGGTGCGCGTCGACCGCCTCGCGGGCCAGCATCAGATGCATGATCTCGGTGGAACCCTCGAAGATCCGGTTGATCCGCATGTCGCGCAGGACTTGCTCGGCGGGCACGCCGCGTTCCCCGCGGGCGGCCAGTGACTCGGCGGTCTCGAAGCCGCGGCCGCCACGAATCTGCACCAGTTCGTCGGCGATCAGCCACGCCATCTCGGAGCCGTAGAGCTTGGCGAGCGCGGCCTCGATCCGGATGTCGGTGCGGCCCGCGTCGGCCAGTTCGCCGGCGAGCTCGACCATCGACTCAATGCCGTAGGCGGTAGCCGCGATGAACGCCACCTTGCCGGCCACCGCGTCGTGCTCACCGACCGGCCGGCCCCACTGCACGCGTTCCTTCGACCATTCCCTGGCGATCTTCAGACTCCACTTCGCCGTTCCGGTACACACGGCCGGCAGCGACAGACGTCCCACGTTGAGCGTGGTCAGGGCGATCTTGAGCCCTTCTCCCTCGCGGCCGATGCGGTTCGTGGCCGGCACCCGCACGTCCGTCAGCTTGGTCAGACCGTTCTCGATTCCGCGTAGTCCCATGAACGCGTTGCGGTTGGTGACAACGATGCCGGGTGTATCCGCCTCGACGACGAATGCGGTGATACCGCCGCGATGCCCGTCGCTCGCAGGCACCTGTGCCATCACCACGAGCAGGTCCGCGATCACACCGTTGGTGGTCCACAGTTTGACGCCGTCGAGCAGGTAGTCATCGCCGTCCGGCGTGGCGGTGGCGTGCAGGCGGGCCGGGTCACTGCCGACATCCGGTTCGGTCAGCAGGAACGCGCTGATCTCCCGCGTGCACCGGGGCAGCCAGGTGCGTTTCTGCTCGGCTGTCCCGAACATCGACACCGGCTGAGGTACCCCGATCGACTGGTGCGCCGACAGCAAGGCCCCCAGCGCGGGGTGGACCGAGCCGACCAGGGTGAGTGCCTTGTTGTAGTACACCTGAGACAGGCCGAGCCCGTCGTATTCGGGGGAGATCTTCATCCCGAACGCGCCGAGTTCCTTCAAGCCCCGGATCACCTGGTCCGGGATCTGCGCGTCGCGTTCGATGACCGCGGCGTCGATCTGCGTCTCGCAGAACGCCCGCAGCTTGGCCAGGAATGCCTCGCCGCGCTCCGTGGTCTCGGCGGGACCACGCGGGTACGGGTGGACCAGATCCAGCCGCAATCTGCCGAGAAACAGTTCTTTGCCGAAGCTGGGCTGGTGCCACTGCGCTTCCCGCGCCTCCTCGGCGACCTGCCTGGCTTGTCGTTCGTTGACTTCTCCGGTAGCGGTCATCACCGGCCTCCATACGTCTGGCCCTACTCGACGGTAACCCCGTTCGGGGGTGGGTACCCGGCATTCGGTCAGGTCACGCCCTCGGGTGATCTGGAGACGTTCGTCGTGGTGCGAAGATCCGAAAAGCTCGGTCGCCCGCACGTTTCTGCGCCAACGCGTAATTGGGCCAGAATTCGAGGATGGTGTGCCACGCGCGCTGACGTTCGGCGCCGGTGCGAAGCTCGACGGTCACCGGGTCTCACCGTGCCTACCGTGAGTGCACGGCCGGGTGCCCAGGTCATACTGAAAACGTGGCGCCGAGAAAAGTGCGGGACACATCACCGAAGCAGGGGTGGCTGACGCCGAAGCAGCAGCGCGCCTGGATCGCCTACATGCGCGTGCAACTGCGGATGAACTACGAGATGAACCGCCAATTGCAGGCCGACTCCGGGTTGTCGCTCGCCGATTACGACGTGCTGGTGGCGTTGAGCGCGCGCGATGAGGGCATGCGCGTCGGCGATCTCGCCGCGCAGATCGGTTGGGAGCGCAGTCGGCTGTCACATCAGTTGCGGCGCATGGAGGAACGCGGCCTGACCGAACGCCGCCCCAGCGCCGAGGATGGCCGCACGACCAACGTCATGCTCACCGAGAGCGGGCAGCGGGCCATCGAGGAGGCCGCGCCCGCCCATGTCGATCTGGTGCGCAGCCTCTTCTTCGATCCACTGCCCGACAACCTGCTGGCACCGTTCACCGCGGCACTCGAACATATCCACGTCAACCTCAATCACAACAGCTCACTACCTGCCGCGTCGAGCTAGCATTTAGGTGAACTATCACCTAAAAGTCAGGAGTAGAGCAATGGATGACGTCACCACCCGCCTTATGGAGGCCAATCTTCTCGCCGTGTTCGACCAGCGCGACCCGAAGCTCCGCGCTGAGGCCATCGCGACCACTTACGCGGACGACGTGCAGTGGATCGACGACGAAGGCGTCGCCACCGGACGCGACGAACTCGACGCCAAAGCGGCTGAGCTGCAGGAAAGGCTGCAGGGACTGCATTTCGTGAAGGCTGGTCCGGTTCGGAAGACTCGTGGGCTCGGGTTTCTGGCCTGGGAAGTGCGTACCGCGGACGATGTCACAGTGGCATCGGGCTTCGACGTGGCCGAGATATCGAGTGAGCGAATCGTTCGCATGTGGACAGTGCTGAACTCCCCGGAATAGGTGATATGTCACTTATGTTGTAGCGGTCGGAACACGAACCGCATACGAACGGAGTCCGAACATGGGACAGCTCGACGGCAAGACGGCACTGGTCACCGGAGGAACCTCAGGCATCGGCCTGGCCACCGCACGACGGCTCGCCGACGAAGGTGCCTACGTCTTCATCACCGGCCGCGACCGCGCTCGCCTGGACGAAGCGGCCGCCTCCATCGGCGCCCACGGCATTCAGAGCGACATCAGCAAGATCGACGAGCTCGACACCCTCGCCCAGGAGATCGGCAAGCGCGGCAAGGGGCTCGACGTCGTCTTCGCCAACGCGGGCGGTGGCGACTTCGCGACTCTCCCCGAGGTCACCCCGGAGCACTACCGGGACAACTTCGATCGCAACGTCGCAGGCACCGTGTTCACTGTGCAGAAGGTGCTGCCGCTGCTCAACGAGGGCGCCTCGATAGTCCTCGCCGGCTCCACCGCCGCTTCCGAGGGTGTGCCCGCGTTCGGGCTCTACGCGGCATCCAAGGCGGCCATCCGGTCGCTCGGCCGCACCTGGGCTGCTGAACTGGCCGACCGCAAGATCCGCGTCAACACCATCGTGCCCGGACCGATCGAAACACCCGGGCTGACGGGCTTGGCGCCGGCTGACCAGAAACAGGATCTGCTCGACGGTATGGCCGCGCAGGTGCCGATGAAGCGGCTCGGCCGCCCTGAAGAGATCGCCTCTGCGGTGCTGTTCCTGGCCTCGGATCAGAGCAGCTTCATGACCGGAGCGGAGTTGGCCGTCGACGGTGGACAGATTCAGACCTGACGACAGTGCGGCGCCGGAGAGTGCGGATTCGCGCGCGGTACATCCGCCGGAAACCGTCTCGCTACACTTACCGTAAGTCCAACGGTGAGGAGCCGCGTTGATCAAGGTCATGCAGGGCGTGCGAGTGCTTGAGGTCGCTCAGTTCACCTTCGTACCGGCGGCGGGTGCCATCCTCGCCGACTGGGGCGCCGACGTCATTAAGGTGGAGCACCCCGTCCGCGGCGATACCCAGCGCGGCTTCATCAACATGGGCGGGTTCCAGCTCGACCCCAACCGTCATCCGCTCATCGAGCATCCCAACCGCGGCAAGCGCAGCGTCGGCATCGACGTCTCGACCCCCGGCGGCCAGGAGATCCTGTACGAGATCGCCAAGACCGCCGATGTGTTCCTCACCAATTACCTGCCCGCCCAACGGCAGAAGAACAAGTTCGACGTCGAGCACATCCGCGCGGTGAACCCGAACATCATCTATGCCCGCGGCAGTGCGTACGGCGACAAGGGGCCGGAGCGCGACACCGGCGGCTTCGACGGCACCGCATTCTGGACCCGCAGCGGCGTGGGGCACGCCCTCACGCCGGAGGCGATCAATGGTGCTCTGTCCCAGGGCATCCCGGCCTTCGGCGATTCGATCGGCGGGATGAACATCGCCGGTGGCATCGCCGCCGCCTTGTTCCACCGGGAGCGCACCGGAGAAACCGCCGAGATCGACGTCTCGCTGCTCAGCACCGCCTGGTGGGCGGCCGGTGCCAGCGTCACCCAGGGCATGGAGACAGGTGAGACGATGCGCTCGCTGATGCCGGACGATGCCACCTCGGTCAACCCGTTCATGGCCAACTACCGGACTTCCGACGGAGGCACCATCAACCTGTGCATCGTCAGTCCGACGGGCTATATCCGCGATGCCTTCGAACACCTCGGTCTGCCCGAATTGGCCGACGACCCGCGGTTCTGCGACGTGCTGCCGCTGATCGAGAATGCCTCGGAAGGCGTCGAGCTCATCGCGCAGGCGATCGGCAGTAAGCCGTTCGAGTACTGGCGCCAGCACCTCAAGACCATGAAGGGCCAGTGGGCGCCGTTCCAGAGCCTCGTCGACCTCGCCGGAGACGACCAGGCCGTCGCCAACGACATGATCGTCGAGGTGGAGGCCACCGACGGCGGCAAGCCGTTCAAGGTGGTGCGCGGGCCCGTGCAGTTCAATCACGAACCGCTGGAGACCACGCGCGCGCCACAGGCGTCCGAGCACACCGAGATCGTGCTGATGGAACTCGGCATCGACTGGGATCGGATCAGCGAGCTCAAGGACTCCGGCGCGATCGCCTGAGCTAGTTGCAGCCGCCCGCGTGGACCCACCGCCCGTTGTAGCCGATGCAGCCGCTGACGTTCGCGCCCGGCGGCGGCGGTGGCGGATCCTCGGGAAGCGGCGCGTAGTACGTCGGCGGTGGCACGTAGGGGGAGACCGCATCGGCGATGTTGACGCAGCCGCCCACCGAGATCCGACGGCCGGCACTCGCGCATACGTCGGCGTTGGCGGTCCCGGCCGGGGCGGCCAGGACGATGGCGCCGGGCAGCGCGGTGAAGGCAAGCGCGACCGTGGCGGCGCGGAGCCAGGATGATCGAGGCGTTGGGGTGTACATCATTGTCCTAATGGCTGATCAGGTGCCTTGATACCGCACCGGGCTCGGAAGTCGGTGAGTGGTTGACGGATCCCGGCGAGGTCGGCGTGGGCCTGCGGGTTGGCGTCGAAGTAGGCGCGAGTGGCCTCCGGAGTCTCTTCGTCCGGACGGCTTCGCAGACTTGTGTAGAAATCGTTCACATCCGGGTGGGTGAACAGGTATGTCGACGTCGAGGCGGCGACGCCCGAGGCGATGCCGGCCAGGTCGGCGGCCGTGCAGTTGGGCGGGCGCGGCGGCGGCTCGGCCACAGCGGTCACCGGGCTGAGCAGACCGACGGCGATCCCGACGGCACCGGCCGCGAAAGCCGGGACCATTCCGTAGCGCACCGTGGAAAGTGTGCGGGACACAGCGGGACTCCTTCCCGAGGTGGGCAGGTGCCGATTGCATCGCCCGGCGGGCCGAACATTAGCAGTTGGGAAGGGGGATGCGCGACGGATCGTTCGCTCGGCAAAGACGTGGCTCGGCTTGGTGGGCCGGTGTTCAGGGCTGAGGCGGCGACGCGATCCGGGTGTTGCGGTAGGCCGTGGGAGTCGTGCCGAACCACCGTTTGCAGGATCGGGTGAGGACGCTCTGCTCGGCGTAGCCGAGTTGGCGGCACAGCTGGTCGAGGGCCAGATCGGTGTCGAGCAGCAGGCGTTGCGCGGCCTCGCGGCGCGTCTGGTCGACCAGGTCGGCGAACGTGGCGTTCTCGGCGCGCAGCCGCCGCTGCAGTGCCTTGGGGTGCAGGGCGATGTGACGGGCGATGTCGGCCAGGCCGATGGCCCCGGTGGGCAGGAGTTGGCGCACCAGGGTGCGCACCAATTGGCTGGTCGCCGGGTTGAATTCGCCCATCACCTGGGCAAGGTAATCGACCGCGGTCTGGTGAGCGAGTTGATCGGCGGGCAGTGGGCGCTGCAGATCGGTGGTGCGCAGGGTGAAGCCCGCGACCGGCTCGAAAAAGCGTGGCGGGCAACCGAAGTAGCTCTGATAGTCGTCGGCGGGTGCCAGTGCGGTGTGGGGCAGGTGCACCGCGACCGGCCGGTAGGCGGCGCCGAGGAACAGCCGCAGGACCCGCAGCGTGACTCCCAGCGACAGTTCGATCGCCTGGGCTTGCGGGGGTGACGGGTCGAGCAGGAATTCGAATTCGAAGCGTGGTAGTTCCGGGTCGAGATGTGGGGTCACCCGGGCGGTGATCGAGGGGCTGTAGGCCGCCATGAACTTCTCGAAAATCATGAACGCATCGGCAACGGTGGCGGCATTGCGGCCCGCTAGCCCGACCGGGCCCAGGATGTCGATGCCTTGGAGGAGCGCCAAACGCCGCCCGAAATCGGGGGTTTCGAGTGTGGCGGCGGTGTCTTCGAGCATCTGGGCGCCGTTGGGAAGCGAGATGAACCGGTCCTGGCGACCGACGTCGTCGTACGGAATGTGAGCGTCGGCGAGCAGTGCGTGACTATCTCCGCCGAGTTCGGCGACGAGTTGGTGAAAATTCGTGAGTGCCGTGCCCCGGATCACGGCCATGTCCCACAATGTCAAAGATTTGTCCTGGAATGTCAAGACAGAAGCTGGCAGTTTGCTGCACAGTGGATGCCCGGGTCGGGGTGAATCGGCTGCGCGGCTTGCCCCACCAGTGGTCGGCTGCACAGACCAAGTTCCCGTAGAGGAGAGGGGCGCGGTGTCTGACGTGCAGGGTGACGATTTGGTGTCGGCGGTTCTACCGGACGGTGGCGTTTTGCCATTCCCGCCGGTTCCGTCGGGCAGTATCGCGGGGCGGACGTTGCAGGAGTCGACGTACAACCCGCGCGCGATCCCCAAGCGGCTACACGACGACTCGCCGAACATCGTCATCGTGCTCATCGACGATGCGGGCCCAGGCTTGCCCTCGACGTTCGGCGGCGAGATCGCCACATCGACGCTCGACCGCATCTGCGCTGAAGGCGTGTCCTACAACCGCTTTCACACCACCGCGATGTGCTCGCCGACCCGGGCGTCGCTGCTCACCGGCCGCAACCACCACGAGATCGGCAACGGCCAGATCGCTGAGTTGGCCAACGACTGGGACGGCTACGCCGGCAAGATCCCGCGATCGAGCGCCACCGTGGCCGAAGTGCTCAAGCAGTACGGCTACGCGACATCGGCCTTCGGGAAGTGGCACAACACCCCCGCCGAGGAGACCACTGCGGCCGGTCCCTTCGAGAACTGGCCCACCGGTTTGGGTTTCGAGTACTTCTACGGGTTCCTGGCCGGTGAGGCCTCACAGTACGAACCGAACCTGGTACGTAACACCACCGTGGTCGCCCCGCCGAAGACTCCCGAAGAGGGCTACCACCTCTCGGAGGATCTGGCCGACGACGCCATCTCCTGGCTGCGCCGGCACAAGGCGTTCAACGCTGACAAGCCGTTCATGATGTATTGGGCCAGCGGTTGCCTGCACGGACCGCACCACATCATGAAGGAGTGGGCCGACAAGTACGCGGGCAAGTTCGACGACGGCTGGGATGCCTACCGGCAGCGGGTGTTCGAGCGTGCCAAGGACAAGGGCTGGATTCCGCCGGACTGTGCCCTGACCGAGCGCGATGAAGCGATGGCGGCCTGGGATGACATCCCCGAGGACGAGAAGCCGTTCCAGCGCCGTCTGATGGAGGTCGCCGCCGGTTACGCCGAACATGTCGACGTCCAGGTCGGCCGCATCGCCGATGAGCTCGAATCGCTCGGCTATGCCGACAACACCCTGTTCTTCTACATCTGGGGTGACAACGGCTCGTCGGGCGAAGGGCAGAACGGCACAATCGCCGAACTGCTGGCGCAAAACGGGATTCCCACGACGGTCCGCCAGCACATCGACGCCCTCGAGGAACTCGGCGGCCTCGACGTACTCGGTTCTCCACTGGTGGACAACCAGTACCACGCGGGCTGGGCGTGGGCAGGCAGCACGCCGTACAAGGGCATGAAACTGCTCGCCTCCCACCTGGGTGGCACGCGTAATCCGATGGCGGTGCGCTGGCCTGCCCGGATCAACGCGGACACCGCCCCACGCGACGTGTTCCTGCACTGCAACGACATCGTCCCGACCATCTACGACATCGTCGGAATCGCGCCGCCGCAGGTGGTCAACGGTGAACCGCAGATGCCGCTGGCGGGAGCGAGCTTCGCCCGCACACTGGGAGACCGAAACGCACCCGGCGGCAAAAAGACCCAGTACTTCGAGGTCATGGGCAGCCGTGGTATCTACCACGACGGCTGGATGGCCTCGGCGCGTGGGCCTCGTCTTCCTTGGGTACCCGGCCAGCCGCCGGGTATCGCCACCTGGACCCCCGACAACGACACGTGGGAGCTGTACCACCTCGACGAAGACTGGTCGCAGGCCCACGATCTCGCCGCTGAACAGCCCGAGAAACTCGCGCAGATGCGGGAGATGTTCATGGTCGAAGCGGCCCGCAATGCGGTGCTGCCGATCGGCGGTGGACTGTGGGTTCCGGTCTACCACCCCGAGTTGCGCATCACCCCGCCCTACAAGGAGTGGGAGTTCTCGGGTGACACCATCCGGATGCCGGAATTCTGTGCCCCGGCGCTGGGCAACAAGAACAATGTCGTCACCATCGACGTCGACATCCCCGCCAATGCGAACGGGGTGCTGTACGCCCTCGGTGCCGCGGCAGGCGGCCTCACGGTCTACCTCGACGAGGGCCAGCTCTGCTACGAGTTCAACCTGTTCATTCTGTCGCGCACCAAGATCCGCACTGAGGGCAAGGTGCCGCCGGGGCGTGCCACGATCACCGTGACCACCCAGTACGCGGACCCACGCCCGGGCGGCCCGCTCGACATCACCGTCGCGCGCAACGGCGAAACGATTGCCAGTGGTCAGGTCCCGATCAGCGCACCGTTGTTGTTCACCGCCAACGACTGCCTCGACATCGGTACCTGCCTGGGCTCGCCGGTATCGCTCGACTACCGCGAACGCGCGCCTTTCCCGTTCGAAGGGCAGATTCACCGCGTCCACGTCGCATACACCTAGCCGGTGGAAAACCCAAGAGAGGAAATATTCTTCGTGAATAAGGACAGGCGTGTGGTCAAGCGGCTCGTCGCGCTCGGCACCGCACTCTTGATGATGGGCACCCTGGCGTGTTCGCCTTCGTCAGATGAAGGCGAGCAGTCCGGGCCCGGGCGGTTGACGCCCGACCAGGCCAAGGCCATAGCCCTGGATGCCTACGTGTACGGGTATCCCCTTGTCACCGTTGAGATGACGCGGCGCGTGATGACCAATGTCGCCCAAGTTGAGGCGCCGCGGGCGCCGATGGGGCAGTTGATGCGGATGCGTGAGTACCCGAATGCCCAGTTCCGCGACGTCACCGCACCGAACGCCGACACGCTGTACACAAACGGATTCATCGACGTCAAGAACGAGCCGTGGGTGCTGACCTTGCCGGACGCTCACGACCGCTACTACCTGTTCCCGATGCTCGACGGCTACACCAACGTCTTCGAGGTACCCGGGAAGCGCACGACCGGCACGGGCCCGCAGACCTACGCCATCACCGGTCCGGGCTGGAAAGGCACGCTGCCCGCCGGCGTGAAGGAGTACAAGTCCCCCACCTCGACGGTGTGGCTGCTGGGCCGCATCTACTGCGATGGCACGCCAGAGGATTACGCCGCGGTGCACAAGTTGCAGGACGAGATCTCGCTGGTGCCGCTCAGTTCATACGGCAAGCCGTACACCCCGCCGGCAGGCAAGGTCGATCCGACCATCGACATGAAGACGCCGGTCCGCGACCAGGTCAACAATCTGAGCGCCGAAGCGTACTTCGATCTGCTGGCCACGTTGATGAAGAACAACCCGCCCAGCGAGGCCGACCGGCTGATCGTGGACAAGATGGCCGAACTCGGCATCGTCGCGGGGGAGAAGTTCGACATCGGCAAGCTCGGTCCCGACGTGGCTGCGGCGTTGCAGTCAGTTCCCAAAGAAGGCTTCGAGAAGATCATGGCCCGCTTCAAAGAACTGGAGAACGTCAACGGCTGGCGGTTCACCACAGAGACCGGACAGTACGGCACCGACTATCTCCAGCGCGCGTTGATCACCGCCATCGGCCTGGGTGCCAACCTGCCCCAGGATGCGGTCTACCCAACCTCGGAAGCCGACACCGACGGCCAGGCCTACGACGGCGCCGACAAGTACACGGTGCATTTCGACAAGGACCAATTCCCGCCCGTCAACGGGTTCTGGTCACTGACCATGTACGACGAGGGCTACTTCTTCGTCGACAATCCGCTCAACCGCTACACGCTGAGCCAGCGGAATCCGTTCGTCACCAACCCCGACGGATCGGTCGATCTCTACCTGCAGCACGAGAACCCCGGCCCGGGCAAGGAAGCCAACTGGCTGCCCGCACCGGCCGGCAAGTTCAACCTCATGCTGCGGCTGTACTGGCCGAAGGAAGCCCCGCCGTCGATCATCGACGGCACGTGGAAGCCACCGGCAATCACGAAGGTTCAGTGACCAGGGCTTGCCAGGGATTTGCCATAAACACACGAAATGGCTGCCAGACCGGGTCTGGCAGCCATTTCGGGAGTTGTCTCGTGTGCGATGGACTAGGTGCGCACCGCCCGGTGACGATTGCGAAGCAGGCGGGTCAACCAGCGAACATCGATCAACATTGCGTTGGCCTTTCTCTCAGGCGCTCTTGATAAGCAGGGGGAGCAACCGGCGGCGTGCCGTGTTGCCTTCAGCGAAGTGATGCAGGGCTTCGGGCACCGACGAGCTGAGCGGTACGTCCACGTCCTGGTGGTGGATCTCGCCGACGACCGGCTGGCTGGCGACTACCGTCCAGTCCACGCCCAGTGCGCCGCACTTTTCATCGATGTTGTAGAACAGCGAGATCGCCTGCGGTTCAAAGCTGTTCACGCCACTCAGATCGAGCGCCAAAGGCTTCTCGGCAAGGATGAACCGATTAACATACGACGCGATCTGGTCGATGTTGTTCCTGTCGACGTCTCCCTTGATGGTCACCACTGTCGCCAGTTGGCGGCACTGCGCGCGCATTGATGCGCCTTCGCAGATGACTGCCGAGTTCCCGTACCGAAAGTGTCGATCCATTGCCGGGGTGTTGTTCGTGAATGTCATGATCAGCCTCCCGCCGTCTTTCCTGAGCTCTGGCTGAGCTCCGTCGCGTCAACCTGTTCATGACGCTATGCGGGCAAAATAAGGCGGCTGGGAGCCAGCGTTAATACTTTGCTAAGAACCCTCCCGGGCCTACTCGCCGGTAAGGTTCACACGATCAGCACGTCGAGCGTCCTGGGCCCGTGGACTCCTTCTACGCGCTGTAGTTCGATGTCGCTGGTGGCGCTGGGACCGGAGATGAACGTCAGCGGCCGCGTCGGCGCCAGCTCGGCGAATGCCTGCGGCACGGTGTCGACGATCTGATCGGTCCGGACCACGCAGACGTGATGGTCGGGCACCAGGGTCAGCGCACGCCGCCCCTGCCCGGGACCCGCATCCAGAACGATCGTCCCGGTCGCGGCGATCCCCAGCGCGCATCCGGTCAGCACCGCATCGGCGCGGTCGAGCTGCTCGACACTCAGCGCCGGCGTGTCGGCGACCGTCGTCACCCCCGCCACCCATTCGATCGGTAGGTCGGCCGGGATGACCACCGTGGCGCCCGGCCCGACCAGTTCGAGAACGGTCGACGCGATCGCATGGACCTCGATGCGATGCACCCGGGCGCGGTACTCGGCGACCGTCTCGGCGAACCGCTCGACGTTGCCCGCGCCGGACAACGTCTCACGGTGATAGTTGCGCGGCACCGCGACGGCCTCAGGCGGCGCCGACGCAAGGGCGGCGCGAACCCGGCCGAGCACCGCAGCTCGGGCCTCAGGCGTCGGGCCCGTCACCCTCGGTCTCCCTCATGGGTGCGCTTCCACCACTGCCGGAATGTCTCGGCGGGCGGCTCGGGAATGTCTCGGCTGGCCGTCCACTTGGAAGCCGGCCAGGGCAGCGCGGAGATGAGGTGATCCCGCCCGGCGATCAGCCGCCCGACGCCGAGGGCCTTCTCGGCCAGCGAGAACCGGCCCGCGTCGGCCATCGCCCAGCCCGCGGCTTTCATCGCCAGATCCTGTCCGCCGGGCAGGCCTCCCCTTTCCTGGTCCACCTGGGCGGCGCGCAGGTGGACCAGGATCGACGGGATGTCGATGCGCACCGGACAGGCTTCGAAGCACGCTCCGCACAGCGACGAGGCGTAGGGCAGGCTGGCGTTGGGGTCGTCGTGGCCGGTGGTGCCCGTGAGCTGGGGACTCAGGATCGCCCCGATCGGTCCGGGATAGACCGAGCCGTAGGCGTGGCCGCCGGTGCGTTCGTAGACCGGGCAGACGTTCAGGCATGCACTGCACCGGATGCAGTGCAGGGCGGCGCGTCCCACCTCATCGGCCAGCACCCGGGTGCGGCCGTTGTCCAGCAGGACCAGGTGGAATTCCTGCGGACCATCGCCAGGATGCACGCCGGTCCACATCGAGGTGTACGGGTTCATCCGCTCCGCCGTCGAGGAGCGCGGCAGCAATTGCATGAACACCTCGAGGTCGGTGAACGCCGGCACGATCTTCTCGATGCCCATCACGGTGATCAGCGTCCGCGGCAGCGTCAGGCACATCCGTCCGTTGCCTTCGGACTCCACGACCGCGAGCGTGCCGGTCTCGGCGATGCCGAAGTTGGCGCCGCTGACCGCGACCTGCGCGGTGAGGAACTTGCGTCGCAGATGGGCCCTGGCCGCCATCGCCAGTACCCGGGGATCATCGGTGAGCTCACCCGCGTCGGGCATCTCCCGGTCGAAGATCTCACGGATCTCGGCGCGGTTGCGGTGGATGGCCGGTACCAGGATGTGGCTGGGCTTGTCGTGGCCGAGCTGCACGATCAACTCGGCAAGATCGGTTTCGAACGCGGCGATGCCCTGGGCCTCCAGATACTCGTTGAGCCCGATCTCCTGGGTGGCCATCGACTTGACCTTCACCACTTCGTCCGAGCCCGTGGCGCGGATCAGGTCGGCGACGATGCGGTTGGCCTCATCGCCGTCGCGGGCCCAGTGCACCACGCCGCCGCGTTTGGTGACGTTGTCTTCGAGCTGCACGAGCAACTCGGGAAGCCGCGCCATGACGTCCTGTTTGAGGGCGCTGCCCGCGGCGCGCAACTGCTCCCAGTCGTCGCATTCGCGGATTGCGTTGAGACGCTTGGTGCGAATGGTGTGGGTGGCGTGCCCGATGTTGCGGCGCAACTGGGAGTTGGCGAGCGCGGTGCGGGCGGCGACGGGAAACGGTACGTCACCGCGGAGGTTTCCGACGCCGGGGGTGCCCAGGAATTCGCTCATCGTTCGGCCGCCAGGATCTCGGCCAGGTGCACGGTACGCACGCCCGAGCGTAGCCGGCTCAGCCCGCCGCCGATGTGCATCAGGCACGAGGAGTCCCCGGCGCTGCACACCTCGGCCCCGGTCTCCAGGATGTGGGTCATCTTGTCGGCCAGCATGGCGGTGGACGTATCGGAGTTCTTGATCGCGAAGGTTCCGCCGAAGCCGCAACAGGATTCGGCCTCGGGCAACTGCACCAGCGTCAGTCCCCGCACATTGCGCAGTAGCCGCAGCGGCTTGTCGCCGACCCCGAGCATGCGCAGCGAGTGGCAGGTCGGGTGGTAGGTGACGCGGTGCGGATAGTAGGCACCGACGTCATCGACGCCGAGCACGTCGATCAGCAGTTCCGACAACTCGTAGGTCCGTCCGGCCAGTCGTTCGGCACGTTCGGCCAGATCCTCGTCACCGGCCCGGCGGGCCACCATCGTGTGCTGGTGCCGTACCGACCCCACACACGAGCCCGACGGCGCGACCACGGCGTCGCAGTTCGCGGATTCGAAGGCCTGGACGTGGTTGCGCACCAGTGCGGTGGCTTCTTTGAGATAACCGGTATTGACATGCATTTGGCCGCAACAGGTTTGGCTGGGCGGGAAGACCACCTGGTGGCCGAGGCGCTCGAGCAACTGCACCGTGGCGATCGCCGCGGGTGGGAACATCGCATCCGCCAGGCAGGTCGCGAACAGGGCGATTCGCATGGACACTCCTAGGGCGTGATGTAACCACAGTATGCCGGGAATTCGAGCGGGGAGGCCGCTGTTGTCGGGCGTGCCCCGCGGAAAACGGCCAGGGAGCCAACTCCGTCTCGAAAGGAAGCGCTGTCGGCGACGAAATGGACTGCCGCGGTCCGCGAGGTCCAACGTCCGCACGAGACCACGATCCGGTACACGGTGACCGGCCCGGCCGATGGGCCGCCCTCGTGTTTGTCCACGGCTGGGGTTGTGACAGAACCGATCTCGGTGCCATTACCGCTATCGCGACCGAATCGACATCGTGCTCGTCGATTCGGGAAGCCACCACTTCCACGTCGAATCACCTGAGGGCACCGCAGAATTGTTGGCCGGCGTGCTTCCGGTCAGGGGTGCGACACCGTTCCGGGCCGTTGACGTAAATCCCGGGCATAGAACAACTTGTCGTACCGTCGCTGACCCACCGCGACGAATCCTTCGAGCAGGCCATAGCGTTTGAAGCCCAAGGACTCATAGAGCCGCGCGGCGCGCTGGTTGTCACCCCTGAGATCGAGGGTCAGCACCTCCACATCTGAATCCGCGGCGGCCTGGACCAATGCCGTCATCAGGCGCCGGCCGATGCCGAGGCCTTGCCATCGCGGATCGACCGCGACCCTTTCCACATCCGCATGTGGCCGATGCGTCGGACGTGCGTACCTACGCCAGTAACCGAACCCTGCCAACTGGCCGTCCACCTCGGCGATCAGCAGGGCGGCGTCACCGTCACCGGCTCCGCGGGTGATCGCGCCCAGCAGCTCCGCAACCTCGGCCTCCGATGGTGGATCGACCCAGCCCAACGCGGCGTCCCCGGCCACCAATTCCTGCAGGAGCGCCGTGGTGGGCCCGGTCATCCGTGCCGCGAGATCTGGCGAGCCGACGGCGAATACCCGAACCGCCCCAGCATCGATCACCACGGCAGTATCGCACTCCTCGAACAGGTGAGCCGGACGGAAGTCAGTAGGACGTATTCGGCTCGGGCCACCAGTCGGAACGCTCGATTCCAGTGGCCGGATTGCCCGTCACCGACTCGACCACATCGGTCAGCGCGGAGACGTCGCCGCGGGCAATGGCCTGATACCAGGAGATCCAGGCCTCGATCTGGTTGCCGCTGATGCCTTGTTGCCAACGGCTGCTGAACGCCTCTTCCAGGGTCTCGGCGTGATAGCGGTACGGCCGCCCCGTCGCCGCGGCGATCTTGGCCACCGCTTGCTCAAGCGTGAGTAGCTCGGGTCCGGTGATTTCGAGGATCGCACCGTCGTGTTCGGTACTCGAATCCGCGGCGACGGCGGCGACGACCGCGGCGATATCACCGTGAGTGACGAACGCGGCCTGCCCGGTGCCGCCCGGGCCGCGGATGACGAGGTTCTCGTCGGCCAGCGCGGCGGGCGTCGCACCGTAGAATCCGGCGCGGAAGATGGTGTGGCGCAACCTTGTTCCGGCGATGAACTGCTCGGTGAGCCAGTGGTCGCGGGCATTGCGGTAGGTGGCGACCGGACCTGCTCCGAGCAGCGAGACATAGAGGACTCGTTGCACCCCGACGGCGAGACCGGCTTCCACCACGGTGGCATGTTCTTCCAGGCGACGGCCCGTCGGGTGCCCGGAGATCAAGATCAAGGTCGACGCACCGTCCAGTGCCTGCCGCATCGCAGCGGCGTCGGCATACTCGGCGGGGCCTCGGCGTTGCGCCCCGACAAGGTCGGGCAGGGCCGCGGGGTTACGCGCCACGAGTAGCTGTGGAACCTCGCGCTCGGCGAGTGCCGCTGCGATTCGGCTGCCCAACGCTCCGGTGACGCCGGTGACGGCGACCGTCTCGTTGTGGTGTGCGCACATGAGCTCTCCTTCGATCACGCACCGAGAAGGTACGATGAACTTCGTACGCGAGGTTAGCCACGTTGAAGGTACGATGCAAATCGTACCTGCGTGGGGATAGGTTGCGCGGCAGTGGAATCCGATATGACGCTGGGTACTGTCCTGGCAGCGCTGGCCGACCCGCATCGCCGGCGCGTTGTGGCCGAGCTCGCCGAGGCCGAGGAGGATGTGGAGCACACCTGCTCGTCATTTGCGCTGAAGGTCACCAAGTCGACCGCAACCCACCACTTTCGGGTGCTCGGTGAGAGCGGGTTGATCCAGCTCACCGACTACGGCAACCGCAAAGGTGTGTTGCTCCGGCGCGTGGAGATCGACCGGCAATTCCCGGGGTTGCTGGCCTTGCTGGTCGCCGAACGTAACGGTCTGTAGGCGGCTGGGTGCCGCGCAAGGACGAAGGAGTGCCAGACATTGGGCAAGCCCGAGCCAATCCACGATGCGTCGTCGTTCACCGCTTGCCAAACGGCAGTGGCTCGACATAGGAGAGACGCATGACCGATCTCGAATTCGCCCACTCGATCCATGTCGCACGTGCTCCCGAGGACGTGTACAGCCTGGTCTCCGACATCACCCGGATGGGTGAATGGAGTCCGCAGTGCCGGGCGTGCTGGTGGGATGACGGCGGCGGCCCAGAGGTCGGTGCCTGGTTCACCGGACGCAACGAGACGCCCGAGCGGACGTGGGAGACTCGCAGCCAGGTGGTCGCCGCCGACCCCGGCCGCGAGTTCGCCTGGGAGGTCAACAACGGGTGGGTCCGTTGGGGATTCACCCTGGAGCCGGTCGACGGTGGCACGCGCCTCACCCAATCCTGGCACTTCAAGCCCAAGGGCATCGCAGGCTTTCACGACCGCTTCGGCGATAGGGCTGAATCCGAGATCGCCACGCGCACCCAATCTGCGAAGACAGGCATCCCCCAGACACTCGCCGCGATCAAGGCGACGGCGGAGGCCTGAGCGCTCCACTCAGGCCTGGTCGAGTGCGGTCCCGGTGGAAAAGTCAGTGCTTCCACTGTGCACCGCGGTAGTTCTCCCACGGGTTGTAGTCGGCGAGCAGCTCTTCCTGCGGCGGGCGCTCGGCCTCGGGCACGTGCTGCAGGTTGATCCGCACGCGGTACCAGATCGAACTCGGGCCCCGCATCCCGTCGAGCAGGATGTCGACGGGCTCCAGCCGCCCGGCCACCGCGGGATAGCGCTCGCGCCACACGTCCAGCGCCGCCATCGCCTCATCCTTCGTCTTGGTCTTGGCGATCTCGATCAGGGGCATGGTCGATTGTCTTCGCCCATCGTGCGAGGCGCCCTTCGGTGCCTTCTCGGCCGGGCCGAGCTCCTTGGCGAGCGCAAGCAACGGGTCCAACTCGCCGACCGTGATGTCCATGCCCTCCCACGGGTCGCCGATCTCGGTGAACCGGTCGGGCACAGTGGCGACCGTGAACGCCTCCGGACGGCACCCGTCGACCTCGTCCCAGCGCAGCGGCGTGGAAACCCGGGCATCGGGCGTGGCTCGTACCGAGTAGGCCGAGGCCACCGTGCGGTCCTTGGCGTTCTGGTTGAAGTCGACGAAGACCCGGGTGCCTCGTTCTTCCTTCCACCAGCGCGCCGTCGCGAGATCGGGAACGCGTCGCTCCACCTCCCGGGCCACGGTTTCGGCGGCGAGCCGAACCTTGGTGAACGGCCACCTCGGGTGGATGCGCGCGTAGACGTGGAAGCCGCGCGAGCCCGAAGTCTTGGGCCACGCCGTCAGACCGTGCTCCTCCAGCACCTCGCGGGCCACCTGGGCGACGTCGACGATCTGTGACCAGCCGACGCCGGGCATCGGATCCAGGTCGACCCGCAGCTCGTCGGGATGGTCGAGATCCTCGGCCCGCACCGCGTGCGGGTTCAGATCGACGCACCCCAGGTTCACCGCCCACGCCAGGCCCGCGGTGTCGCGCAGGACCGCCTCCTTGGCCGACGTGCCGGACCGGTACTTGAGCTCGGCGACGTCCACATAATCCGGCCGCTTCTCGGGTGCCCGCTTCTGGAAGATGGCCTCGGCGGAGATGCCCTTGACGAACCGTTTGAGGATCATCGGACGTCCGTATACCCCGCGAAGGGCGCCGTCAGCCACCGACCGGTAGTAGTTGATCAGGTCCAGCTTGGTGACGTGCGCATCAGGGAAGACCACCTTGTCGGGGTTGCTGACGGCCACCTCGAGGCCGTCTATCTCCAGCGACACTGCACCGGCCATGACCACATGGTAGTTACTGCCCGCGGTGCGATAGATGTCACTTATTGTGGCGACATGCCAAGTCTGTCTGATCTGCCGGCGAATGTGACCGCGAAGGCCAAGCAGTACGCGGAGCGGGGCGCGGCCGAATTGCACTACGCCCGCAAGATGTTCGAGGCGGGTGCGCTACGGCTGGAGCCCCCGCAGAACATCCTGGCCATGCTCGGTGACATCCGCACCTGGGGCGAGATCGGGATGATCCCGGCGCTCAACGCGCGTCGGCATCCCAAGCGTGCCGCGGTGATCGACGACGAGGGCGAGCTGACGTTCGGGGAGCTCGACGCCGCGGCGCACGCGGTGGCCCACGAGCTGCTCACGATGGGCGTCAGGGGCGGTGACGGCGTGGGGATCCTGGCCCGTAACCACCGTTGGTTCCTGGTCGCGCTGTACGGCGCTGCCCGGGTGGGCGCCCGGATCATCCTGCTCAACTCCGAGTTCTCCGGCCCGCAGATCAAAGAGGTCTCCGAGCGCGAGGGCGCCAAGGTGATCATCTACGACGACGAGTACACCGCGGCTGTGGCCCATGCCGAGCCGGAGCTGGGCAAACTGCGGGCGCTGGGCGTCAACCCGGATTCCGACAAGCCCTCCGGCAGCACCGACGAGACCCTGGCCGATGTCATCGCGCGCGGCAATGGCCGGCCCGCCCCCAAGGCCAGCAAGCACCCGTCGATCATCATCCTGACCAGCGGCACCACCGGGACGCCCAAGGGGGCCAACCGGGCCGCCCCGCCGTCGCTCGCCCCGATCGGGGGCGTGCTGTCGCATGTCCCGTTCAAGGCGGGCGAGGTCACGTCGCTGCCCGCGCCGATGTTCCACGCGCTCGGCTTCCTGCACGCCACCATCGCGATGATGCTGGGAACCACCCTGGTGCTGCGTCGCCGGTTCAAGCCCGCCACCGTGTTGGAAGACGTTGAGAAACACCAGGTCACCGCCATGGTGGTGGTGCCCGTCATGCTCTCGCGGATGCTCGACCATCTCGAGCAGATGAAGCCGAAGCCCAATCTGTCCTCACTTCGGATCGTGTTCGTCTCCGGGTCCCAGCTCGGCGCCGAGCTGGCCTCCCGGGCGCTCAAGGACCTCGGGCCGGTCATCTACAACCTCTACGGATCGACCGAGATCGCGTTCGCGAGCATCGCCCGGCCCAAGGACCTGTCGATCAACCCGTCGACGGTCGGGCCGGTGGTCAAGGGCATCACCGTCAAGATCATCGACGACAACGGCAACGAGCTGCCGCAGGGCCAGGTGGGCCGCATCTTCGTGCGAAACACGTTCCCGTTCAAGGGTTATACCGGCGGCGGGGGGAAGCAGATCATCGACGGCATGTTGTCGTCGGGCGATGTCGGATACTTCGACGAGCACGGTCTGCTCTATGTCAGCGGCCGTGATGACGAGATGATCGTCTCCGGCGGTGAGAACGTGTTCCCGGCCGAGGTCGAGGATCTGATCAGTGGTCATCCCGATGTCATCGAGGCGACCGCACTCGGTGTCGAGGACAAGGAGTGGGGTGCCCGGCTGAAGGCCTTCGTGGTGAAGGCCGAGGGTGCCGACCTTGACGAAGACTCGATCAAGACCTACGTCAAAGAGCACCTGGCGCGGTACAAGGTGCCGCGTGAGGTGGTCTTCCTCGACGAGCTGCCGCGCAACCCGACCGGCAAGATCCTCAAGCGCGAGCTACGCAACCTGGAATAGTTTGCCCACATCGGTGGTAGTACAGCCTTGTGAACATCGAACTGACCGGAAAGACCGCGCTCGTCACGGGTTCGACACAGGGCATCGGGCTGGCAATCGCCGAGCAACTGGCGCGCAGCGGCGCCCGTGTCGCCGTCAACGGTCGCACGCAGGCCCGCGTCGATGAAGCCGTCTCCAAACTGAGCGAGTTCGATGTCCTGGGCGTCGCCGCCGACGTATCCACCGAGGAGGGAACGGCCGACCTGCTGCGTCAGCTGCCCGATGTCGACATCCTGGTGAACAACCTGGGGATCTTCGGGGCGGTGCCGCCGTTGGAGATCACCGACGAGCAGTGGCGCACCTACTTCGACGTGAATGTCCTTGCCTCGGTGCGACTTATCCGCAGTTACCTGCCCGGGATGACTCAGCGGGGCTGGGGCCGGGCGATCCAGATCGCCAGTGACTCCGCCATTGTCACGCCGGCGGAGATGATCCATTACGGCGTCTCCAAGACGGCGCTGCTCGCCGTATCGCGCGGTTTCGCCAAGGAAGCCGCGGGTAGTGGGGTGACCGTGAACTCGGTGATCGCCGGGCCGACCCACACGGCGGGTGTCGAGGACTTCGTGTACCAACTCGTCGACAAATCGCTGCCGTGGGATGAGGCGCAGCGCGAATTCATGATCAAGCACCGGCCGCAGTCGTTGATCCAGCGACTGATCGAGCCCGAAGAGATCGCAAACATGGTGACGTACTTGGCCTCTCCGCTGGCCTCGGCCACCACGGGCGGAGCGCTGCGGGTCGACGGCGGTTACGTCGACTCGATTCTGCCCTAGCCCTTAGTCAGCCAAAACTCCCGGCGGGGCAGCGAGATCGAACGTATTCTGCGGCCATGGGGTCGAGTGCGTCAGGCAAGGTCGCCGTCATCACCGGTGGCGCATCAGGTATCGGTGCTGCGCTGGCGGCCAGGCTGGCCGGCGAAGGCGCCGAGGTCTGGATAGCCGACCGGCAGATCGACGCCGCACAGGACCTCGCAGGCCGTCTCGATGCGGGCGGTGGAACAGCACACGCGATCGAGCTCGACGTGCGCGACCCCGCCGCGTTCGAACGCGTGGCGACCACGGTGGTGGAACAGTCGGGCCGCATCGACTATCTGTTCAACAACGCGGGCATCGGGGTCGGGGGCGAAGTCGACTCCTACACGCTCGACGACTGGAACGACGTCTTCGATGTGAACCTGCGCGGTGTCGTGCACGGCATCCAGGCGGTCTACCCGATCATGATCCGGCAGCGCAGCGGTCACATCGTGAACACGGCGTCGATGGCAGGTCTCATGACCGGCGCGGGGCAGGCGAGCTACTCCGCCACCAAACATGCCGTCGTCGCGATCTCGCGGACACTGCGAGTCGAGGCCGATCGCCACAACGTGCGGGTTTCGGCGCTCTGCCCGGGCGTGATCCGCACCCCGATCCTCACCGGTGGCAAGTTCGGGCGGCTCAAGGCCCCTGGCGTCACAGATGAAGAGTTCATCAAGAAGGTCTGGGAGCCGTTGCGGCCCATGGATCCTCACGTGTTTGCCGACCGGGTGGTCCGTGCCGTGATGCGCAATGACGCGATCATCATCGTGCCGGCATGGTGGAAGGCGTTCTGGTACCTGGAGCGGCTGTCACCGCGGTTGTCCTTGCGGCTGGCGAAAACAGCTCTCGACCGGAATCGTGCAGTCGAAGCCGCGCTCCCCAAGGGTGCGCTAGGAGAGTAACGCTGAGCCGGGCACCGCCAGGCACATCAACGAGAACGCCAGCAGGAACCACCCTGCGCCCTGCCAGATGGGCCAGGTGCCCTCGGCTCGCCACACCTGGTAGGTCCGGACGAATGCCCCGACCCCTCCGACGAACACGATCGTCGGAACCAGCGACGCCGACAGCACGGAATGATCGAAGGCATAGAACGTCAGGGCAACGCCGGCGACAGCGAGCACAGCCAGCACGTAACCCACCGCGGATCGGAACATCTGCGGGTCATGCCAACTCTTTTCGACGTCGTCCTCGTCGCTTCCCATGACGCCCGCTCACATCGTCACGGCGGCCCGTTGATGTACCAGGCCAGACATCCAGGCTTGCCGCGGCACGCGATGATGGCGCCGGCATCGGGAGCGGACCCGCGTATCCGGGGTGGCCTGGGCTGCAGATTGCAGTTCACCACGTAGGGGTTCCACGGAATGACGCCGTTCACACATGGGTCGGCTTGGATCCGGGCGGGCGCCGGGGAGACCTGCCCCCACACGGCGGTCGGCGCGATGACGACAGACAGCGCAGCCGCGCCCAGCAGCACCGGGCGCAGAATGCGTAGTCGTGACGTGCTCATCGTTGAGTGTCAACCGTTTCTGGTAGCCGCCTATTTCGACGGTAGCACCAGCGGTGGCGAACGGGCAGGTCGCTTTGGCCCCGGTTTCCGGGGCCGGACGGTGAAACTGCCTAGGACCAAGCGGCCCAGTCGGCCTTCCGGATCATGCAGTGCACTCCCTTGACCGCGTCCACCACCTGGCTCACCTCGAAATCGCCGGCCGCCGAGAGGTACGCGAAGGCGACATCGCGCGGTACGTTCAGCCGAGTATTGAGAAACGTGACGGCATTTCGGACCGCGATGCGCATGGCCTCGTCGAGGTCGGCGTCCATGCCGGTCGGGATCCAGTGCGTCGCGGTTTCCACTACCGGGTTTGCGACGGCGCCCACCGCTGCCCGCGCGTCGTCGGACTTCAGAACGGACAGTCGCACGGTGGCCCGGAGAGGTGCTTCGAGCGCCGTCAGCGCGACCTCGCCATTTCCCTGTGCGAAATGCGGGTCGCCCGTGAAAAAGCCGGCCCCGTCGACCTGCACGGGCAGATACAGGGTCGAACCCGCCACGACATGCTTGATGTCGATGTTGCCGCCGTGGTCCCCGGGAGGTACCGATGGCACCGGATCCTCGGTTGCCCGGGCGACGCCCATGATCCCAAGGAACGGGTTGATCGGGAATCGCACGGTACGGCCGGTGCCGCTGCCCGCCGACAGCATGCCGTAGGGCATCCCTTGGTGCTTCTCGACCCAGCTGAAATGACTGATCGTGCCCATCGAGACGATCTGGTCGACCGCGCGTACCGGCTCGGAGTCGGGAAACTCGGGGAACTCGCCGGCGAGGGCGCCGTAACCGTGCCGGCTGCTGATGAAGCCGTAGGGAACACGCATCGCGAGGTCGAGAATCTCGACCTTGAGTACGTCACCGGGGCGCGCCTCGCCGACATGGATCGGCCCCGTGACGATGTGTGGGCCACAGGTGTCGTCATGGGCTAGGGGACTCGCCGCGATGTCGATGACGTCCTTGAGGACGTTCTGGACGCCGAACTGCGCGAAGTACGAAACAGGGTCTCGCCCTTGGTCTTCGAGGATCCCCTCATGGCTCACGGTGTCGATCGTCACCGTCTCGCCGGACGCCACCGAGAGCACGGGCTTCGTCCTCGCGTTGGGAAGCCATCCCCAGAACACGTCGTCGGGGTGTGATTGCAGGTAGTGCTCGCCACCGATGTGGCCTTCGCCTGGATGAAGAGTCGGGAAGATCATCATGCCTCCATGGGTGCGGGGGTGAGGTTGGACTGTGGCCGGGAAAGCCCGACGATGAGATCGATCTCGACGGCCGCTCCCACCGCAAGGCCGGTGACCCCGACACAGGTACGGCTGGGCAGCGGTCCGGCGAACCACTTGACGTATTCGGCGTTGAACACGTCGAAGTCGTCGAAGTCGGTGAGGTAGACGCGCACCATCAGGGCGTCGTCGAGCGTGGCGTCGAACTGGGCGAGTACCGCCGAAAGATTGGCCATGACTTGATTCGCCTGCTCGGCCACGTCGCCGGCGATGAGTCGGCCGGTCCCGGGATCGGTGGGCATCTGGCCGGTCACGTACAGGGTGTCTCCCCACCGTGTTGCGTGGGCGAACGGACCGACCTGCGGCGGAATGCCTTCGACGGCAGTGAAACTGAAGGACTGTTTGCCGATCATGCGTCGGCCAGCTGCATCGCGTTGACGAATCGGGCGGTGACCGGGTTCTGCGGCCGGGTGATCACCTGCTCGGCGGTGCCCTCTTCTACGACGACTCCGCCTGCCATGAAGACGACCCGGTCGGCGACCTCAAGAGCGAACCGCAACTGGTGCGTCGCGATGATCATCGTGAGGCCGTGGTGGTGGGCCAGGCCGCGGATGACGCCGAGGACCTCCGCGACGAGTTCGGGGTCGAGCGCACTTGTCGGTTCATCGAGCAGCAGGACCCTGGGGCGGGCGGCCAGGGCACGCGCGATCCCGACCCGCTGTTGCTGCCCGCCGGACAGCCGGTGCGGGAGAACATCGGCTTTGTCCGCCAGGCCTACCTGCGACAGCAGCAGGTCGGCACGCTCGGCAGCCTCCTCCGGGGGCAGGCGCTGGATCCAGCGCAGCGGCGCCGCGATGTTCTCCTTCACCGTCATGTGCTTGAACAGGTTGAAGTGCTGGAAGACCATGCCGATGCCGGCGGCGATGCGGGCACGCGCGATCTGTCTTTCGGGTAGCGGAGTACCGGACTCGGTGTAGCCGAGGGTCTGTCCGGCGACGCGAACCGTTCCGGTGTCGACCGACTCGAGATGGTTGATCGTGCGCAGCAGGGTGCTCTTCCCGGATCCACTCGGCCCCAGCAGCGCAATGACTTCGCCCTGCCGCACCGACATGCTGATGCCGTTGAGCACCCGGTTCTCGCCATAGGCCTTGTGCAGGTCGTGGACTTCGAGGATGGTCTCCCCGATGTCCTGACGTTCGGCGGCAGCCGTGGGCGCGACCGCGGGGTTCGCCGGCGGAGCCGGTGTGCTCGTCCGGCGCCGGAACCCCAGTCGGGACAGCAGGGACTTGTGGTCGCGGTCGAGGTTGAGCGCGTCCTCGAGAACCAGCTGGACGACGCTGAGGACGGCGGTGAGTGTGAGGTACATGACGGCCGTCGCGAAGTAGATCGAGAAGTAGTCGAAGGTGGCCGAGGCGAGCTGTTGGGTGCGAAGGGTGAGCTCGGGTACAGCGATGACCGACGCCAGCGCACTGTTTTTCATGGTGGATATGAACTCGTTGCCCAGGGCGGGGATCATCGACCGGAATGCCTGAGGGGCGATCACGCGCCGCATGAGCTTGCGGGGTGCCAGGCCGAGAGCTCGGCCGGCGAGTGACTGTCCCGGGTCGACGCCCTTGATTCCCGAGCGCAGGATCTCGGAGATGAAGACCGCTTCGTTCATCGCGAGGGCGACCGAGCCGGCGACCAAGGGCGGCAGCGTGATTCCGATGTGGGGTAGCGCGGTGAAGACGAACACCAGCTGCAGGATCAGCGGCGTGCCACGGTAGATGACGACGTAGGTACGGCCGATCGCGGTGAGCGCGCGAGATCTCGTGAGTTGCAGTGCGGCAAGGAGAGCGCCGAGCACGACACCGCCGCCAAAGCCGTACAGCGTGAGCTGGAGGGTGAACAACATGCCGTCGAGCAGCCACGGCAGCGTCAGGTAGTGCAGGAATTGGTCCATGAGCTCACCTCACTTCTGTCATATGCGTTGGGTCGCTTTGATGTTGAGCGGCGACATCAGCCGACGCTGAGGATCGTCGGTTCGGCGACCGCGTTCTCCGTCAGCTTCCATTTGGCGGCGAGCTTGTCCTGCAGCCCGCTCGACTGCACCTCGGTGAGGGCGGCCTGGATGGCATCGCGGAACTCGTGCTTGCCCTGTGGCACCCCGATACCGATCGTGTAGTCGAGCATTACGGTCTCGGCCGAGTCGAGCTTGTCCGGATGGGCCGCGACGAATCCGTTGACCGTGTTGACGTCGTTCATGTACGCGTCCGCGCGGCCGGCGAGGACTGCTTGCGTGCAGTCGGCGCTCGAGTCGAACAGGCTGACGGTCGGCGCCTTGAGGCCGGCTGCTGCGCAGGCGGGCCCGACAGCCTCGACGAGCGGTACTTCGACGTATCCCTTGTTGAGTCCGACTGTGAGCCCGCACAGCGAGGTGTCGATCCCGGTGATCTTCTTCGGGTTGCCCTTGGCCACCAGGATGCCGTCGAATACCTTTGAGTAGCTGATGAAGTCGACTCCGCCGGCGGCGCGCTCCTTCGTCGCGTAGAGGTTGGAGAGGATCCAGTCGGCCTGGCCACTGGCGACTGTCGGGATGAGTTCGGAGAACCCGACGGGGATGTAGTCGTTGTCGAAGCCCAGACAGGCGCCGAGCGCATTTCCCAGGTCGATATCGAAACCGTGGTATTCGCTGGGGTTTTCCGGATTCACCGTCTCATACCCGGGCGTGTAGGGGTTGATCGCATTGGTGAGGGTCTTGCCGTCGAGATCCGGATTCTTGGCGCGCAGGTCAGTGCATGCCGCGGATGAGGCCAGATCGCTGTATTCACTCGCTTTTTCGGTGGTGGCCGCCTCCGTCGAGGAGGAACAACCGGCGAGTGCGACACCGACGGCCACGGCGAGAAGTGCAGTGCAACGCGAGCGATTCATGGCAGGTCCTATTCACTGACGCGGAAGGGGAGCGGGCGGTCATGGCCGGATGGTCCGGCCAACTGGGATTGAAATTAGGTGGCCGCCAACGGAGCAGCACGCCGGGAACGCGTCTCGTAACACGGGTAACAAAGAGTTATCCCGACGGAAACGGCCAGCGTCGGTTTTTGGACTGCTTGGCCCGACCATCGGACCTATGTTGGGATCTGAACAGGGAGGCAGGAACCGAGTTGAACGCACCTGCAGGCGGGGCGATCCCGCCGTTGATCCAGCGGCCGCAAAGTGTATCGGTCGCGCTGGCAGCACATTTCGAGCGTCTCATCGCGACGGGCGAGATCTCGCCCGGAACGCGACTCCCGTCGGAACGTGAGCTCGCGGCGTCGATGTCAGTATCGCGGTCCTCGCTTCGCGAGGCGATGCACGAGCTCGAATCGAAGCGTCTCGTCTCGCGCGTCCGGGGCCGCGGAACCATCGTGTTGGCGCCGACGGCGAGCGTCGACGAGCTACTGGCGATAGCCGGCGGCGGCACAGAGCAAGAGCATGCCGCCGAATTGCGTTCTGTCATCGAGCCCTCGATCGCAGAACTCGCGGCACACCGGGCTACGTCGGCGAACCTGTTGCAGCTTCGCGACGTCCTCGACAAGTCGCACGAGAACCTGCTGCAGGCCGAGTCACTTCGCCTCGACGTCGAGTTTCACCTGCTGCTCGCGCAGGCCGCGCAGAACCCGCTTCTGACCGCACTGCAGACCTTGGCCAGCGAGTGGACCGGTGAGGTGCGTAAGCACTCGCATTCCACGAGGCACGGGCGCTGCGCGTCGGTACGTGGTCACCAGGAGATCTTCGATGCGGTTCGGACTCACGACGGTCTCGCCGCGCGTCGGGCCATGGAAGACCACCTGCGCGACGTACGCGAACTCGTCGCCAAAGCAACGCGCTCATGAGAGCAGCCTCGCACTCCAGTTACCCGGCGAGCAGACGTGAATGTTCCCCAAAACACGGGTTTTGAGGGACATTCGCGTCTGCTCGCGCAAGAGAAAGTCTCGCGCGGGAAGATTACGGGTCGCGGGGCAGGCCCAACAGGCGTTCGGCGATGATGTTGAGCTGAACCTCGGTGGTACCGCCGTAGATCGTGGTGGCTCGGCTGGCCAACAGGTACTCGGCCCAGCGGCCGAATTCCTGTTCGGGATCCCCGACGGCCCCGTCGGTGCCGAAGGAGGCCACCGCGAACTCCGCGTAGCCCTGGCCGGTCTTCATCGACAGCAGCTTGGAGATCGCCGCGGCAGGCATGGCATCTCCGCCGGCCAATGTCAGCAGGGTCGACCGCAGGTTCAGCACCTTGGCGGCGTGACCCTCGGCGATCAGTTGCCCGGCGTGATTCTGCTCGATCTGGTCGAACTGCCCGTCCCGCAGGAATTCCACGAACTGGTCGAGGTTGGCCAGGAACGGTGGCTCACTGCTGCCGATCGACACCCGCTCGTTGGTCAGCGTGTTGCGGCTGACCTCCCATCCGCGGTTGACCTCACCGAGCACCATGTCGTCGGGCACGAACACGTCGTCGATGAACACGGTGTTGAACATCGCGTTGCCGGTCAGCTCCCGCAGTGGCTTCACCTCGACGCCGGGGGACTTCATGTCGAGCAGGAAGTACGTGATGCCATTGTGTTTCGGAGCGCTGGAGTCCGTCCGCGCCAGCAGGGCACCCCACTCAGAGAACTGTGCACCCGTCGTCCAGATCTTCTGCCCGGTGATGCGCCAGCCGCCGTCGACCTTGGTGGCCTTGGTGGTCAGGCTGGCCAGGTCCGATCCAGCCCCCGGCTCGGAAAACAGCTGGCACCAGATCATCTCGCCACGGAATGTCGGCGGCAGGAAGCGCTGCTTCTGCTCGTCGGTGCCGAACGCCACGATCGACGGGATGATCCATGAGGCGATGCCCATCTGTGGCCGCCGCACGCGCCCGGTGTTGAACTCCTGGGCGATGATGATCTGCTCGATGGGTTCCGACGCGCGGCCCCACGGCCTGGGCAGGTGCGGCTGCACCCATCCGCCCTCGGCGATCGCGGTGTTGCGCTCGGCGCCACTCGGAATCGCCTTGAGTCCGGCAACTTCCGCGCGGATCTCGTCGCGCAGCCTCTCGGTGTCGGAATCAAGGTCGATGTCGACCGGACGCATTCCGGTTGTCGTCGCGGTATCGACCACCGCCTGCGGGTAGTCCGAGGACCGGCCGAAGCACGCGGCCAGCACAAGTGCGCGCCGGTAGTAGACGTTGGTGTCGTGCTCCCAGGTGAATCCGATACCGCCGTGCACCTGGATGCAGTCCTGGGTGGTGTGCTGCGCGGCGGCAGGTGCCAGGGTGGCCGTCACCGCGGCGGCGAACTCGAAATGGGTTTCTGCAGAAGGGTCTTCCTGGGCGTCGTCGAGCGCGCGGGCGGCATCCCAGACCGCGGCCGTCGCCCGCTCGGTCTCGGCGATCATCCCGGCGCACTTGTGCTTGATCGCCTGGAACTGGCCGATCGGCCTGCCGAATTGTTCGCGGATCTTGGCGTAGGCGGTGGCGGTGTCGGTGGCCCAGCGGGCGACACCGATCGCCTCGGCTGACAGCAGGGTCGTGATCAGGGCGCGGGCGTGGGCGCGGCTCAGCCGAGAAAGAACGCGACCAGCGTCCTCGTCCAAGGTCACCTCGGTGGCGTTGGCCCGTACGTGGGCCAGCGGGCGCAGGGGGTCGACGCTCCGCACCGGCTCGATCTCCAGCTGGGCGGCGTCGAGCACCACCCACTGGACTCCGGACTCGATCGCGACCGGCAGCACCAGCACCGAGGCCTGCGCCGCGGCAGGCACCGCCCGCGCCTCGCCGCGGATGACCAGGCCGTCGCCGTGCCGGGTCGCGGTCAGGCCCGAGTCGATGGCATAGGCGGCGATGGTCTCGCCGGAGGCCAGCCCACCCAGGATCTTGGCCTCGGGGTCGTCGGCCGAGATCAGCGCGCCGGCGATCGCCGAAGGGACGAACGGCCCCGGGACCGCGCCGTAGCCGAACTCGGCCAAGGTGATGGCCAGCTCGAGGATTCCGAAGCCTTGCCCGCCAACGGCTTCCGAGAGGTGAACGCCCTGCAGGCCCTGCTCGGCGGCGGCTTTCCAATAAGGGGGAGGATTGGGGATCGGCACTTCAAGGGCCTCGTGGAGCAGCTCCGAGGGCGCCACCCGCGCTACCAGAGACCGAACAGAATCGGCCAGATCGCTGTGCTCAGACGTGATCGCAATAGGCATGCGGTTCCTCCATCCGGGGCATATATCTATTAACCGGTCGGTTGGGCCGAGGGTACCCCGGCGTGACCGGCGCCACTCCAGCGGCCTATCTAACCCCGTTTACTACGTGGGCCAGGTGCTCGCCGTCGCGAATGCGCCGGCAGTTGTCGACCGCCATGGTCAGGTAGCGGCGCATGGTGTCGACGGTGTACCAGGTGACGTGCGGGGTGAGCACCACATTGGGCAGCTCCAGCAGGGGATTTCCCGGTGCCACCGGCTCCTCGGCGAAGACGTCCAGGCCTGCCGCGGCCAACTGCCCGGTGCGCAGCGCCTCGACGAGGGCGGACTCGTCGATGATCGGACCGCGCGCGGTGTTGACGACGACGGCGCCGGGCTTCATCGAAGCCAGGGCCTTGCTGTCGAGGAGCCCGCTGGTGGCCTCGGTCAGCGGGAGGTGAAGCGAGACGATATCGCTGGCGGCCAAGAGATCCGGCAGGCTGCGCCACTGCGGATGGCCGGTGTCGCGGGTGCTGGTGTGGATCACCTGTGAGGGATCGGCGCCCATCGCGACCACGATCTTCTCCACCCGCTTGGCGACGTTGCCGTAGCCGAGCAGGCCGACGGTGCACCCGCTGATGTCGCGCACGGTTTCGCCCAAGGTGTGATCCGAGGGCCAGCCCGTGCCGTCCCGCGTGGCACGGTCGAGCTCGGGCAACCTGCGCAGTGCGGCCAGCATCAGCAGCACGGTGCCCTCGGCCACCGAGGGCGCATTGGCCCCGGGCATGTTGGCGACCAGGATGCCCAGCCGGGTAGCGGTGTCGACGTCGATGGTGTTCACTCCGGCGCCCAACTTGTGCACCAGCCGCAGCCGCAGACCGCGCTCCAGGTCGTCACCGGACACCGGCCGCAACACATGCCAGAGCACCTCGGCGGAGGGAAGCTCCCGGTAGAACGTGGCGTCGTCGTCCTCGGCGCAGAACGTCACATCAAGCCAGTCCTGGTGAGGTGCAAGAAAATCCATCACCTTGTCACCAGGCGTGAAGTGGGCCAGGACCTTGATCCGGCCGGGGTTCACCGCCACCGCTTCGTGATCCATCGAGCGATGGTATCGGCCTGCTCGTCGCGCGCGCCCGGAGTGGTGAAGTAATGATCGGTGTCGATGGAGCACTGGGACTTGTCCGTGCTCGCCAGCGCGTCGTAGATGCGTTTGGCGTCGGATGGGTAGACCCCGGTGTCCTGGTCGGCGTTGATCACCAGGGCCGGGCAGGCGATCCGGGCCAGGTGCGGTTCAGCCCGGGTCTGGGCATGCCGCAGGCTCCACATGCCGATCCAATTGCGGACGGTGGTGGCCGCGGCGATGCCGCGCGCCGACCGGTTGGCCTTGATCGGCACCCCGGCGTAGCACAGGTTGGGCTGCCTGCGGGTCGGCTCGACCGTCGGATCGACCATCCTCGGGTCGGCCCAGGTGCGCATCACGGTGAACGGCCGGTCCGAATACCCCTCTGCCTGAATCCTTTTGAGTTCGTCCTCGGCCCAGTCGGTGATCTTCTCGTTGCGGGCGACCTGGGCCGCGCGGTAGCGCGCCACGAACTCGGCCGAAAACGGTGCCGGGTTGCGCTCGTCGAACAGGTCCAGGTCGGGGTCGCTGGCGATGGCGTCGTTCTCGTCGACGACCGCCCCGTCCATCCAGGCGGTCAGCACGTCCGGGCGGCCCGGATGGGCCGCGCTGGCCACATACCCGTCGGCGGGCAGCAGTTCGGTCAGGCCCGCGGCCGGCCGCATGCCCTCGAGTGGCCGGACGTTCGGATCGACAGCTTGAGACTGGTAGGCCGCCATCAAGGAACCGCCACCGGAATTACCCAGCAGAACAACGGTTTCGATGCCCTGTACCTCACGGAGCCAGCGCACGCCCACCCCGATGTCGACCAGCGCGTGGTCCAGCAGGAAGCTGCTCTCGAATCCGCGGAAGCGGGTGTTCCAGCCGAGGAAGCCGATGCCCCTGCTCGCCAGGTAGTCGGCGATGTAGTGCTCGGAGAAGTCGATCTGGTAGTGCGTGGCGATCACCGCGACCGTGGGCTTGTGGTCCGCGCTCCGGTAATAGAGGCCCTGGCAGGGGTATCCGCCCGCGCCCGCGCGCTGGGCCGTAGGCGATTCCAGGCCGATGAACTCGCGAACCACTTCCGGTGACGCATTGGTCATGAGCGGGGGGTCTCCTCGTGGTAGATGGTCCGGTAGAACACGTTGGCCAGGGTGGTGATGCAGGCGGAGTCATCGGCGGCGGCGTCGCGCCCTCCGGACAGCTGGACGTAGCAGAACTGGTTGAGCATCGACACCAGCGCAACAGCGGTCAGGTGGGCATCGTCGTCGGGGCAGAATCCTTGCTGCTGAGCATGTTTGACCATCTCGGTGATCATCGCGATCGGCAGCTGGCAGATCTCGTCCCAGTATTCGGCGAAGTCGTCGTCGATCATCGCCATCTGGGACACGGCGATGATCTCGGCCAGCCGGTGCCGGTAGGTCGTCCAATGGGCGGAGGCGGCCTGGTAGCTGCGTTCCCAGTTGGTCAGGTTCGGTCCGGTCGCGGGAAGGGCGCGTTCGCGGGCCTCGTTACGGAATCGCAGGGCCCATTCGCGGACCATCGCTTCTTTCGAGGCGTAGTAGTTGTAGAACGACGCGGCCGACCGGCCTGCCTCGGAGGCGATGTCGGAGATCGTGGTGGCCAGGATGCCCTTGCGGGCGATCACCGCACGGGCCGCGGTGTCGATCGCCGCCTGGGTCTGGCGGCCACGCGCGGTCGGCAACGGGGTACGGGGACTGACGGTCACAGATTTCCTCACGGCCATTGATCACATCTGAATCTGATGTTAGATTCAGATTCGCATCTGCGCCAGTCCTTGGCGCGTTCGCCCCGGAGGTTCATCGACGTGATCAAGCCCAACAATCCCAACTCTGAGTTCGAGTTCGGCGGAATCAACCATGTGGCGCTGGTGTGCGCGGACATGGCGCGCACGGTCGACTTCTACACCAACGTGCTCGGCATGCCCCTGATCAAATCGCTCGATCTGCCCGGCGGCATGGGGCAGCACTTCTTCTTCGACGCGGGCAACGGGGACTGCATCGCCTTCTTCTGGTTCCGTGAGGCACCCGACGGCGTGCCCGGGATCTCCGCGCCGGCCGCGATCCCCGGCATCGGCGAATTCGTCAGCGCCACCGGATCGCTCAACCACATCGCCCTGCACGTGCCCGCCGAGAAGTTCGACGAGTACCGGCAGAAGCTCAAGGCCAAGGGTGTTCGCGTCGGCCCGGTGCTCAACCACGACGACAGCCCGATGCAGGCGTCGGCGACGGTGCATCCCGGGGTCTACGTTCGGTCGTTCTACTTCCTCGACCCGGACGGGATCACCCTGGAATTCGCTTGCTGGACCAAGGAATTCGCTGACAACGACGTGCAGGCGGCGCCCAAGACCGCGGCTGACCGGCGGCCGCCGGTGCCGGCCGGGTAACCGATTCCCGACACTGCGCCGAGTGTGTAGCTTGTTGCGGCATTCTCGGCCTGTGGTCACAGACACCTGCACATTCGTCGCAGTGCGTGGCAGGAGTGGTTGAGGGAGCTACCGCGTTCCGGCGTCAGGACTTGGTGGCGGTGACGAAATACCCGCGCGGCACTCCCGGGACATCCAGCGGGACCGCGGGGGCGAACCACCGGTTCCACTCGTTCCCCGGTGCGGCCACATCGGTGACGACCGCCGACCAGCCCAGTCGCTCACACAGCTGCTCCGGGGCGTCGGTGCCGAACAGCCACGGCGCCCCGTTGCGGGACATCTGTTCGAGGACCGGGGCCAGCATCACGCTGTCCAGCAGTGTCTTGCCGACGATGTCGTAGAGCAGCACCGAACCGGGCGCCGAGAGCGCGTCGACCCGCTCGAACAGCGTGTGCACGGCGCCCTCGTCCAGATACTGCAGCAGCCCTTCCATCAACCAGACGGCAGGTAATTCCGGGTCAAAGCCGTTGGACCGCAAGGTATCGGTCCAGTCGGTGGTGAGATCGACACCGATGGCCACGCGCCGGCAGCGCGGTTCTTCGCCGGCCAGCGCCTCAGCCTTGGCCTCGATCACCGCGGGCTGATCGAGTTCGAACACCGTGGTGCCGTCGGGCCACGGCAGCCGGTAGGCCCGGGCGTCCAGGCCCGCGGCGACGATCACCACCTGCCTGACCGGTGGCACGGCGGTGAGCAGTGCCTCATCCCAGAACCGGGTGCGCACCACGATCTGCAGCGTGGACTTGTCACCACTGGTGGCGACGGCTTCAGCGAGCATCCGCCGACCGGACTCACCGGCCAGGCGATCTGCGAACGGATCATCGAAAAGCCGGTCGGGGCGGCGGGTTTCCTCGGCGCGGATTGCCGCCACCAGGACGCCGGTGTCGGCCACTGCCTGACCTGGAGTCTGTCCGGAGTTGGTCATGTCGCCATCATGCGCGTCCGGCAGGGCTCGGGTCTTGGATATTTTTGCCCCGGGATTCCCGCCCAAGCAGCTGCAACGCGTCCGCCGAACTCGAGCCCTCCGCCGTCGTCACCACAACCAGTGATTGCTCGGCGTCGCGGGCCAGCGTCAGATTCTGCATCGTGACCGTGAGTGGTCCGGCGAGCGGATGGCGCAGGTCATAGGAGTCCGCCTCGCAGGGTTTGACCCGGTGATCAGCCCACAGCGACACGAATTCCTCGCTCTTGACCGATAATTCACCGATCAGGGCGGACAGCAGTGCGTCGTCGGGATGCCGACCCGCCGCCAGGCGGAGGCTGCCGACCACCGTCCGGACCTTGCGGTGCCAATCCACGTAGAGATCGCGAGTATGGGGATCGAGGAACAGTAGCCGGGCCAGGTTCGGCCGGGTCGCCGGGTTGTCCACCGACGTGAAATCCACGTGGCCGGCCAGCAGCGCGTGTCCCAGCTCGTTCCAGGCCAGCACATCGGTGCGGCGTCCGAGCACCAGCACCGGCAGGTGGTCCAGCGAGCGCAACAGATCGCGCGTCAACGCGCTGACGTGCTCGACGGGAGGACGTCGAGGCGGCTGCGCGCGCCGTGATGCCAGCTCCCGCAGATGCGCCTGCTCGTGAACATCCAGTTGCAGAGCCCGAGCCAGCGCTTCAAGGATCGCCTCCGAGGCATTGGCCGATTGTCCCTGTTCCAGCCGCGTGTAATACGACACGCTGACGCCGGCGAGCTGGGCAACTTCTTCCCGTCGCAGCCCCGCGACCCGGCGCCGCTCGCCGTACCGGGACAGACCCACATCCTCTGGATGCAGCCGACCGCGCCGGGCCCGCAGGAATTCGCCGAGTTGTCCGGTGGTCATGACCCCACTATGCCTGCGGTCCGATGAGCCGTGCCTATCCCCGCCAGGGGTAGGCACAGTGGGGCCTGGCTGAGCTGACAGGGCGTGACCAGGCTGGATTCCATGAACGAAATCGTTTTGGGCGACGTCAGCGTGACCCGGGTGATGGAGTATTACGGCTCGGTGCGGTTGTCGCCGCGGGAGTTCTTCCCGGAGAGTTCTGACGAGGTGTGGCGACGCAACGAGGGATGGATGGCGCCCGACTTCTACGACCCCGACAACGATGTCTGCGTCTGCGCCATTCAGACCTGGCTGCTGCGCAGCGAGGGCAGGACCATCCTGGTCGACACCGGGGTGGGCAATCACAAGGACCGGCCGCATGCCCCGGTCTGGCATCACCTGGACACCGATTTTCTCGGGAACCTCTCCCGGGCCGGTGTCGCTCCCGAGGATGTCGACGTGGTGATCAACACCCACCTCCATGTCGACCACGTCGGCTGGAACACCTACCTCGACGACGGCAACTGGATCCCGACCTTTCCGAACGCCACCTATCTGATGCCGTTGGCCGACTTCGATTTCTGGAACCCGGCGAATCGGGGCGACCCGGTGCCAGGGCGGGACAACGTGTTCCTCGACAGCGTGGCCCCCGTCCATGCAGGGGGACAAACAGTGTTGTGGGAGGAGGGTTTTCAGATCGACGCCAACCTCGCGCTCGAGGCGGCCCCGGGCCACACCCCGGGCTCGGCGGTGGTCAGGCTGCGGTCCGGCAGTGACCGTGCTGTTTTCGTCGGCGACATGATGCACACGGCGCTGCAGGTCGTCGACCCCGACACCAACAGCTGCTACTGCGAGGACCCGGTGCAGGCGCGAGCCACCCGGCGGCGGGTGCTGGGCCAGGCCGCCGACACCAACACACTGGTGATACCGGCCCATTTCGGCGGGCACGGCGGTGCCGAGGTGATGCGCGACGGCGACAGGTACGCGATCAAGGCATGGGCACCGTTCGACCGGGTGGCGGAGGGTTCGTGAGGATGGACGATCCGATCGTCGGGACGGCAACCGGTGCCGTGCGTGGTTTCCAGACCCCGGACGCGCAGATATTTCTCGGTATCCCTTACGCCGCAGCACCTATGACCGCGGGCCGCTTCGCGGCGCCGATCGCCCACGAACCGTGGCGCGACCTACGCGATGCGATCAGGCCCGGACCGACCGCTCCGCAGCCACCCCGCAACGGCTTCGGACGCCTGGACATGTCGCCCTTCTTCGGGCCGGGCTGGGTGCGCGGCGACGACTATCTCACGGTCAACGTCTGGGCCCCGCCGAACGCGCAGCGCCGTCCGGTCATGGTGTTCGTCCACGGCGGCGGCTTCGTCGCCGGCTCCACCCGCTCGGTGCTCTACGACGGAACCGCCTTCGCCCGCGACGGCGTGGTGCTGGTGACGGTCACCTACCGGCTCGGGATCACCGGATTTCTGGCTCTGCCCGGGGCGGTACCCAACCGCGGGCTGCTCGACGTGCTGGCCGCGCTGGCCTGGGTGCAGACCAATATCGAGGCATTCGGCGGGGATCCCGGCAACGTCACCCTGTTCGGCCAGTCCGCGGGCGCGACGGTCACCGCCGGAGTGCTGGGAACCCCTGGTGTGCAGTCCCTGATCCGCCGTGCAATCATGCAGAGCGGCAACGGGTTCGGTGCTTTCAGCCCAGCGCAGGCCGGCCGGGTGACCAGGGCCGCGGCCCAGTCTCTGGGCGTCGAGCCCACCGTCGCAGGCTTCGACCAGCTCTCCGACGAACAGCTCGTCGAGGTGGTTTCCGGGCTGTCCGGGCTCGATTTGCACACCGAAGAACATTTCGACCCGCTGCTGGGATTGAGCCCGTTCAGCCTGGTGCTGGCCGAGCAACCGGCGCAGCGGCTCAATCCCGAAGTTGGGCTGCTCATCGGGACCAACGCCGAGGAGGGCAACCTGTACCTGGCCCCGCAGTCTCAACTCGCCTCCACCACCCGCGACGACGTCGAGCGACTCGCCGCGCGCGTGGCCCCCGACCCCGCGAATCTGGTCCGGCAGTACCGCTCGCGCCTTCCTCGTGCGGGCTGGGGTGAGCTGCGCGCAGCGATTCTCGGTGACGCGTTGTTCCGCTCCGGCAGCGACCGCACCGCCCGAGCTCATGAGCAACTGGCGGGTGCCGGTACCCACCGTTACGAATTCTCTTGGCGCTCAGAAGCTGTGGACGGCACGCTGGGTGCAGCCCATGCGGTTGAGCTGCCGTTCGTGTTCGACCGGATCGGACTGGAGTCGTTGCGCGGCCCGGCTGCGCTGCTCGGGCCCGGCGAGCCTCCCGCCACATTGGCCGCCCAGATGCACGGTGCCTGGGTCGGCTATGCCACCACGGGTGATCCGGGCTGGGCGGCATCGGTGACGCGTAGGTTCACCGGCCGGGGCTGACGCCGACATGGCTGGGCAGCCATGTGCGGCGCTGGGTGTACTGCGTCGGCGTCATGGCGGTGAACGACCGGAACTCCCGGACGAAGTGCGCCTGGTCGAAGTAGCCCAGATCGGCCGCGATCCGGGCGCCGCGGACGTCCCCGGCGTCGAGCATCCTCATCGCAGCCTGGAACCGGCGCACCCGCAGATAGGTCTTGGGAGTCAGGCCCACCTCGGAACGGAACGACGCGATCAGCCGGCGGGCCGACAACCCGGTCAGGGCGCGCGTCGAGATCGATGATCACGGTCGCGGCGCCGCGGGGGAGCGCCCGGCTGCGATGGGTCACGGCCTGGGTGTTCTGCCAGTATCCGAAGAACTGGATGCGGGCGGCCAGCGCCGGGCCGGGGCGCAGCAACACCGGGCCCGGCACGTCAGCTCCCCGGTTGTTGCATGCCGGCCACTGCGTCGAGCATCGACCGCAACTGTTTGATGAGCTGTTCGGGAGACAGCGCGATCTCACCGGACAGCCACGCGCTGATCGTCTGGGTCACGCCGCCGACCGCGAAATAGGAAGTGGCTCTGAGGTAGTCGTTCTCCTGCAGGTGCAGGGCATCGCCGGCGTGCTGACCGAGGAGGGTGGCGAAGAGCGCCACGGATTCGACGCGCTTGCGGGTCAGCACCTCGTTGGACAGTTTGACGCTGAACAGCAGCCGGCCGATCCGCCGATCCTGGGCGATCAGGTGCACGATGTTGGTCATCCCGGCCATGGTCTGGTCGGCCAGTGGGACGGCGGCGACGGCGGCCTGCGTCGAGGTCGCGATATCGGTGATCACCCAGTCGTAGACCGCGCCGATGAAGTCGTCTTTGTCGGCGAAGCTCTCGTAGAAATATCGCGCGGCCAACCCGGCGGTGCGGCACACGGCGCGCACCGTCACCTCGGCGTCCTCGGCCCCCAGTAGGTCCAGCCCCGCCTCCAGTAGCTGGCTGCGCCGCTGCGCGAGGCGGTCGGCAGCCTCGATGCCGCGGTACGGACGAACCTGCTTCACTCACACATCTTGACACCCGTCAGGCTGACAGGCCAATATCAGGAATCACACGTTCTCAGTTTTGGAAGGGGTGGCCATGACGGTCAGCGAACCGATCCCGCATGTCGAACGGGCGATGAGTGACTCGTCGCGCCCGGGGGCTGCGCCCAAGCGTCGCCGGCGAGCCGCCAGCTTCGACGACGGGCTGATGGGTGTGGCACTGCTGGCTGGTCCGGCCAACGTGATCATGCAGCTGGCCAACCCGGGCGTCGGCTACGGCGTCGTGGAGAGTCGCGTCGACAGCGGCCGCACCGACCTGCATCCCATCAAGCGGGCGAGGACCACTTTCACCTATCTGGCCGTGGCCACCCGGGGCTCCGACGCGCAGAAGGCGGCCTACCGGCGCGCGGTCAACAAGGCCCACGCGCAGGTGTATTCCACCGAGGACAGCCCGGTGAAGTACAACGCGTTCGACAAGAACCTGCAGCTGTGGGTGGCCGCGTGCCTCTATAAGGGCGGGGTCGACGTGTTCCGGATGTTCATCGGCGAGCTGGACGACGAGACCGCTGACCGTCACTACCGCGAGAGCGTCACGATGGGCACCACGCTGCAGGTGCCCGAGGACATGTGGCCGGCCGACCGCGCCGCGTTCGACCGGTACTGGGAGGAATCGCTGGAGCGGCTGCGCATCGACGACACCGTGCGTGGCTACCTGTATCCGATCGCGGCGGGCCGACCCAAGAATCCGAGGCTGCCCCGCGCGGTGCAGCGCCGACTCGACGCGGTGGCACTACTGATCACCACGGGCTTTCTTCCGCAGCGGTTCCGCGACGAGATGCGGCTGCCGTGGGATGCCAAGAGTCAGAAGCGGTTCGACCGGCTGATCGCGGTGCTGCGCACGGTCAACGACCTGCTGCCGTCGTTCGTGCGGCAGTTCCCGTTCAACGTGCTGCTCAAAGACCTCGACTGGCGGATCCGCACCGGTCGACCACTGGTGTAGCTGCCAGATTCGCGGCGTACCCTCGCGCAGGTGCGTAGCGTTGGCCGAACAGACAATGACAACTGGGACATCACCTCGAGCGTTGGGCAGACGGCGTTATTCGTAGCTGCCTCAAGGGCATTGGAGGCTCAGAAGGGCGATCCTCTGGCCGTCGACCAATATGCCGAGGTGTTCTGCCGCAAGGTCGGGGGCGAGTGGACGACCGCGGTCGAGGGCACCGACCCCGAGCATCCGCTGCAGACCGAGTTCGGCGAGAATTTCGTCAATTTTCAGGGGGCCCGCACGAAGTACTTCGACGAGTACTTCACCCGGGCAATCGAAGCCGGGGTGCAACAGGTGGTGCTGTTGGCGGCCGGCCTCGACTCGCGCGCCTACCGGCTGCCGTGGGTCGACGGCACCGTGGTGTACGAGTTGGACCAGCCCCGGGTGCTCGAATTCAAGCGCGACACCGTGGATCAGTTGGGGGAGGAGCCCGCGGCCGAGCGCCGCGAGGTGGCGATCGATCTGCGCGACGACTGGCCGCGGGCCCTGCAGGAAAGCGGCTTCGACCCGTCGCGGCCGTCGGCGTGGATCGCCGAGGGATTGTTGATCTATCTGCCTGCCACAGCACAGGAGAAGCTGTTTGCTGGAATCGATGCGCTGGCCGCGCCGGGCAGCTTTGTCGGCATCGAGGAGGCGGTGCCGATGCCGGCCGAGGCCTTCGCGGCCAAGCGCGAAGAAGCGGTGTCGTCCGGCGAGGAGAACGCCTTTTTCACGCTCGTGTACAACCAGCAACACGAGCCGGCGGATCAGTGGTTCGGCTCGCGGGGCTGGGACGCGGTGGCGACACCGTTGCACCAGTATCTGGTCGATGTGGGTCGGCCCGTGCCCGCTGCCGACTCCGAAGCCGGCGGGATGACGGGAACTATCACCTTGGTCTCTGCGACCAAAAGGTGAGGCAGTTCACGACCTAGCTCGAGTACGTGCCTCTCGACACTTAAGTTATGCAATGCTAACTTCAGCAAAAGTTAGCTTAGCCATACATAAGGGAGAGAATCGGGGGCTTCGCTCCCGTGCACGCATATGGGTAGTGACACGCTTGCGGCTCCAGCACAGGGAGCGCCCCGGCTCGATCGCGATGTGATCAGCCGCTTCGCCACATGTTGTCGTGCGCTGGGCCTGACGGTGAACGACCGGCAACGCCCGGCCGATGTCGACGCGGCCCGGACCGGCTTTGCTGGTCTGACTCGCATCGCGCATGACCACTGTGACGCCTGGACCGGCCTGGCCGCCGCGGGCGATGTGTCCGGACCGGTCATCGACGCGGTGTGGCGCACCCGGGGCAGTGCCGGCCTGCTGCAGCGGCAGATCGACCTGGCTGCCGGCGACCTCGGGTTCACCTACGACAGTGGGCTGTACCTGCAGTTCCGGGCCGTTGACGTCGACGACTTCCAGCTCGCCTACGCCGCAAGGCGCTATGCATCGGGCGCACGTGCCGAGGCCGATGCGCTGGTGGCCGAACTGCTGGCCCGTCGCCCCGGGTGGCTGAACGCCACCTGGCTCCGGGTCGTGTTCAACCACCACGCCGAGCGCTGGTCCGACGTGGTGCGTCTGCTCACCCCGGTGGTCACCAACCCGTCGCTCGACGAGGTCGCCGCGCACGCCGCGCGGATCACCCTGGGCATCGCGCTGGCGCGCCTCGGCATGCTGGCACCCGCGCTGTCCTACCTGGAGGACCCGTCCGGCCCGATCGCGGTGGCCGCGCTCGACGGCGCCCTGGCCAAGGCGCTGACCCTGCGTGCGCAGGGCGAGGACGAGGACGCCAACGAAGTTCTGCAGGACCTGTTCGCGGCCCACCCGGAGAACAAGCAGGTCGAAGAGGCCCTGTTGGATCCGACCTTCGGGCTGCTCATCACCACCGCCGCACGCATCGACGCCCGATCCGATCCGTGGGATCCGGAGACCGAACCGACGGAGTCGGACTTCGTCGACCCGGGTGCCAAGGAGCGCAAGGCGCACCTGCTCGTCGAGGCCGAAGCCGAACTTGCCGAGTTCATCGGCCTGGAAGAAGTGAAGTTCCAGGTGGCTCGGCTCAAGAGCTCGGTCGCCATGTCGATCCGCCGCCAGGAACGCGGGCTGGCCGTGGCCCAGCGCACCAACCACCTGGTGTTCGCGGGTCCTCCCGGTACGGGTAAGACCACGATCGCCCGCGTCGTCGCCAAGATCTATTGCGGCCTGGGACTTCTCAAGAAGGAGACGGTCCGCGAGGTGCACCGCGCCGACCTGATCGGCCAGCACATCGGTGAGACCGAGGCCAAGACCAACGCCATCATCGACAGCGCGCTGGACGGCGTGCTGTTCCTCGACGAGGCCTACGCGCTTGTGTCCACCGGCGCCAAGAACGACTTCGGTCTGGTCGCCATCGACACGCTGCTGGCGCGCATGGAGAACGACCGCGACCGGCTCGTCGTGATCGTCGCGGGGTACCGCAAGGACCTCGACATGTTCCTCGACACCAACGAAGGTCTGCGTTCGCGCTTCACGCGCAGCATCGACTTCCCGTCGTACTCCTCGTCCGAACTCGTCGAGATCGCCGAGCGGATGGCCGAGAAGCGTGACAGCACATTCGAGAAGGCCGCCCACGACGACATGGAGAGGCTGTTCGGCTATCTGGCCGAAGCCACCATGCCGGACGCCAACGGTGTGCCGCGACGCAGCCTCGACATCGCCGGTAACGGCCGCTTCGTCCGCAACCTGGTCGAGCGTTCCGAGGAGGAACGCGAGTACCGCCTTGATCATTCCGAACACGACGACTTCACCGACGAGGAGATGATGACGATCACCGCCGGTGACGTGACCAATTCGGCTGCCCCGCTGCTGCGTGGCCTGGGCCTGACGGTGCCCGAATGACCACGCCCGGGCCTTCGGAGGATCGGCGGTCGTTCTCGTCCCGCACCCCGAACAACGAGAATCCCGACGGTGTGCAGTACCGGCGTGGCTTTGTCACCAAGAACCAGGTGACGGGCTGGCGATTCGTCATGCGCCGCATCGCTTCTGGCGTGGCGCTGCACGACACCCGCATGTTGGTCGACCCGCTGCGCACCCAGAGCCGGGCAGTGTTGACCGGTGCCCTGATCCTCGTCACGGGTCTGGTCGGCTGTTTCCTGTTCTCTCTGTTCCGGCCGGGTGGATCGGCGGGCAATGACACGGTCCTCGCCGACCGGTCGACGGCGGCCCTGTACGTGCGGGTCGGTGAGCAGCTCCACCCTGTGCTCAACCTGACCTCCGCGCGGTTGATCGCCGGGAAGGCGGACAACCCGACCACGGTCAAGACCAGTGAGATCGACAGGTTCCCGCGCGGGAACCTGCTCGGCATCCCCGGTGCACCCGAGCGGATGGTGCAGACCACCAGCACCGACGCGGATTGGACTGTGTGCGATGCGGTCTCCGGCACCAACGCCGGGGTGACGGTCATCGCCGGCACACTCGGATCGGGTGGTGAGCGTGCCTTGGCGCTGACTTCCGGCCAGGCCGTGCTGGTGCACAACAGCGAAGGTCCGACCCCGGGTGACTGGTTGCTGTGGGACGGCAAGCGCAGCCCGATCGATCTGGCCAACCGTGCCGTCACCGATGCCCTCGGTCTCGGCGGACAGATCCCCGCTCCGCGGCCCATCGCCGCCGGCCTGTTCAACGCCATCCCCGAGGCTCCGGCATTGACGGCTCCGCCCGTCGCCGACGCAGGCGCACCGACGAATTACGCGTTGTCGACACCCGTGCCCGTCGGCGGTGTGGTGGCGGCCTATGACGCCGACAACACCGCCCGCTACTACGCGGTGCTGTCCGACGGTCTGCAGCCGGTCTCGCCGGTGCTGGCCTCGATCCTGCGCAACACCAACTCCTACGGTCTGGACCAGGCGCCGCGGATCGGGCCCGACGAGGTGTCGCGGATGCCCGTCTCCCGGGCCATCGACACCGCCGCTTTCCCGGGAGCGCCGGTCGAGCTGGTCTCGCCGTCGACCGCCCCGGTGACCTGCGCCCAGTGGATCAAGCCGACCGGTGCGACCGAGAGCAAGCTGTCGGTTCTCTCGGGTGCGGCGCTGCCGGTGCCGGACGGGCTGCGCACCGTCGATCTGGTCGGAGCGGGCAGCAACGGCGCCGCCAACCGGGTCGCGCTGGCCCCGGGTAGCGGCTACTTCGTGCAGACCGTCGGGGCCGAGCCGGGCTCGCCGACCGCAGGCTCGCTGTTCTGGGTGAGCGACACCGGAGTCCGCTACGGCATCGAAACCGCCGGTGATGACAAAGTTGTTGCGGCGCTTGGCCTTACCGCGCCTGCCCTGCCCATTCCGTGGTCGATCCTGACGCAGTTCGCTGCCGGTCCGACCCTGTCCCGCGGCGACGCCCTCATCGCACACGATGCGCTGTCGTCCAATGCTGATTCTGCGCGCCTCGAGGCGACCCGCTGATGAGCGCTTGCGCGAAGAGGAGAACACGATGAGCAGGCTGATCTTCGAGCACCAGCGTCGGCTGACCCCGCCGACCACCCGCAAGGGAACGATCACGATCGAGCCGCCGCCCCAGTTGGAGCGGATCGTCCCGCCGTCACTGCTGCGTCGGGTGCTGCCCTACCTGATCGTCATCTTGATCGTGGGCATGATCGTGGCGCTGTTCGCGACCGGTATGCGGATGATCTCGCCGACCATGCTGTTCTTCCCGTTCGTGTTGCTCCTGGCTGCCACCGCGCTCTACCGGGGCGGCAACAAGATGCGCACCGAAGAGGTCGACGCCGAGCGCGCCGACTACCTGCGCTACCTGTCGGTGGTCCGGGACAACGTCCGTGCCCATGCCGCTGAACAGCGTGCCGCGCTGGAGTGGTCCCACCCGGAGCCCGAGGCGCTGGCCGTCATTCCGGGCACCCGGCGGCAGTGGGAGCGCGATCCGCGCGACCATGACTTCCTGGTGCTGCGCGCCGGGCTGCACGACGTGCCGCTGGATGCGGCACTGAAGGTCAAGGACACCGCCGACGAGATCGACCTGGAACCGGTGTCACACAGCACCCTCCGCGGTCTGCTCGACGTTCAGCGCACCGTGCGCGACGCCCCCACCGGCATCGACGTCACCAAGCTCGCCCGGATCACCGTGATCGGTGAGGCCGAGGAAGTCCGCGACGCGCTGCGGGCCTGGATCGCACAGGCCGTCACCTGGCACGACCCGACCATGCTGGGGGTGGCGCTGGCCTCTCCCGATGTCGATGCCGCCGACTGGTCATGGCTGAAATGGCTGCCGCACGTCGATATTTCGTCCCAGGCCGATGGTGTCGGCCCGGCCCGGTACCTGACCGCCGGTGTCGCCGAGCTGCGCGGACAACTCGATTCGACACTGGCCGGCCGGCCCGCGTTCCCCGACGAGGCAGACCAGGCGCTGAAGCACATGCTGGTCGTGCTCGACGATCCCGAAGCCGACCCCGACGACATCGCCCGCAAGCCCGGTCTGACCGGGGTGACGGTGATCCACCGCAGCGACAAGCTGCCCAACCGCGAGCAGTACCCCGATCCCGAGCGGCCCATCCTGCGGGTCACCGAAGGCCGGATCGAGCGGTGGCAGAGCAACGGATGGCAGCCCTACGTCGACAAGGCCGACGCGATGTCGGCCGCCGCGGCCGCCCACATCGCGCGCCGGTTGTCACGCTGGGACTCCAACCCCGGCTACGTGCGGTCGACCGCCACCGGCGGCGCCACCTTCACCACACTGCTCGACATCCCGGATGCCTCGGCACTGGACGTCGCGAGCCTGTGGGCCCCGCGCAACCGCGACGACGAACTGCGGGTGCCGATCGGTGTCACCGCCACCGGTGAGCCGCTGTACTTCGACCTCAAGGACGAGGCCGAGGGCGGTATGGGCCCGCACGGCCTGATGATCGGTATGACCGGCTCCGGCAAGTCGCAGACCCTGATGTCGATCCTGTTGTCGCTGTTGACCACCCACTCCGCCGATCGGCTCATCGTGATCTACGCCGACTTCAAGGGCGAGGCCGGTGCCGACATCTTCCGCAACTTCCCACAGGTCGTCGCGGTCATCTCGAACATGGCCGAGAAGCGGTCGCTGGCCGATCGGTTCGCCGACACCCTGCGTGGTGAGGTCTCCCGCCGTGAGCAACTGCTCAAGGAAGCGGGCCGGCGCGTCCAGGGCAGCGCCTTCAACTCGGTCACCGAGTACGAGGCGGCCATCGCGGCCGGGCACGACCTGCCCCCGATGCCGACGCTGTTCGTGGTCGCCGACGAGTTCACCCTGATGCTCGCCGAGCATCCCGAGTACGCGGATCTGTTCGATTACGTTGCGCGCAAGGGTCGCTCGTTCCGGATTCACATCCTGTTCGCGTCGCAGACCCTGGACGTGGGCCGGATCAAGGACATCGACAAGAACACGTCGTACCGGATCGGTCTGAAGGTGTCCAGCCCCAGCATCTCCCGTCAGATCATCGGGGTCGAGGACGCTTATCACATCGAATCGGGTCGCGAGCACAAAGGCGAGGGCTTCCTGGTGCCCGCCCCCGGTGCGGTGCCGATCAAGTTCCGCAGCACCTACGTCGACGGCATCTACGATCCGCCGCGCGCCGAGAAGTCGATCGTGGTGCGGGCGCTGCCGCAGCCGCAGCTGTTCACGGCATCGCGGGTCGAGCCCGAGCCCGACACGGTGATCGTCGTCGGGGGGCACGGCCAGGAAGGCACGGACGTCTTGCCTCCTCGCAAGCTGATCGCCACCGTCGGCGACCAGCTGGCCGCCTACGGCCCGCAGGCACCCAAGCTGTGGCTGCCGCCGCTGGACGATTCGATCGCGCTGGACGATGTGCTGGCCCGTACCGAGGTGGAGCCCGGTCAATTGCGTTGGCCGCTGGGCGAAATCGACAAGCCGTTCGAGATGCGCCGGGACGCACTGGTGTTCGACGCGAACTCGTCGGCAGCCAACGTGCTGATCCACGGTGGTCCGCGATCGGGCAAGTCGACCGCGCTGCAGACGTTCGTCTTGTCGGCCGCGGCGCTGCACTCGCCGAGCGAGGTCAGCTTCTACTGCCTGGACTACGGTGGCGGACAGCTCGCCGGCCTGGCGGATCTTGCCCATGTCGGCAGTGTGGCCACCCCGCTGGAGCCCGAGCGCATCCGCCGTACCTTCGGTGAGCTCGAGCAGTTGCTGCGGGCCCGTCAGCGGCAGGGCGCGGTGAGCCGGGTTGGCGGCTCCACCGGAAAATATGACGACGGTTACGGTGAGGTCTTCCTGATCGTCGACAACCTGTACGCGTTCAGCCGGGACAACACCGATACGTTCAACACCCGTAATCCGTTGCTGGCCAGGGTGACCGAGCTGGCCAACACCGGGCTGGCCTACGGCATCCACGTCGTGATCACCACGCCGAACTGGCTGGAGGTGCCGCTGGCGATGCGTGACGGCCTGGGCCTGCGTCTGGAACTCAAGCTGCACGACAGCCACGACAGCATCGTGCGCGTGGTGGGTGCGCTGCGCCGTCCGGCCGAATCGGTGCCTGCCGATCAGCCGGGCCGCGGCCTCACGATGGCCGCCGAGCACTTCCTGTTCGCCGAGCCGCAGCTGAGCGACATCGCCGTCATCAACGCCCGCTACCCGGGGCAGAGCGCACCGCCGGTGCGTCTGCTGCCCACCGCGCTGGCTCCGGCCGCGCTGGCGCCGCTTTACCCGGCGCCCGAGCAGGTGGTCATCGGGCAGCGTGAAGAGGACCTGGCTCCGGTCGTGGTCGACTTCAAGAACAACCCGCTGCTCGCGGTGTTCGGCGATACGAGGTCGGGCAAGACCACGCTGCTGCGTCACATCATCCGGACCATCCGCGAGAACTCGCGGCCGGACGAGGTGGCCTTCACGGTGATCGACCGGCGCCTGCATCTGGTGGAGGAGCCGTTGTTCCCGGACAACGAGTACACCGCCAACATCGACCGCGTGCTGCCGGCGATGCTTGGTCTGTCGGCTCTCATCGAGAAGCGCCGTCCGCCGGCCGGTTTGAGCCCGCAGGAGCTCAGCGCCTGGCGTCAGCGGACGAGTCCGGACGGCCACATCCACTACCTGATCATCGACGACGTGGACCAGATCCCCGACGGACCCGCCGTCAGCGGGCCGTTCGCGGGTCAGCGCCCGTGGACCAACATCGTGGGTCTGCTGGCCGAGGCTTCCGATCTGGGTCTGCGCGTCATCGTGACGGCCCGGGCCACCGGATCGGCGCACGCCGTGATGACGGCGCCGCTGCTGCGTCGCCTCAATGATCTGCAAGCGACCACGTTGATGCTGTCCGGCAATGCCGCCGACAGCGGCAAGCTCCGCGGGCACCGGTTCGCCCGGTTCCCCGCGGGACGCGGCATGTTGCTCGGCGACGGCGACGCGCCCGAGTTCGTCCAGCTCGTCAACCCACTCATCGATGACACGGCGCTGTCCGTGAACAACGGGAGAAAGGAATTCTGATGACATTGCGGGTAGTTCCGGAAGGATTGACCGCCGCGAGTGCGGCAGTGGAGGCGCTCACTGCGCGTCTGGCCGCCGCGCATGCCGCGGCCGCACCCCTGGTCTCGGCGGTGATCCCGCCTGCCGCGGATGCGGTGTCGTTGCAGACCGCGACCGGGTTCAGCGCGCACGGTGCCCAGCACTCGGCACTGGCCGCCCAGGGCGTGGAGGAACTCGGCCGCTCGGGTGCCGGCGTCGCGGAGTCCGGTGCCAGCTATGTCACCGGCGACGCGATGGCTGCCTCGTCCTACATGATCGCGCGCGGCCTCTGACATGACCGCCCCCATCTGGATGGCCTTACCGCCCGAGGTGCACTCGACGCTGCTTTCCAGCGGCCCGGGCGCCGGGCCGTTGCTGGCCGCCGCGGGGGCCTGGCAGTCGCTGAGCGCCGAATACGCCTCGGCGGCAGCAGAACTCACCAGCGTGTTGGGTGGGGTGCAGGCCGGGTCGTGGGAAGGGCCGAGCTCGGAGCAGTATGTCGCCGCCCACGGTCCCTACCTGACGTGGCTGGCCCAGCAGAGTGCGAACAGCGCCGCGGTGGCTGTGCAACACGAGACGGCGGCCGCGGCCTACACCACAGCGGTGGCCACCATGCCGACCCTGCCCGAGCTGGCGCTGAACCACGTCGTGCACGGCGTCCTGATCGCCACGAACTTCTTCGGTATCAACATGATTCCGATCGCGGTCAACGAAGCCGACTACGTGCGGATGTGGATCCAGGCGGCCACCACGATGGCCACCTACCAGGCCGTCTCGGGGGCCGCGGTCATGGCGGCCCCGACCAGCACGCCGTCGCCGATGCTGCTCAAACCCGGTGTGGGGGAGGCAGGCACCGCGTCGGCCAATGCGCAGCAGATGATGGCGCAGGCCACCGCGACCGATTCCGGTTCAGCGTTGACCAATGCCGACGCGACGGCGGACAGCGAGTACCCGAATCTGCCCCAATGGCTGATCGATTACGTCAGGACGTTGCCCGGCAGTGAAGACATTCTCAGATTTCTGAATGATCCGCTCGGCATCATCCAGCAAATGATCGAAACCCTGCTGACGAATCCTGCCGGCTTCCTCACCGAATGGGGACCGTTGCTGGGCGCCGTGCTCTACCAGGCGATCTTCCAGCCCGTGGGCTGGGGCACCTGGATCGGTGTCGCCCTGTCGCCGTTCCTGGTGCCACTGCTCGGGATCGGCCTTGCCTTCCTGGGATTTCTCGGCATGCTGCCCACGGACGCTCCGCCGGCAGATGTTCCCGCCGACGCCGAAACTCCGGTGGCTCCGGCGCGGGCCGATCAGGGGTTGCCGATGGCGGGCCTGGGCCCGGCAGGCGTCGGCGCCGGTGCACCCGCCGCTCCCGCGGGCGCACCCGCTGCCGGCGCCGGTGCGGTCGCAGCTCCGGCTCCGGTCCCCGCCGCGGCGTTCGCGCCGTATGCGGTGATGGGCAACGACCCCGACGAGGGCTTCAGCCCGACGGTGGGCGGCAAGTCCAGTGCCTCGGCGCCGGCGGCCGGAATTCCCGCGGCAGCCTCGGGTGTGGCAGCGTCGCTGGCGGCACGGCGGAAGCGTCGGCGCAAGCGGGGTGCGGCGCTGGAGGACCACGCCTATGCGGATGCCTACATGGACTACGAACAGCCGGATCCGGATCCCGCGCCCCAGCCGGAGCGGCGAGTGCGCGCATCTGAGAGCGGTTCAGGGACCATGGGATTCACCGGTACCGAAACGAAATCCGATGCGGCCGCGGCCGGTTTGACCACCTTGTCAGGCGAGAGGTTCGACGAGAGCCCCGTCTCGCCGATGCTGCCCGGTTCCTGGGACCCCAACGAGGCCCCAGGTGATCCGGAAGGGGGTTCGCGCAGCTGACCAGACCCGTACTGCATTTCTGGATGCACTACCCACCACCAACGATCCGAAAGGAAAAACCATGAGTCTGTTGGACGCTCACATCCCCCAGCTGATCGCTTCCGAGGCCGCCTTCGGCGCCAAGGCCGCACTGATGCGCAGCACCATCGCGCAGGCCGAACAGGCCGCGATGTCTTCGCAGGCCTTCCACATGGGTGAGGCCTCCGCCGCGTTCCAGGCCGCTCACGCCCGGTTCGTCGAGGTGTCGGCCAAGGTCAACGCGCTGCTCGACATCGCGCAGCTCAACCTCGGCGACGCCGCGGGCACCTACGTCGCCCAGGATGCCGCCGCCGCCAGCACCTACACCTCGGTCTAGCCGAACAAGCAACGGATACAGGAGTTTTCATGTCTCAGATCATGTACAACTACCCGGCCATGCTGGCTCACGCCGGGGAGATGAACACCTACTCGGGTGCTCTGCACGCCGTGGGCGCCGACATCGCCGCCGAGCAGGCCGCGCTGAGCAGCGCTTGGCAGGGTGACACGGGTATGACCTACCAGGCCTGGCAGGCACAGTGGAACCAGGCCATGGAAGAGCTCACCCGGGCCTACCGTGCGATGGCATCCACCCACGAGATGAACACCATGTCGATGAGCGCGCGTGACGCCGCCGAAGGGGCCAAGTGGGGCTAGTGTCGGTGGCTCGGCGTTGAGCACTGGAGCTAACGCGGTCGAGCTCACCACCGATCAGGCCTGGTACCTCGCCGAGGTACTCGGCGCCGGAGCCTACCCGTGGGTGCTGGCCATCACGCCGCCCTACAGCGAACCGGCGCAGCGGTTCGGCTTTGCCGCCGAGCAGACCGCTGAGCTGACCAGGATGGGCGTGCTCGACGCCAGTGGTGGGGTCAATCCGCAGGTGGCGCAATGGGTTCGGCTGGCTTGCCGGGCGGCCCAATGGCTTGACCTGCGGTTTGTCTCCGGCCCGGGGGATCTGCTGCGCGGGATCGTGGCGCGATCGGGTGGTTCGTCCGGCCGGACTGTCGTGGTGTTGCGCAACGCGCAACTGGTGACGTTCACCGAGATGGACATCCACCACCCCCACGCCCTGGTCCCGGTGCTCACCGCCGGTCTGTCGCAACGCAGGCCGGCGCGGTTCGAGGAGTTCGCGCTCCCGGCCGCGGCCGGTGCCCGCGCCGACGAGCAGATCCGCAACGGCACCTCGCTGGTCGAAGTGCTGGGATTCCTCGGTGTCCCGGCCTCGGCCCGGCCGATCGTGGAATCGGTGTTCGACGGACGGCGTACCTACGTCGAGATCGTCGCCGGAGAGCACCGCGACGGCCACCGGGTCACCACCCAAGTGGGGGTCAGCATCATCGACACCCCCGAGGGCCGGATTCTGGTCTCCCCGTCAAAAGCTTTTGACGGGGAATGGATTTCGACCTTCACGGCGGGCACTGCCGAAGCGATCGCGATGGCGATCGAACGGCTGACGGCCTCGCTGCCCAGCGGTTCCTGGTTCCCCGACCAGCCGCTCATCCGCGACTTCGACAGCGAAGCCGTCAACGAAGACCACGCTCTACCCCACCGAGATCCACGCTCCACGAGAAGAACCCAGAAAGCATAGGAATGTCCGACAACACTGTGATGCCGATCGTTCGGGTGGCCGTGCTGGCCGCTGGAGACGACGGCGGCCGGCTGACCGAGATGGCCCTGCCGTCCGAGCTGCCGTTGCGCGAGATCCTGCCCGCGGTCCAGCGCATCGTGCTCCCCGTCGGGGGCGACGACGGCGCGAGCGCCCCGGACCCGGTCAGGCTCAGCCTGGCCCCGGTCGGGGGAGCGCCGTACAGCCTGGATGCCACGCTCGACACCGTCGGTGTGGTGGACGGGGATCTGCTTGCGCTGCAAGCCGTTCCCGCCGGGCCCGCTGCGCCGCGCATCGTCGAGGACATCGCCGACGCCGCCGTGATCTTCTCGGCTGCCCGCCAGCGTCCGTGGGGCGCCGCGAACATTGCGCGCTACGCAGCGCTGGCCCTGATCGGGCTGGTCCTGGTGGGTACCGGCCTGGCCGTCGCCCACCGTGTGGTGACCGGTGAACTGCTCGGACTGTTCGTCGCAGGCGGCATCGCCATCGCCACCGTGCTGGCCGCGCTGTCGACCAGAGGCCGGTCACCGGTCCTGGCCACGGCCCTGGCCGTCACCGCTCTGGTTCCTGTCGCGGCGGTGTTCGGCCTCGGTGTGCCAGGCGAGTTCGGTGCACCCAGCGTCCTGCTGGCCGCGGCCGGAGTGGCCGCTTGGTCCCTGATCAGCATGGCCAGCTCGCCCGATGACCGGGGCATTGCGGTGTTCACCGCGACCACCGTCGCCGGAGTCGGCGTGTCGCTGGTCGCGGGTGCGGCCTCGCTGTGGGAGATCAACTCGACGGTGATCGGGTGCGCGTTGATCCTCATCGCCCTCGTGGTGACCGTTCAGGCTGCCCAACTGTCCGCGATGTGGGCCCGATTCCCGCTGCCGGTCATCCCGGCTCCGGGCGATCCGTCCCCGTCGGCACATCCGCTTTCGGTGCTGGCCGACCTGCCGCGCCGGGTTCGGGTGAGTCAGTCGCATCAGACCGGCGTGATCGCCGCCGGCGTGCTGCTGGGCGTGGCCGGGTCGCTGGCCCTGGTCAGTTCGCCGACCGCGTCGCCGTGGGCCTGGTATGTCGTGGCGGCCGCTGCGCTCGGTGCCGCACTGCGGGCCCGTGTCTGGGACTCGGCCTCGTGCAAGGCATGGTTGCTGGGCCATCCCTACCTGGTGACCGTTGCCTTGTTGGTGGCCTTCGCAATCGATGGTCGCTACCAGGCCGCGTGGTGGGCGCTGGCCGTGCTGGCCGCCCTGGTCGTGGTGTGGGTGGTCGCCGCGCTGAATCCGCGGGCCGCGTCCCCGGACACGTACTCGCTGCCGATGCGGCGGCTGGTCGGCTTCCTGGCCACCGGTCTCGATGCCTCGCTGATCCCGGTGATGGCCTTCGTCATCGGGCTGTTCAGCCTCGTTCTCGACAGGTGATGAATCGGTGATCCACAAGAGCCTGGGTGTCCTGGCCACGGCCGGTCTGGTGCTGTTGGTCGGCTCCCCGTCGGCGGGTGCAATCAGCCCGCCCGAGGTCGACCCAACGGTCGCCCCGCCGGCCGGCAGTGCCGGCCCGGTTGAAGCGATGGCGCAGCGTTCGGCGTGCGCCACCACCGAGGTGCTGCCGGGCACCGATCCGGGGTCCGTCAACCCGAATCAATTGGCGCTCAACCTGTCCGGTGCATGGAAGCAGAGCCGCGGACAAGGGCAGACCGTCGCAGTCATCGACACCGGGGTGCAGCCGGGACCCCGGCTGCCCCATGTCGAAGGTGGCGGTGACTTCATCGAATCCACCGACGGGCTGACCGACTGTGACGGCCATGGCACCTCGGTGGCAGGCCTCATCGCCGGGCAGCCGGGGCCCGACGGGTTCTCCGGTGTGGCGCCGGAAGCCCGGCTGATCTCGATTCGGCAGAACTCGCCGCGGTTCGCCCCGCGCACCCCCGGCGCCGACGCCGTCGAGGCGCGAGCGGCGGCCGACGTGGCCAGCCTGGCCCGGGCGGTGGTGCGCGCGGCCGACATGGGTGCGCGCGTCATCAACATCTCCGTGGTGACCTGCGTGCCCGCCGACAAACACATCGACCAGACCGAACTCGGTGCGGCGCTGCGTTACGCGGCGGTCGAGAAGGACGCGGTGATCGTCGCGGCCGCGGGCAACACCCAGGGCGGGGTCTCCACCGGATCGGCGTGCGGCTCCAATCCGCTTGCCGGGGCTCCGAACGATCCGCGCAACTGGGGCGGAGTCTCGTCGGTGTCCATTCCTTCGTGGTGGCAGCCCTACGTGCTGTCCGTCGGGTCGCTGAACGCGACCGGCCAGCCTTCCGGATTCACCATGGCCGGCCCGTGGGTCGGCATCGCCGCGCCGGGAGAGAACATCGCGTCGGTGAGCAACGCGCCCGGCGGTGGACTCTCCAATGCCATGCCCACCAATCAGGACAAGCTGGTCCCGCTGAACGGCACCAGCTACGCCACGGCGTACGTGTCCGGCGTTGCGGCCTTGGTGCGCAGCAAGTTTCCCGATCTGAACGCGCGTCAGGTGGTGCACCGACTGACCACGACGGCGCAGGGCGCGGCCCGTTCGCCGTCGAACGTGATCGGCGCCGGCGGTGTCGATCCGGTGGCCGCGCTCACCTGGGACGTCGCCGGCATGCCGTTGGACGGACCGGCGGAGCCTGCAGGCAAACCCATTGCCGCACCGGCAGAACCGGCCCCGCGTGACAACACCGGGCGAATCGTCGCATTCGCCGGCACCGGAGCACTTGCGCTGGCGGCAATTGCCGTTGCGTTCAGCGCATACCGACGGAAGGACCATTCATGACCGCCCGACTCGCGTTGGCGTCCCTGTTCATCGTCGCGGCGGTCCTGGCCCGGCCGTGGCAGACCAACACCGAACGGTGGGTGCTCGGCGTCTCCGTCGCAGCGACGGTGCTGTTGCTGGCCTGGTGGGGCGGGTTGTTCCTGACCACTCGGATCGCCAGGTACATCGCGGTGTTGCGGCGCAACCTCGCCAAGAACGGGCCGGCCGAGAAGCCGGACGCCGAGACCGTCGTGCTGCGCGTGGATCCCGCGGACCCGGCGCAGCTTCCGGTCGTGGTCAGCTACCTGGACAGGTATGGCATCCGCTGCGACAAGGTCCGGGTGACCCACCGCGATGCCGATGGCGTGCGACGTAGCTGGATCAGCCTGACCGTTGCCGCCGTCGACAATATCGACGCGTTGCGCGCGCGGTCCTCGCGAATCCCGTTGCGGGACACCACCGAGATCGTCGGGCGTCGGCTCGCCGATCATCTGCGGGAGCAGGGCTGGACGGTCACGCTCGTCGACGGGGTGGATGCCCCGCTGCCCGACCCGGGCAAGGAAACCTGGCGCGGCGTCAAGGACGACTCCGGATTCGTGGCGGCCTACCGCGTCAGCGTCGGCGACAAGCTGGAAACTGTGCTGGCCGAGATCGGCGCGGTGCCGGCCCAGGAAACCTGGACCGCACTGGAGTTCACCGGATCTCCGGCACAGCCGCAGTTGACGGTGGGAGCGGCGTTCCGCACCGGGGACCGGCCGTCACGTAAGGCTCCGTTGGCCGGCCTGAAACCGGCCGGTGGCCGGCATCGCCCCGCGCTGGCAGCGCTCAACCCGTTGTCTTCGAACCGTCTGGAAGGCACCCCCGCCGCGCTGCCGCAGGTGCTGCCGCAGGCGTCAGTCGAACATGAAGTCCTGCAGGAAGCGGGTCATCCGGCGTAGGTAGTCCGGCTGGCTCACATGCAGTAGGTGGTTGCCGGGGAACCAGTGGAACGCGCAGCGATCCCAGTGTTCCCACAGCATTTCGGCCTGCTGGGGCGGGGCCAGCCGGTCACCGAGGCCGGTGATGATCAGCCGTCGCTCCTTGGGCACCAGTGGGCGGTAGTTCAGCGGCGAGGCGAACCGTGCCGCCGCTTCCGTCAGTGAGCGGTCGGTTCTGGCCACGAGCCTTTGCAGGGCCACCAGCTTGTTGGCCGGGAACCACTCGTCGACCGTGCGATCCGGTGTCACCACGGGGACATTGGGGACCACGGCCTGAATCCGGTCGTCCACGCCGGCCAGCAGTGCCGAGGTGAAGCCACCCAGGGAGATTCCGGTCAGGGCAACCCGATCGACACCGGTGGACTCCAGATAGTCGATCAACGAACGGAAGTCGTGCACAGCCTGGGCCATGGCCTCGGAGAAGCCGGCGAATCCGTGGGAGAAGAATCCGTAACCGCTGAACGGTGAGAACCGTTCGGCGCGGCGACCGTGAAACGGCAGGGTGTACAACAGCACGTCGTACCCCGAGCGGTAGAACCACGGCAATGACAGGAACAGGCCGTTCGCCAGATACGGCGACCCCATGAACCCGTGGATTACACACAGCGTGGGATGCGGTCCGTCACTGTGGCGCCAATGCTGGGCCCGCACAACGTTGTTGAGGGTGAACCCGCTGCACAGGTCGCGCAGGGCAGGGTTGACCGCGGTGAAGCTGCTGTCGAACCGGATGTTCTCGACCCGGCCGTGTGCGATCATCTCGGCGACCGGACTGGCCCGGCGGGTGGACACCCGCGGCGGCCGGGTGGGCGCGGGGAACGACACCGCGGGATCTTGCGCGGTGGCCAGCTCGGCGTAGAACCGCATGTGGTCGTGCTCGGTCCGAGACGCCGACGGATGCAGCATCGACGCCAGCGTGGTCGGCACCATCGAGGTGGCCACGATCGAGGCGACCCCGGTCCGTAACGCGATGTCGGCGATCGCGGAGGCGTCGACGATGGCGCGCTGCCGCAGGGTCAGGTCGCCACGCGCAGGCAGACCGCGCGCACCGGCATCGCCGCCGGGGACGTCGGGAACAGGGATCGGGGGTTCGACCGGGTCCGGGTCCACAATTCCCGATGCTAGCTAACTGCTCAGCTCAGCCTGAACAACTTCGCCGCGTTGTCGTGCAGAACGTTGCGCCGCCAGGTGTCGTCCACTCCCGGCAGGTCGATCAGGTGATGCACGGCCTCGGCGTACCCGTACGGGATGTTCGGGAAGTCGCTGCCGAACAGGATGTGTTCACCCAGGTCTTTCACCCGGCTCACTTCGTCGGCGGGAAACGGCATCATCTCCTCGACGAACGGGGTGAACGCCATCGTGGTGTCCAGGCGCACGTTGTCGTAGCGCTCGGCGAGATCGAGGAACGCGGAGTACTCGGGCATTCCCATGTGCGCGATGATCAGTGCCAGACGCGGGTAGCGGCTCAGCAGTCGGACGATCGGGTCCGGGCCGGTGAAGTCTCCGGGCGCCGGTCCGGAACCGCAGTGGATGACCACTGGGACGCCGGCGTCTTCGATCTGCCCCCAGACCTGGTCGAGCAGCGGATCGTTGGGTTCGTAGTTGCCCACCTGGATGTGTGCCTTGAACACCTGGGTACCTGCGGCGATGGCGTCGGCGACGTACCCCGCGGCGGGCTCTTCGGGGAAGAACGTGGCGGTGGCCAGGCAGTCCGGGGTGTCCTGCGCGAAGCCTCGCGCCCACTGGTTCAGCCAGGCCGCCATGTCGGGCTTGTGCGGGTAGATCAGCGAGGAAAATCGTCTGATGCCGAACTCCCGCAGCGTGGCGACCCGCTGTGCCTCGTCGGCGCGGTACGTGATGGGCCATGCCCGGCCGATCAGTGGACCCTGGCTGTCGAAGTACTGCCACACCTTGTCCATGACGTTCTTGGGCATGAAGTGGGTGTGCACGTCGACGATGCCGGGCAGGCCCAGCTCAGTCCAGATTGCGCGGACCTTTTTCGATTCATCCATCGTCGACGATCATGCACCGCCGGCCCCGGGAGGGGATGATCGGGTGGGTGTGGAATCCCGAGACCTATCTGACCTTCGCCGACCATCGGGCCCGGCCGTTCTACGACCTGCTCACGCGCGTTGCGGCAAACGCACCGCGACGGGTGGTCGACCTGGGGTGTGGACCGGGCAACCTGACCGAGACGCTGCTGCTGCGTTGGCCCGGCGCCACGCTGGAGGCCTGGGACAGCTCTCCGGAGATGGTGGCCGCCGCCCAGGCCCGCGGGCTCGAGGCACACGCCGGTGCGATCGAGGATTGGAAACCGCAGCCCGACACCGACGTGGTGGTCTCCAACGCGGCATTGCAGTGGGTGCCCTCGCATCGCGAACTCGTGGTGCGCTGGGCCGGGCAGCTGCCGGCCGGGGCCTGGATCGCCTTCCAGGTGCCGGGCAACTTCGATGCGCCCTCGCACCACGCGGTGCGTGCGCTGGCCCGGCGCGAGCCGTTCATCGAGCCGCTGCGTGATATGCCCTGGCGCGACGTGGGGCAGGTGGACACGCCCGCCGAATACGCCGGACTGCTGACCGATGCGGGCTGCGTGGTGGACGCCTGGGAGACCACCTATGTACACCAATTGGCCGGTGAGACACCGGTTCTGGACTGGATCACGGGGACGGCCCTGACCCAGGTGAAAGGCCGGCTGAACGAAGAGCTGTGGGAGCGATACCGCCAGGCGATCATCCCGATGCTGGCCGAGGCATACCCGAAGCGGGATGACGGCATCACGTTCTTCCCGTTCCGTCGCGTGTTCGTGGTCGCCCAAGTCACGCGGTAGTCATTACCTACGACGTAATCGATTTTCGGACCGGGCTCGGCCAGCATTGCCGTATGCCGACATTCACGACCGCGGATCGCACCGACATCCACTACGCCGACGCCGGGTCCGGGCCGGTCCTGGTCTTCACCCATTCGTGGGGACTCAATTCGGGACAGTGGGACCAGGTCATCGAACACCTGGTGCACAACGGTTTTCGCTGTGTCAGTTACGACCGGCGCGGCCACGGAAGTTCCGGCGCCTACGCCGGCGAGTGGACGGTGGATCTGCTGGCCGACGACCTGGCCGCACTGTTCGATCACCTGGAGCTCGATGGCGCCACGTTGGTGGGGCACTCCCTGGGATGCGGCGAGATCGTGCGCTATCTCAGTCGACACGGGGTGCGCCGGGTGAATCGTGCGGTGCTCGTGGCGCCCCAGCTCCCGATGGTGGTCAAGACCGAAGACAACCCGGACGGCGTCGACGAGGCCATCCTCGAAGGGATGACCGCCGAGCTGGAACGCGATGTGCGGCAATGGTGTGTCGACAACGCGGCGCCCTTCTTCGGGGATCACGCGGTGTCGCCCGAGGTGGTCGAGTGGACCGTGGACCAGGTCGCCGATCTGCCCGTGGCGACTGTCGTCGCCACCCAGCGGATGGGCGCCCACACCGACTACCGCGCCGAGCTTGCCCGCCTCGACCTGCCCGTTCTGGTGATCCAGGGCGATGCCGATGCGTCGACGCCCATCGAGCTGACCGGGCGCCGGACGGTCGCGCTGTTGCCCGATGCGGAGCTCATCGAGATCCCTGGTGCTGCACACGGGCTGTACGTCACCCACGCCGACCGCGTCATCAAATCACTGGTTAGCGGCGGGTGTTGAGCAAGTCGATGACCTGCTGGACCAGGTCGTCGATGACGGCACCGGTGGTGTCGAGCACCAGATCGGGGTTCTCGGGCGCCTCGTAGGGGGCATCGACGCCGGTGAGTCCCTTGAGCTCACCGGACCGGGCCCGCGCGTAGAGCCCCTTGGGATCCCGGCGCTCGCACTCGGCCAGTGACGTAGCGACGTGCACCTCGATGAACGGCAGCTTGGCGGCGTCGTTGAGGGCCCGCGCGGTCTCGCGGTCGGACTTCAGCGGCGATACCAACGAGGCCAGCGCCACCACACCCGCATCGGCCAGCAGCCGGGTCAAATGCCCGACGCGGCGGATGTTCTCGGTGCGGTCACCGGCCGAGAAGCCGAGATCATCGGACAGTCCGTGCCGCAGGTTGTCCCCGTCGAGCAGGTAGGCCACCTGCCCCGATTCGACCAGGGCCCGCTCGACGGCCACCGCCAGCGTGGACTTGCCCGAGGCGGGCAGGCCGGTGAACCAGATGGTGGCGCCGCGCTGTCCGGTGCTGTTCCAGCGGTAGTCGCGGTCCAGCGACGACGGATGCCATTTGATGTCGGACCGGTTGTGCCCGCTGGGCTTGAGCTCACGCGCCTGCAGGATGATTCCGGCGCCGACTGTGTCGTTGGACACCTCGTCGATCAGGATGAACGCACCGTTGTCGCGGTTGTCGGCGTAATTGTCGGCCACCAGCACCGAGCTGGTGCGCAACGTGACCGAGCCGATGTCGTTGAGCGCCAGCTCAACCGGGGACTCGACCTCGTCGAGGGTCTCGGGGTCGAGCTTGGTGTGCAACTCCTGCACTGTCGCCCGCACCGTACGGGTGCCCTGTTTGAGGGCCAGCCGGTCGCCCGCGCGCAGCGGGTTGTCGAAGAACCAGCACACCGTCGCGTCGATCTCGCGGGCCAGCACGGGCGGCACCGTGTCCTCGGAGCCGCTGATGAAGACGTCACCGCGCCCGACGTCGATGTCGTCGGCCAATTCGATCGAAACCGACAGTGGTGCAACGCCTACCGACCGGTCGTCATCGAGGGTGTCCACGGCCGTCACGATCGAGCGGGTGCCGGCCGGCAGGCTCACGACGGGGTCACCGACCGCGAGCGTGCCCGCGGACAGCCGGCCGGTGTAACGGCGGCGTTGTTCCGCGGTCGGCCGGGACACCCACTGCACGGCCAGCCTCAGGTTCGCCGGATCGGCATGCGGCGCCGACAGCTCGATTCCTTCGAGGTACTCGAGCAGGGTGGGCCCGTCGTACCAGGGGGTGTTCTGCGAGCGGTGCACCACGTTGTCACCGAGCTTGGCGGCGATCGGGATGACGGTGAGATCGAGCCCGCCGAGCCGGTCGGCGACCTGTTGCAGCTCACGCTCGACCTCGGCGAACCGGCCTTTGTCGAAGTCGACCAGATCGATCTTGTTCACGGTGGCGACGAAGTGCTTGATGCCCAACAGTTTTGCGATACGGGCATGGCGCCGGGTCTGGCGCAGCACTCCGGCCCGGGCATCCACCAGCAGGATGGCCACGTGCGCATTGGAGGCGCCGGTGAACATGTTGCGGGTGTACCGCTCGTGCCCTGGGGTGTCGGCCAGGATGTAGCTGCGGGTCGCGGTGGAGAAGAACCGGTAGGCCACATCGATGGTGATGCCCTGTTCCCGCTCGGCGCGCAAGCCGTCGGACAGTGCCGCCAGGTCGGCCACACCGTCCGAATCGGTCACGGCCTCAAGATGATCCAGCGGCAGGCTGTCGGTGTCGTGCAGCAGGCGGCCGATCAGGGTGCTCTTGCCGTCATCGACCGAACCGGCGGTGGTGATGCGCAGCAGTTGACGAGTAGACATCAGAAGTAGCCCTCCCGTTTCCGGTCTTCCATCGCGGCGACGGACGTCCGGTCATCGGCGCGGGTCTCGCCGCGCTCGGAGACGGTGGCCGCCGAGATCTCGGTGATCACCCGGTCGATGGTGGTGGCTTCCGACCGGACGGCTCCGGTGATGGTGAGATCGCCGACCGTGCGGTAGCGCACCCACTCGACGGCGGCCCGCTCAGAACCGGCCGGCTGGGCGTACTCCGAGACCGCGAGCAGGATGCCGTCACGTTCGAAGACCTCGCGTTCGTGGGCGAAGTAGATCGACGGCAGCTCAAGGTTTTCCAGTTCGATATAGCGCCAGATGTCCAGCTCGGTCCAGTTCGACAGCGGGAACACCCGTACTTGCTCGCCCTTGCGGATCCGGCCGTTGTACAGCGACCACGGTTCGGGGCGCTGGGCCCGCGGATCCCACTGACCGAACTCGTCACGGAAACTCAGGATGCGTTCCTTGGCACGTGCCCGCTCCTCGTCGCGGCGGGCGCCGCCGAACGCCGCGTCGAATCCGCCGGCCTCCAGTGCGTCGAGCAGCGTGCGGGTCTGCTGCCGGTTACGGGAGGCTCCCGGGCCCGGATCGGCGACCCGTCCACTGTCGATCGTCTCCTGCACCGACCCGACGAGCAGCTTGTGTCCGACGCCGGTGGTGCGGCGGTCCCGGAACTCGATGACTTCCGGGAAGTTGTGCCCGGTGTCCACGTGCAGCACCGGGAACGGCAACGGTGAAGGGCGGAAAGCCTTCTCGGCCAGGCGCAGCAGGACGATGGAGTCCTTGCCCGCGGAGAACAGCAGCACCGGGCGCTGCAATTCGGCGACCACCTCGCGGATGATGTGCACCGCCTCGGCTTCCAGCAGGCGCAGTTCGTCGACATGCAAAAGATCAGTGACCGTCATACCGGCAACCCCTCCTTCTCGGCGTCACTGCGGTAGCGATCCACCCATTCGTCGGACCGCTGGTCGGCCTGGCGTTCCAGCACCGGCTGCGGTGCCAGTCGCGGATCCAGGCCGAGCGCTTCCAGCACTGTGGCCACCACGTTCGTGAGGTTGCGCCACAGGTAGGGATACGGCACGTCGATGGGGGAGATGTTCTCCTCGGCGAACCAGGAGCGCCATCCCTCCTCCTGGGCCTGCAGCATCTTGATCACGTACGCGATGGCGCCGGCGTGGTACTCGGCGCGCGCATCCCGTACCGGATCGGGCCGGCCACGCCAGACCCTGGTCTGCACCGCGCGCCAGAACGAAACCGCCTGAGACACAACGTCGGGACGGTAGACGTGGATCAGCACCGGGTCGCTGCCGATGACGTCGCGGATCGCGGAGAGCAAACCGGGCCCGGAACGCTCGGGAAGGCCCTCGGCGCGCTCCAGCAGCAACGGGGTCTGGTTCCACATCAGCTTGCCGCCCCACACCCCGTTGGGGGTTCGGCCGACCGTGCGGATGTAGTCGCGCCAGATCTCCGACGGGGCCAGGTCCGGCTTTCCTTCGACCAGCGGATCGAGCAGGCGCAGGATCGACTCGTCCTCGACGCCGGCGAACCATTCCCGGGGCTGCGGCGACATGCTGGTGGTCGGCAGGTACTGGAAGAACTCCTGGGGCTCGCCGGCCATACCGGTGGCGCGCAGGGATTCCACCAGCAAGGTGCTGCCGCTGCGCTGGGAAGCGAGCACCAGGTAGGCAGTCGGATGATCTGACATGGGCGAGACTCTAACCATCATTGATTTGCGGCGCCTATTCGAAGAAGCGTCAAGAGTTTTTATTCACCGAGATGAAAACTATTGATGGGTATCGGTGATGCCGCGGTCGGCGGCGATGGCGGATCGGCTGGTGGCGGGACGGCCGTGGATGCTCAGATATGTCTGGGTATAACGCTCCGAAATGCGGGTACCCGCGAATTCAGAGGGTATGACGTCGAGGGTCTTCTGGCGCCAGTCGTTCAGCAATAGGGCGAGGTTCTCCGCGATTGCCTCGTCCTTGTCGGTGGCGTCGGGTCCGAGCAGGTTGTTGCGCTCGGTCGGGTCGGCGACGAGGTCATACAGTTCGCGTTCGGGCCGCGGCGCGAGGACCCGGTCGCCGAGCACCCGTCCGGGTGGGCTGTCGGCGATATCCCACGGCAGGTCCAACAATGGCCGTGCCGCGTAATTCTCGATATAGCTGTATTCCTTTGTGCGGATCGCACGAATGGGGTCGAAAGAATCGTGATAGGTCTTTGTGGTGTACACCTCGGAACGGACTTCATCCGTTTCTTCTGAGGTTGCCGTGAGGTTGCTGGCGTGTGACAGCCCCTCAACGTCGCCGGGGATATCGACGCCGAGCAACTCCAGCAGGGTGGGCAGCAGATCGACCCCACTGAACAACTCGTCATAGCGGCGCGGCGCAACGGCAGAACCCCGCGGTGGACGCACGATGAGCGCGATGCCGGTGCCCGCGTCGTACAACGTCGACTTGGCCCGGGGCAGCGCCGGCCCGTGGTCGGTCATGAAGACCACCCACGTACTCTCGTCGAGGCCGGCGGCGGCCAAGGCGTCGAGCAGTTCGCCGACCTTCGCGTCAGCTACCGCGATCGACCCGTAGAACTCGGCGAGATCGTCGCGCACGTCCCTGGTGTCGGGCAGGTAGTCGGGAACTTCGACGGACACCGAATCGGCCGGTTCGTACCGGTCATGGGGATACGGGCGGTGCGTCTCGAAGAATCCGGCGGTCAGCAGGAATGGTTGTTGCGGAGCATCGGCCAGCCACGCGGTGGCCTGCTCGACGACGTACTCGCAGAACGAATTCGATACGTCGAACTCGGCGTAACCGAGGTTCGCCGGGTACGACGTCTCGTGTTGCATCCCGAACAGTGCGGTGTGCCAACCTGATTCGGCGAGAAGGTGGGGGAGGGTGCGCACTCCGGCGCGGTACTCCCAACCGTGGTGGGCCAGGCCCACCAGGCCGTTGCTCTGCGGGTACCGGCCGGTGAACAGCGAACCCCGGGACGGTGAGCACAGCGGCGCGGTGGCGTGTGCGCGGGTGAACAGGATCCCCTCGGCGGCGAGCCGATCGAGATGTGGGCTGGCCACATCCGGGTGGCCGTACACGCCGAGATAGCGGCCGAGGTCATGCCAGTGCACGACCAGCAGGTTCTGCCGTTGCGGCTCCGTCACGTCACATCCTTTCCGTCTACTCTACGACCGAACAGCCTGAACCTTCCTTCCGCAACCGTTTGGATCACCGAGAGCTACTTATTCGTCGCCGCGTCGTCGGTAGGGTGGAGGCCATGCCGACCGCCACCGAACCTGCTGCGGTCAGCGGCTATGAGGCCCGCTGGGAGCAGCACAACACCGAGCGGCGGGCCCAGATCCTGCAGGCAGCGGTCGCGTTGATCGAGGAGAATCCACCGGGCGCCGAGATCTCGATGGTGCGTATCGCGGATCGTGCCGGGGTGGCGAAGTCGGTGGTATATCGCCAGTTCGCCGGCAAAGAAGAGCTCGAGCGACGTGTCCGGTCGTATGTGTTCGACGACTTCGCGGCGGTTCTCGACACCAACCTCGACGTCAGCAACGGCTCATTGCGCGACATCCTGACCCGCACCGTGGCGGCGGTGGCCGACTGGATGCTCGACCACCCGCGGCTCGACGAGTTCGTCCGGCGTGGGCCGACCTTCGACAGCGATGGCTCATTGGACGCGGTCAGCGAGCTCAAGCTCCGCATGACCAGGCAGTCCGAGGGGATCATCGCCACGATCGCGCAGACCATCGGGGTGGACGACAGCGCGTTCAAGACAGTCCCGTTCGCGGTGGTGACGATGGTGGAAGCCACCTTGTCGGCGTGGACCCGCGGTGCGGCGCCGGAGCGGTCACGGGAAGAACTCGTGACTCACCTGGCCGATTTCGCCTGGTATGTCCTGGACGGTGCGGCGCGCGCGAGCGGGCTGGAGATCAACCGCGATGACGAGTTGACGTCGGTGATCGCCGCGCTGACGAACCGTCAGGCCAGCAGCCCACCGTTGTAATCGGCTATCAGGCTGCGGACGGTCTCCTGCGCACAGGACTTGTTGGTCCCGATGAAACCGGTCGGCCCGCGCTTGATCCACCCGGTGACGAACGCGCCCGGGACGCCCGGCACCCGGCCGCCGTCATTCGGCACCGTGGCAGTGTCGTCGTCGAACGGCAGCCCCGGCACAGGCATACCGCGATACCCGATCGAGGTCAGCACCAGGCCGGCCTCGATGACCTGTTGCAGCCCAGTCGATTTCACCCGGGTCGAACCGTCGGGCGCGGCGACGAGTTCGTTGTGGACGAATTCCACGCCGGTCGCCGCGCACTGGCCGAGGATCGCGGTCGGCGACAACAGGTACTCGAGCACGATCCGGCGATTGCCCGTTCCGTGTGGCCCCGCGCGCAAGATCGCGGACCTGGGGTCCGACGCGGGCAGGGTGCGCAGGTCCTCGTCACGGACGACGACGTCGACACCCGGTGTCGAGCACAGTCCGACCAGTTCGGGGACCGTGAACGCGGACTGCTCGATCCCGCGCCGGCCCACCACGACCACCTCTTCGATCGCACTGTCGCGCAGAGCTTTCAGTGCGTGCGGCGCGATCTCGGTGTCCGCCAGTAGGTCCGGGTCGATGGTGAGGATGCGAGCCACGTCGAGGGCGACGTTGCCGTTGCCGACAATGACCGCGCGACGGTGGGATAGGTCGAAGGACCGGCCGGTGTGATCAGGATGGTCGTTGTACCAGGCGACGAACTCGGTGGCCGAGGTGACGCCGGGCAGCTCGATGCCCGGGATGTCGAGGCGCCGGTCCGTCGAGGCACCGACGGCGTAGATGACGGCGTGATGCTCATTCAGCAGGTCGTCATGGGTGACGTGGCTGCCGATCTCGACACCGAGCCGCATCTCCAGACGTGGGTCGGCGGCGATGTGGTCGAACTGGCGGGTCACCCCGCGGGTTCGTCGATGATCGGGTGCCACCCCGAAACGGGCCAAACCGTATGGCCGGGTGAGCCGTTCGTAGATCCGGACCCGGGCACCGGGAATGGTCAACACCTCTTCGGCGGCGTACATCGCGGCCGGTCCGGATCCGACGATCGCGACGCGCAGGTCAGCGCCGGTACGAACCTCGAGCGGAGGGACCACCGGCGCCAGAATCGGCCTGGGCCGGGGCGTGGCGTAGAAATCGGCGTTCATCGTGGCGAACACGTCCTCCGCGCCGGTCAGCTTGGTGTGCGGTTTGATCGCGTCCACCGGGCATGCCGTCACACACGCCCCGCAGTCGACGCACTCGACAGGGTCGACGTAGAGCATCTGCGCGGTGTGGAAGTCGGGTTCGTCGGGTGTGGGGTGGATGCAGTTGACCGGGCAGGCGTAGACGCACGACGCGTCGCTGCAGCAGGACTGCGTGATGACGTGGGGCATCAGGCGAGGGCAACCGCTTCGCGGTCCGGCACACCGCGGTAGCGGGCGGCCTCGCCGTCGATTCCGCAGCGTTTCCACACCCACCGGCCGACTCGGTTCATCAAGCCGAGTTCCTCGCTGAGGGAACGCATTTCGCCGAAGTAGCCGGACAAGATCTTGCGTGAGTGCGGGCTGCGCCAGAACGCATCCTTGATCACCGCGCGCGGGATCCCGAACTCCTCGCCGAACGACTTCGGGGGAGCCACGATCTCGTGTGCCAGCCAGCGCAGCGTCAGCGGGAATGCGACGCTCGCGAACGCCTTCATCCGCCACGACCGTTCCGGCAGATGGGTTTTGAGGAATTCGTGCGCCCACGAGATGTGGCGTGCCTCTTCGGCGATGTGGATCTGCATGGTCCGCAGCACCGCGGGCGGAATGTTGGCGCCCTCGCGGATCAGGCCCTTTTGGAAATGATCGATCGGCTCCTCACCGGCCAGGATGCCCGCCATGAACGCGGTGGGGGAGTACTGGCCGACCAGGCCGATGTACGGCGACAACCGGCGGAACAGCGGCCGCATGCCCGGCACGTCTACACCGCTGCGGTTGACCAGCTCCTGGAACATCTGGATGTGGTTGCACTCCTCGGTCATCTCGTGCAACGCGTAGCGGAACTCGGGGGAGTTGTTGGGCAGCTTCATGATGAACGCCATCAACCCGCGGATGAGGATGCTCTCGAAGGCGGCGCCGACCTTGACCGAGTTGAGGGTCCGCCAGCGGCCGATCTCGATCTGCCGGGCCAGCGGCTGGGACTGGTACCACGCGGTGGCGCCGAGCGGGTCGACGTTCGGTGACAGCACCCAGCGAGGATCGTCGAGGTCGATGGCCAAATCGGGGGAGTCCCACGCGATGTCCAGGTAGGGGTCGAAGCGGCGGCGCACGGAACCTTCGGACAGCGTCTGCAACAGATCCTGGTAGTCCGCATCCAGAGGTGCGGCGTCGGACGAGGTGGAAGCCATGGCGACAATTTACCGAGACTTCGGGTCCCGGTAAATAGCGAATTGCGCGGACCTACGGGTGGTACGGCACCCCGACCGCGCGGAACACGTATTCCGCCCCCACATCGAAGGCCATGGTTCGGCGTGGCAGTTGTGACAGGACCTCGTCCGGTATCGCGGTCTTGTAGTGCAGTGACAAATGGCCGTGGCAGCGCCGGTCGATCTCGGCCACATCGGCCGTGAGCGTGAGCCCGGACGGGTCGAGCTCGGCGTGCATCGCACCGATCTGGGGCGCCGACCACGGCTGGTCGATGCTGCGACCGGCAAGCATGGGCAGGGTGGACATGGTGGCGAGCGCGCGGTAGTTCGTCAGGACCAGCGCACCGGCGTAGCTTGCGACGCTGCCCGTAGACCGTTTGCCCGGGATCGTTCCCGTGAAGCGCCTGGTCACCGGGACGTATTCGGCGAGAAAGAGGATGCCTTCGGCTTCGGCTTCGGCCCGCAGACCCTCCGGAAGAGCGCCGATGTGCATCAGCTTTCGCAGGATCAGTGCCATGTCTTCGACGGTAGCGCGCAAACATGGCAAATCGGTTGGAGCTGGTAGAGATGATCTGGTGAAAACCGGGGCCAGGTGGCTGATCGTGAGCGCGGTAGTGGCTGTCGCGGTGTTCGCGGCGCTGTGGATCGGCTACGCGATGCAGTGGACTTGGCTGGCCGACCTGGACGACGCCGGGCTGGCAGGCCCGTACCGGTACGGCGCGGCGCACCCCGCCTGGGTGACGGCATGGGACGTGTTCTGCACGGCGCTCGGCCCGTTTGCGTTCCGGTTGGTGGGCCTGGTGATGATCGTGGTCGCATTGGTACGGCGGCGACGGCGCATCGCGCTGTTCCTGCTCTTGACGGTTGAGCTCAGTGCGGTGACGACCGAGCTGGCCAAGTTTCTGGTGGACCGTCCGCGCCCGGCCACCGCACTGGTCCACGCGCTCTCGACCTCGTTCCCGTCTGGGCACGCGCTGGGCGTGATGGTCTCGGTGCTGGCCGTGTCGGTCGTCGCGTGGCCGACGCTTCACCCGCGACTGCGGGGCTGGTGGGTGGCGGCCGGGGTGCTCGTGGTCGTCGCCATCGGGGTGGGGCGGGTCGTGCTCAACGTCCACCACCCCTCGGATGTGGTGGCGGGCTGGGCACTGGGTTACGCCTGGTTCGTGGCGGTCTACCTGCTGTGCCCGCCGTATCCGGCAACCGTCACGGCAGTGGACGAAACACCGGCAGCGCCCGGTAACGCACGCTGAAACTGGCCTCGCTGAGCGCCTCGCCGACCTCGCCGTCATGGGCCACGGTGGTGGGCCCGTCGACGGCGACGAATCGGAACTGCGGCACCTGTAGCTCGTGATACAGCGGGCTGCGTTCGAGCCGGCCCAGGGCGACAGCCGTCGCGATGCGCAGGCGGCTGAAGCGTCGCCCGGTCTCAAGGATCCGCACGTCGATCAGCCCGTCGTCGAGGCGTGGGCGCTGAGACGGCGCGAATCCGGACGGGAAGTACGTCGAGTTGCCCAGGAAGAACAACTCGGTCTCCAGGGTCTTGTTGTCGTAGCTGATCCGGACCGGCGCTTCCCGGCGCAGCGTGAGGTACAGCGCGTACATCCCGGCCAACCGCTTGCCCATCCGGTGCTCGAGCCTCTCCCGCGTGCGCACGTACTTCGGGTAGGCGCCGATGCTGGCGGTGTTGATCACCATGCGTTCCTCATTGAGGCAGACCAGGTCGACATAGGCCGCGGAGCCTTCGGTGATCGCCTTGACTGTCTGGGCCACCGATTCGCAGCCGATGTCCTTGGCGAAGTGGTTGAACGTCCCGCCGGGGAACACCGCAAGCGGAACACCCGCGTCGACGGCGATGCCTGCCGCGCATGCCACCGTGCCGTCGCCGCCCCCCACCGCGAGCACGTCGGTACGGGCGGCGGTCTCCCGCAACACCTCCTCGATGTCATCGTCATCGCCGAGTTCGATGATCTCCGCGTGTGGCAAGGCCTTTCGGACCTCATCGATGATTCGCGCGCCGGTCCCGTCGCCGGAGGCCGGGTTGATCACCAGTGCGACGCCGGCGCCGTCCGGCCGGGGCTCGGTGGGGAACCGTAGTGGATCGGACTTCGGCAGTGTGGCAGCGGGGACGGTGGGTACGACGCGGGCGCCGAGGACCGCGATCGCGGCGCCGATGCCGAATCCGGCGAACACGTCACCGGGATAGTGCGCACCGGTGGCGACCCGGGACAACCCGACCAGGCCGGCCAGCAGCGCCAACGGCAGGCCGGCCGCCGGGGACTCCAGGCCGACCCCCACCGCGAAGGCCGCCGCGCTCGCAGAGTGGCCCGACGGCAGTGAATGCGATGTCGGCATCCGCCGGATCCGCCGCGCCACCGGGATCAGGCGGTGATCCGGCCGGGGCCGCTGCCAGATCCGCTTGGCCACCTGATTGGTCAGCAGGCTCGTCACCGCCAGGCTGACCACACCGCGCGCGACCCCGCGCCGCACCGACGTGCTGCCCAGCGCGCCCATTGCGACCGCGATGCCAAACCACAGCTTGGAATGGTCTGCAGCCCTGGTCAGCCTGGGCATCACGGCGTCCAGTAGCGGGCTCGGTGACTCGGCCACCGCCTCGAAGACCTCGCGGTCCAGCGTTCCCAGTCCCTTGCCGATCGCGCGCACGTCCATGGCGCCAACGTAACCGTCGCGACCGGATCGTGCTTCAAGCTTTATCCGGACGAGAGGGACGGCGACGACGATGGACGGATGCGCCGACTGCTTGCCCTGCTGTGTGCCGGGGTGTTGGCACTGGCATGCGCACCCACCGCGGGTGCCGTCGACCCACCCTGGTTCGCCCCCTCGGTCGGCAACGCCACCCAGGTGATTTCGGTTGTCGGCGTGGGTGGTTCGAAGGCCAAGATGGATGTCTGGCAACGCGGGCCCGCAGGATGGCAGCCGATCGGCGCCGGGATACCGGCCCACATCGGCGCCAATGGCATGGCCCCGGAGACCCATGACGGTGAAATGAAGACGCCCATGGGCGTTTTCACCCTCGACTTCGCGTTCGGTACCGCACCCAATCCGGGTGGTGGCCTGCAGTACGTCCAGGTCGGCCCCGACCACTGGTGGGACGGCGACATGAAGAGCCCGACCTACAACACCATGCAGGTGTGTCAGAAGGCGCAGTGCCCGTTCAACACCGACCCGAGCAGCGGGACGGAGAACCTGCAGATTCCCCAGTACAAGCACGCTGTGGTGATGGGCGTCAACAAGGCCAGGGTGCCCGGCAACGGCGGCGCGTTCTTCGTGCACACCACCGATGGCGGGCCCACGGCGGGCTGCGTCGCGATCGATGACGCCACCTTGGTGAAGATCATGCAGTGGCTACGGCCAGGCGCCGTGATCGCCGTCGCGAAGTAGCCGTCAGATATTAAGGGCGGTACCGGGTTCCAGCTTGAAGTTGAGTCCCTCCAACGACAGCGTGGCGTCGTAGGTGCGGTCGTATCCGGTGCCGCTGATCTTCCAGCCGTCGGCGGTCTTCCGGTAGCGGTCGTGATAGAACGCCGAGCCGAACAGCATGAAATTCATGCTGGGGACGATCACCCGGTCCTGGAGGTACCAGGTGGCGGTCGCCTCGTCGCCGTTCACCTCGATCTCCGGGTGCGCGACGCGATGCTCGGTGATGACCTCGGGGCCCAACGAGCTCTTCATGTACTCGACCAGTGAGTCGCGGTCGGTGAAATGCAGCGTCTTGCCCATGGACTGCCCGTAGTCGCCGGCGATGTCCTCGGTGAGGGTGTCGGCGAACTCGTCCCAGTGCTTGGTATCGAGGGCACGTAGGTACCGGTATTTGACTTGCTTGATGTCGTCGATGTCACCCATGCCCGACATTTGAGCACACCGCGTGCGGGTGCAATACCCTCTGTGTCCACTGTGAGGAACGTGAAGGGTGTTGCGGCGGAGCGGCCAAGTCCGGCCGCGCTTAGAGGCGTTGATGTCAAAGAGCTTTGGGCGACGGCGCCGTGGGTGTAAGTACCCTCCCGGACACTGCGACGAATGTGTAGAATTTTGCGGCCGAGATGCGGTTTCGGCGCGAGGAGCTACACATTCGTCGCAGGGGCTGGGGTACATCTGCCCGACTCTGCGCACTCGCCGCCAAATGGTTGCCAGGCCGTCCATCTAGTCTGTATCGACGGTGACCATCGCTGTTCCTGTGTGCCGCATTAGCGTTGCTCATGTGATCAAAAGTGCACCGGCGGAACGTGCTTGGCCTGGCCGTTGCGGAGTGTCGGACAGCCCGGGGGCTCTGCTGCGGCTATCGTGGCGTGCGTTATGAGCGGCCCGTTGGGGTTGTCGATCGGGACCACCAACTTGGTTGCGGCGCGTGTCGGCAATCAACCTGTCAGCCGGCGTTCGGTGTTGACCTTGTCGACAGACCGGACGCCGCAAGTCGGCATGCCCGAATCCGGTTCAGGTGTCACCTTGAGCGGATTTGTCGAGCGGGTCGGCGATCCCGTGCCCCTCGTGGCTCCTGACGGCGCGTCCTATCCTGCTGACACCCTGCTGGTCGAGGCCCTCGATGCGATGGTGGAGCTCGCCGGCGGACCCTCCGATCAGATGGCCATCGCCGTGCCCGCGCACTGGGGAGCGCCCACACTGCGTGCCCTGCGCAATGCGCTGCGCACGAATCCCAGCTTCTCCCGCGACGGGAGGCCACCGCGACTCGTCCCCGACGCCGTCGCCTCACTGGCCGCCCTGCGCGCCAACCCGGGCCTGCCGGCCAACGGCGTGGTGGCGCTACTGGACTTCGGTGGCGGCGGTACCAGCATCACGCTGGCCGACGCCGCGTCGGCGTTCGAGCCGATCGACGAGACCACCCGCTATCCCGATTTCTCCGGTGACCAGATCGACCAGGCGCTGCTGACACATGTGCTCGAGGGTGTCGCGCAGGCCGGCGGCATCGATCCGGCAGGCACCGCGGCGGTCGGGTCGCTGGCCCGGTTGCGTGAGGAATGCCGTCAGGCCAAGGAACGCTTGTCGGCGGACACCGCGACCGATCTCGGGGTCGAACTGCCGGGTTACTCGGCCACTGTGCGGGTGACCCGCACAGAACTCGAGTCGCTGATGCGGGCTCCGCTCGCCGGTGTGCTGGGCGAGCTGGAAAAAGCGTTGGAGCGCAACGGGATCGGCTGGCCGGCGGTCTCGGCGGTGGTGACCATCGGCGGCGGTGCCAGCATTCCCCTGGTCACCCAACAGCTTTCGGAGCATTCGCAGGCCGTGGTGGTGACCACTCCGCAGCCCGCGCTGGACGCCGCGATCGGTGCGGCCTTGTCGGCTGCCTACCTCGCCGATGCCGATGCGCAGACCGGTATGGCGCCCACCCTGGGTGTGGCGGCCGTGGCACCGACGGCCGGAATCCCTTCCGGCGCAGAGGGTTCAGAGGGTTCCTCCACGTTCCGCGCGTTGGCCTGGTCTGAAGATGACGCGGGCGACGACGTGGTGCCCTACACCGGGCCCGACCTGGTGGACTCCTACGGCAGCGAGACCGCGGCGCGTCCGGCCGTGCAGTACGTGCCCCCGACGGGTCCGATCGAACAGCCGGGCGGGGGCTGGCAGCGGTTGCCGCTGACCGTTTTCGCGGTGGCCGCGGCGCTGGTCGTCGTCGCCATCGGTGGGGTCACGTACGCGCTGACCAGTGCGACGGGCACCGCGCCGAGTTCGGAGGTCAAGCCGCCCGAGCCCAAGCCGCTGCCTCCGCAGGAGCTGGCGCCCAGCCCGGTCGAAGCCCCACCGCCGGCCCCTGTCGAGCCGCCACCCGCGCCCGAGCCCGTCACCCAGGCGCCGCCGCCGGTCACGGTGACGCAGGCGCCGCCACCGCCGGTGACGGAGACGCGTGTCGTCACGCAGACAACCACGCCTCCTCCCGTCACGACCACCACGACGACAACGACAACGACCACCACGACGCCGCCGACGACCACCACGACGACGCCGACCACGACCACCACGACGACGAACCCGATGACGACGACGTACGTCACGGTGCCGTTCGTCCCGGTGCCGATTCCGATCCAGGTGCCCAACCGGGGAGAGACACAAAACCCCTATCCGCAGCAGCCGCAGTACCCGTACCAGCAGCAGCCGCAGAATCCGTTCCAGCCTTATCCGTGACGAAATACGCTTGAGCGGGCTACCTTTCGATCAACAATCGGGAGGCACCATGAACCGCATCCATGCCGTCGTCGTCGGCGTCATCACCGCCTGTGTGTCGGCCGCTCCGGCTGCAGCAACCCCCGCCGAAGGCGACGTGGTGCGCACCGATCTCGGTAAAGGCACCACCACTGCGCCGATCTGGGTGGTCACCGCAGGACAGCCCACCACGTTGTATGTGCAGAGCCTGTTGCTCAAACCCGGAGCCGGCAGCGGTTGGCATGCCCATTCCGGTCCCGAACAGTCGGTGATCAACGAGGGTGCGGTGGTAGTGCAAACCGCGGCCGACTGTGCACCCGTGGAGTACACGGCGGGCCAGGCGGTGGTCGTTCCGGCCGGGGTGCCCCATCGGGTGACCAATGAGGGAACCACCGACGCCGATGTCGTGGTGACCTACACCCTGCCCGCCGACGCCCCGGTGCGTGACGACGCGCCAGCCCTGTGTCCCTAGCTGCGGAAACACATCTGATACCGCGAAACTTTGGGCAGGGGTCCGGTATCGGGGTAAGAGTTCGGTTAAGGTTCTGCTGTGCCTGAGATGGATCGTCGCAGTGTGATGTTCATGATGGGTCTGGGGGTGGCAGCGGCTGCATTGCCCGGCCCGGCCGGCTCCCCGCCGGACCCGGCGTGGTGGCACCTGGTGCCCGAGCGCGAGACCATCAAGAATCCGGTCGAGTGGGACAAGCCGTTCAACATGGGCCGCTACGTCACCGATACCGAGCACGCGTTCCAGGACGGCAAGGGCAACCTGGTGATCCGTGCGACGCGCGGCCCGGGCACCACCATCCAGGAGAAGTACGCCAGCGCCAAGGTCGTCGGAAACTGGCGCGGTGGCATCGGCACGACCTGGGAGGCCCGGGTCAAGCTCAACTGCCTGACCGACGGCGCCTGGCCCGCGTTCTGGCTCCTCAACGACGATCCCGTCCGCGGCGGCGAGGTCGACCTGGTGGAGTGGTACGGCAACCGTGACTGGCCCTCAGGCAGCACGGTGCACGCCCGTCTGGACGGTGAATCGTTCGCCACCGACCCGCACCCCATCGACAGCGGGTGGCACACCTGGCGGATGTCGTGGACGCCGACAGGCATGTACTTCTGGAAGGACTATGCCCCCGGCATGGAACCTTTCTTCACGGTTCCGGCGAACTCGTTGGACGACTGGCCTTTCAATGACCCGGGCTACACGCTGGTTCCGGTGTTCAACATCGCCGTCGGTGGCTCGGGCGGCCGCGATCCGAGTGGCGGCAACTACCCGGCCGAGATGCTGGTCGACTGGATCCGCGTCTTCCAGGGCTGATTTTCTTTCGCGCCGAGACTACGGGTTATGTCGTGTTTTCAGTGATTTCACGTCAGAACCCGTAGTTTCGGCGTTTAGGGACAGATTGCTGTCCGGAGCTTGCCCGAAGGCGGAGAGCGTAACGCCGACGCGATCTGCTTGAGCGGCACCGGGGAGACGACGAGTGCTTCCCACGGATACTGCTCGCGGGTGCGGTCGAGGAAGTCGACGGCCTGATGCAGGTGCCGGGGCTCGTAGTTGTGGACGCCGGTGATGGTCAGCCATTGCCGCACAACGGTTTCCGGATCAACCGCCAATGCCGGCCCAGGGGTGACCGAACCCGCTAGCACCAGGGTGCCGCCGATGTCGAGACGGCCCAGCGCGGCACTGACCGCCGCGGAAGAACCGGTGTAGTCGATGGCGACATCGACCGGCCCTCCGTCGGACGCGCGGCCGCCGAAGTCCGGCACCAGCGCCATGCGGTCGGCGTTGCGGTCGACGACCTGGACGTCGGCTCCAGCCGCTGTGCACGCCGCGACCGCGGTCAGGCCCAGCATGCCCGCTCCGTTGATGAGTACGTGTCGACCAGTCAGTTCACCGGCGGCTTCCAAGGTGGCCATCACCGTCGCCGTCGCGCACGCGGCCGGCGCGGCGACCGCATCGGAAAGCGTCTCGGGGACAACGGCGATCGTGGTTCCGCGAGGCAGAACCAGGTGTGCGGCATAGGAACCGGACAACGGCCAGTCCCCGTCGAACGGCTCGTGGCCCACCTTGCGTACGGACAGACACTTGGCGCTCAGGCCGGACCGGCAGCGGTTGCACACGCCGCAGACCACTGTCACCGACCAGATAATGCGTTGGCCGACTGGGATATCCGCTCCCGCGCCGACGGCGACGACATCGCCGACGGCCTCATGGCCCAGGACTGACGGGCAGGCCGCGCTGCGTCGGCCGGTGACGGTGTGCAGGTCGCTGCCGCAGACCGTGGCCAACCGCACCCGGACCAGCACCTCCCCCGGACCGAGGTCGGGGATCGGCACCGTGCGTACGTCGACGCCGGAGCCCGTCCAGACCGCGGCGGCCGTCACACGAGCTGGGATCGGATCCATCCGGACAACCTTTCGATGGCGTAGACGATGACGAAGATGACGATGACGATGGCGCCGGCAACATCGAAGTTCAGCGTGCGGATCGATTCGAACAGCAGGTAGCCGACACCGCCCGCGCCGACGATGCCCAGGATGGTGGAGGTTCGCACGTTCACGTCGAACAGGTACAGGCTGGATCCGACCATCGCGGGCATGGCTTGCGGAATCACCGCGGCGAACAACGTCTTCCACCAGCCGCCCCCGACCGACCGGACGGCCTCCAGCGGTCCGGGATCGATCTCCTCGACGGCGTCGGCGACCAGTTTGGCCAGGAAGCCGATCGATCCGATGGCCAGTGCACAGGTGCCGGCGACCGGTCCCAGCCCCAATGCCGCGACGAACACCACGGCCAGGATCAGTTCGGGCACGGACCGCACCAACAGGATCCAGCCACGGGCCCCCCAGTAGACCGCGGGATGGGGAGTGACGTTGCGGGCGGCCAGGATGCCGACCGGGATCGACAGCACGACACCGATGGCCGTCGACACCACACCGATCGCGACGGTTTGACCTGCGGCGGCGAGCAATTCGCTGCCGAGAGCCGAGAAGTTGGGCGGGATCATCCGCGCGAACACTTCAACGGCAGGCCCCACCCAGGTGATCAGGGACACCGGATTGATCTTGAGTACCACCAACGCCGCCACGCAGACCCCGATCAGGGCCCCGCCCAACACGAACCGCGCAGCGCGCTCCCGGGCCGGGTTCGATTGCGCGGAATCGAGCAGCATCCGGCGGATGACGATGGACAGCAGTTCCATGGCGGCGATGATCGCGAGGATGACGCAGGCGATGCCCAGTGCGCGCGGATAGATCAGACCCCGCAAGGCATCCTGCAATGCGAAGCCGATGCCTCCGGCGCCGACGAAGCCGAGCACCACCGACATCCGCAGGTTGATGTCGATGCGGTAGATGAAGGTGGCGATCCAGGACGGCACGACCTGAGGGACGACGGCGTTGAGCATCTCGCGGAAATAGCCGACACCAGTGCTGCGCACCGCCTCACGTGGGCCCGGGTCGGTCTGCTCGATGGCATCGGCGAACACCTTGCCGAGCATGCCGATGGAATGGATGGCCAGCGCGAGAATGCCCGGGAGTACGCCGATTCCGAGGGCACGGACGAACAGCACGGCGAACAGCAGGTCCGGCATGGCTCGGCAGAACGTGATGATCGCCCGCGCCACGGTCTGTACGGCCGGATGCGGTGTGGTGTTGCGGGCGGCCAGGAAGGCCAGCGGCACGGAGGCTATCGCCGCGAGTACCGTCCCCAGCACGGCCATCAGCAGGGTCTCGACCGCCAGTCCGCCGATGCGCCCCGGATCGTCCAGTCGCGGCGGGATCATCCGCTCCAGCAGCGCGACGACTTCGTCGAACCCGTCCAGAAGCGTGGCGGGGGCGAAGTCGATCGACCAGGCGGCGACGATCGTCGCCAGCACAGCGGCGACCGCGACCAGGTGCAACAGGCCGGGCAGCGGCCTGCGCTCAGGGACCGGCGGGGCGGACGGGGCCGGGCGCTCGGTGAGGTCGGTGCTCACGACGGCCGGGCCGCCGAATGCGCTGCGGGGTCGACGCGTTGGTAGATCTCCATGACGTCGTCGCGGGACATCCCGACCGCAGGCCGGTCCAGGATCTTCTGGCCGTTGCGCAGACCGACCAGACGGTGCGCCCAGCCCAACGCCAGGTCCACCTGGTGCAGCGTGCACACCACGGTCAGCTTCTCCTCGATACACACCCGGAACAGCAGATCCATGACGACGCCGGCGTTCTCGGGATCCAGCGAGGCGACGGGCTCGTCGGCCAGCAGCAGGCCGGGCTTCTGCATCAGCGTGCGGGCGATCGCGACCCGCTGCTGTTGGCCGCCGGAGAGGGTGTCGGCGCGCCGCTCGGCGTAGTCGGCCAGGCCGACCCGGTCCAGATAGGTCAGGGCTTCGGCGCGCATCGCCGTGGGGTAGGTCAGCGCGCCGTAGCGGGGGAGGCGCAGCTGGCCGAGGCCGCCGATCAGGACGTTCTCCAGGCAGCTCAACCGCCCGACGAGATTGAAGTGCTGGAACACGAACCCCACGTTGCGGCGCAGTGCGCGTAGCTGTTTGGCCGATGCGGTGTCGACATGGGTGCCGCCGACCTCGACGCTGCCCGACGTCACGGGGTGCAGCCCGTTGAGGCAGCGCAGCAGGGTGGACTTGCCGGACCCGGACAGGCCGAGCAGCACCAGCATCTCGCTGCGCCGCACCTCGAGACTGACGTGGTCCAGGGCCAGGGTGTCGCCGAATCGTTTGGTGACGTCGCGGGCGATGACGACGAGATCATCGCCCGCGACGGGGTGGTGGGGTCCGCTGGTGCTCATCGGGCTTCAGCCCTTGCACTTCTCGGAGCCGGTGACGTCGCAGACGTGGCGCACGCCGCTGTAGTCCGAATCCTCGACCGGCACGAAGCCCCAGGCGCGCTCGTCGGTGATCCGGCAGGCGTCGCCTTGGCAGAAACCTTCTGCCTCAAGGTTGGGCACGTTGACCTTGTCGGCGAAGAGGGTCTTGAGCTTGCCGATGGCTTCGCTGCCCAGCGAGTCGTTGGCCGCGAACACCGACCCGGCGATCGTCTCCGACTTCCACACCGTCTTGAGCTGACCGGGTTTGAGGTCGCCCTTGGCGATCATGGTCTTGTCCACCATGGTGTCGAACGCGAAGCCGGCATCGCAGTCGCCGTTCGCGATCGCCAGCGCGGAGGAATCGTGGCCCCCGGCGAAGATCGGGGACATCGCCGCGGACAGGTCGCCCTCGGAGCCGGACTTGATCACTCCGGCTTCGATCAGCCCGGCGGTCGGGTACAGGAATCCCGACGTCGAGCTCGGGTCCACGAAGCAGACCTTCTTGCCGGCAAAGTCCTTGAGGCCGTTGATGTTCGCCTCACCACTGCGGGTCAGACCGTAGGACTGGTAGCCGGGCTTGGCGCCCTGATCCTGGATCACCGCCCCGACCGGGGTGATCTTGGCTCCGTTGACACCGGCGACGACGTAGGCGAACGGCCCGAAGAAGGCGAGGTCGACGTTGTTGGCGATGATGCCCTCGACCACCCCCGCATAGTCGGAGGCCTGCACGAACTCCACCTTGGCGCCGGTCTCCTTCTCCAGCAGCTTGATCAGCGGCTGGTAGCTGGCCTTGAGGTCAGTGGAGTTCTCGGCCGGAATCGCGGCCAGGGTGAGGGTCTGCGGGAAGCCCTGGGCGGTCCTGGCGTCGGACTGGGAATCGGAGCCGGAACAGCCGGACAACACGAGCGCGGTACAGGCGGCTGCCACGGCAGCGATGCGAGCAGAGGAACGCGGAGTGCGGAACTTCATGGCGCGCGGGACCTTTCGGGGCGGGGTCGGTTGACGGGCAGTGCGCCGACGGAGGGGTGCCACTGCCATGCCCCACACCCTGTGTGTTGGTCTATACCAGCGGGTGCATCCAAGTTGGCGAGGAGGTTAACAACACGGCAAGTCTTGGTCTATACCAAGGCTTGGTACTGTGAGCGGGTGTCCGCGAGTGCAGAACCCCGGGTTCTCAAGCACCAGGTTGTCCGCGCGCAACTGGAGCGACTGCTCGACGACCTGGAGGTCGGAGACCCCTTCCCCGCGGAGCGGGAGATTGCCGAGCGATTCGACGTCGCCCGTGAGACAGTCCGGCAGGCGTTGCGAGAGTTGTTGTTGGCCGGACGTATTGAACGTCGTGGCAGAACCACCATCGTCGCGGCGCCCAAGATCCTGCAGCCCTTGTCCATGGGTTCCTACACCGAGGCCGCCAAAGAGCAGGGCCGCAGCGGCGGACGCATCCTGGTCGGCTGGAGCGACCTCGTCGCCGACGACGTCCTGGCGGGACAGCTCGCCATCGAGGTGGGCGCACCCATCCTGCAGCTCGAACGCGTCCTGACCACCGACGGCATCCGGGTGGGCCTGGAGACCACCAAGCTGCCGGCCGCGCGATACCCGGGTTTACGGGAGGCTTTCGACTACCGCGAGTCGCTCTACGCTGAGATCCGCAGCCGGGGCATTCATTTCGAGCGGACTGTCGACACCATCGAGACGGCACTGCCGGATGCACGGGAATCGGCACTGCTCACCGTGGACAGTCGGACACCCATGTTTCTGCTCAACCGTGTGTCGTATGACCAGGACGGAATTCCGATCGAGCAGCGGCGCTCCCTGTATCGGGGTGACCGGATGACTTTCACCGCGGTGATGACCGCGCCATAGAGCCGGATGGGCAGAGCAATCGACCCTCGCCCGGCCGCCAAGCGAGGGTCGATTGTGTCTGTGCTACTTGGCATCCCCCGAGTTTCCGGTACCGGAACTCTTATCGGCACCGGTGGACGCGCTCGCTGGCGCCTTCTCGGGCTTGGCGAATGCCTTCTTGACGTTCTCGCCAATCTTGTTGACGGTGGCAGAAATTCCGTCGCGAACATCGGAGGCCACCTTCGCCGCAGGCCTGTTGGCCTTGCCGAGGGTGCCGAGCTTTCCGGGAACGGCGACGAGACTCTCGCGCACGGCGGGTTTGACTGTTTCCACTGAAGTGTCAGAGTCGACTGCGGCCGGATCTGCTTCGGTTGCGTCTGTCGCCGATGACGCTGCCGGATCGCTCACTGTTGTGCCGCTTGCGGTTTCGCTCACATGTTCAGCGATAGGCGCCTCGATTGCGGGAGCCTCGACAGTGGGCAGTGACAGCGCAGGCACCTTCGAGGTCACCATGGTCGTGAGCTCTTCGGGGTCAGGCGGCGGTGGGTTGAGGATGTCGCGGAACTGTTGGCGCGTGGAGTCGAAGGAGAACCTCCACATATCGACGGCGCCGAGTGCCTTGGTCGCGATGTTGGCGATGCCGTGCTGGACGACGTTGACGATCTGGGCGGGATCACCGGTCGGCACTGCCTTCACGAGTTCGTCCAGGGTGCCCGTCACCGCGCCGATGACGCCGTACACCGACAAGAGCTGCCCGGGGCCGAGTGACCAGGCGCCCATGATGGCGGCATTGGTCAACTTCCCGGCGACCTCGAACTGCGATTGCACGAAGCCTTGGAACTTCAGAAGCTGGGTGAACGTGGTGAAGAACGGTCCGATGGCAATGGGCATGAACGCGCCAACCGCTCCGGTGAAATCGCCGGCTGCGATCTTTTGAGCGTAGGTGGTGAGTGCTCCCGGGAGGGCGGTCAACAGCCCTGAGTAAGACTGGCCGAGTGCATTGGCCATGTCGCCGAGCGTCTTGCCGTCCGCCAACAACTTTCCGACCAGTCCGTTGACGATGGGGAACGGATCGTCGAGTTCGGCTTGGACGGCGTTCTGGACGACAGTGGTTGCCGCGGTGAACACCGGGGCGAAGACCTCGATGGGGTTGTCGATAGCTGCGGTGAGCTGGACTGCATGGGCCTGGATTGTTGGTGGGGGCGCAGCAACCGGTGTGGCTGCGATAATGCTGGCGCCGACGAGGGCGACGCCGGCGGTCACATAGGGGCGTAGAGCGAGCGTCAACTCGGTCTCCTTCGCGAACAGCGGGGACGTCAGCTGTTGCTGACGGCGCGAAGGTATCTGGAAAGTCGCCGAACGACATTCGCATTATTTTTCGCGTTTGAATAGTTGACCCGGGCGCCCGCGCGCCGTGCGTCAGCGGAGATTGCGGTAGGTACTGGGCGACACTCCCACGCGATGCCGGAACGCGGTGGCAAAATGATTCGGTGTCGAGAACCCCACGATCGCGCTGATCTCGGTGACGGTGCGCGGTGTGTTCAGTAGCAACGTCTTGGCGCGGTCGATCCGAAGGTCCAATAAGTACTGGTATGGCGTGGTGTGAAACGCTGCGCGGAACGCTTTGATAAAGCCGCCCACCGACATCTTTGCATGCCGCGCAAGCGTTTCGAGGCTGATCTCTGAGTCCATGCTGTCCTCGAGGAACTCGACGATTCTCGCGCGGGTAGCAGAATCCAGTATGTTGGCCCGGTACTCCGTGCGCCGCTGCACCGCCTCGGCATAGTTGTCGGTTATCAAAAGTCTCAGGGTTTCCCCGATCGACTCCGTGAGTAGGCGCGCGAGCGCGTCATCACGTTCGGCAACGTCGTAGATACGTTCCACCATCTGATGGACCAGTGGGTCGTGATGCTTGACGCGCGGAATCAACGTCGTCTCGCCGAGTAGGTGATCCGGAATGGCGATCTCGCAGTATTCGGCGGTGTCGCCTTCGACCAACGACGCGCACTTGTCGCCGGCCGGCACCACCCACATGTCACCCACGCTCGGCAGCGCTCGGCCCGAGGGGCCCCAGTCCAGATCGGTCTCCATCGACCGCAGGCGTCCGGCGCGGTGCACGAAGACCAGATGGCGGGAGCCATCGAAACAACACCAGTCGGTCGTGGTGTCGATCTGCTCAGTGGCGAATCGCAGCGACATGCCGCGGGTGGTTACGGCTCTTTCGCCCAACACGACGCGCCGGGTGAGCGGCCGGTCGTCGTTCCACAGCTTCATCGCCACACGAAACAACCTCCTGGGCGACTTGCGACCGCGTAAATCTGGAGAGGAGCGTAGCGACGGGTGGCGCGCCGTGGCGGTGTTTTTGAATTTATGCACCCGTCACCACGCTGAAAGGCGCCCTTAAGAACACCGTGCGCCCGTGACCAATTCGTGACCTTTGACCTGCAAAAACACGCCGCAAATGTGCTTGACAGTCAGTTAAGGAAACTCTCAGAACGGGGGAGTGGTTGCTGCGACCCGTGAGAAGTGCCCGTATGGTGCCCGTGTGGGCCGACACGCATTAGCTAGCCCCAGCCAGCGCAAACTGCCGGCTGTAGCGGCTGCGATCATTGCGCCGGTCGCTGCGTTCTTCGCCGGCGGCAGCGCTGCTCCTGCATCCCCGTTTTCCGACACCGTCAAACCTGTCGCCGCGCCTGCGCCGGCCCCCGAGACGCCGTGCTGCATGGAGATCGTGGCCGCGCCGTCGGCGTCCACGTCGACGGTTGTCGCACAGACCGTGAGCCTGAGCGCAGGGCAGGCGCCGCCTGCAACGGCCTCTCGCTGGCGCGTCATCAACATCCCGCAGCTGCTGCCCATCGGTGACGCCCCGGAGCGCGGCCTGCAGGTCAAAACCATCCTCGCGTCCCGGGCCGTCAGCGCCGACTTCCCCGAGATCCGCGACATCGGCGGCGTTCGTCCGGACGCACTGCGCTGGCACCCCAACGGCTTGGCCCTCGACGTGATGATCCCCAACCCGAGCAGTGCGCACGGCATCGACCTCGGCAACCGCATCGTCGCGTACGCACTGAAGAACGCCGACCGGTTCGCCCTGCAGGACGCCATCTGGCGGGGTACGTACTACACGCCCGACGGCGGGGCGAAGTCCGGCGGCTACGGCCACTACGACCACGTCCACCTGACTACCAAGGGTGGCGGCTACCCGACCGGCGGCGAGCTCTACCTGCGCTGAGTCGTGCGTGTCCCCAAGACCGGGGAGCATTGCGCCGTTTAGATTCGCATCGTGGCGCGCAGAATGTCGTTCCGCCGGGCGCGATCTGTGATGAGCGCCGAGATCGCCGCGATCCGCCGCACCGATCCTGACCTCGATGCCGGTGACATCGCCGGATTCACCCTGCCGATCCTGGTACGCGCCCTGGGAGTGGTGGCCATCGGCGTGGTGCCCCTGCTGGTGGTCCGCAACGGGGAGACCGCGAACGAGCAACTCGTCCCCGTCATCGGTTCACTCGCGCTCGTGATCATCTGCGCGGCCGTGGTGGCCTGGCTGATCTCGATCTTCATCTCCGGACTGGTGGTGATGATCCTCTACCGCACCAGGCCGTCGTCCTCGTCGCGCCTGGTGATGCGCATCCTGACCGACTCCTTCATGCGCATCGACGACTCCACCTCGGCGCTGATGTTGCTTGCCCTGCTGGCCGGTCTGCTCTCGCTGGCGTTCGGTCTGCCGACGCGCAGCGGCGATGAACTGGCGAACTCGGTACTCGACGATCTGCTGGCCGCCCAGATTGGTGTGCTGTTGGTGGCGTTGGGTTTCGCGTTCGTCGCCGAATCGATCCGCTCGGCCGCCGACATCGTCGACGATCAGTCGCTGTTGCTGGCCTGGCCGTGGGCGCTGATCATCGCGTCCCTGAGCTGGGTGCTGGCCACCGTCGCGGGCCCGTTCGAGGCAACCCGGATGCTGACCATCCTGTTGCACGAATGGTTGCCCGCCGTCGTCGACGATCAACCCAGCTCTCAGGTGATCGCCGAACTGGTGCCGCCCTCGGCGCGATGGTGGGTGGCATTCGGCCCGGTGCCGATCATTGCCGCGATCTGGGCCTACGAGGCGTACCGGCACGGCGGGTTCACCGCGATCCGGCATTTCTTCGATGACGATGCGCCACCCGGGCTGCCGGACGTTCCGCGAGACAGCGACTCGTCCGAGGGTTAGCCTTCGCGGAAAAGGGGGTGCGCGTGGCCGACGTGGCGTCGTCGCTGCATGTGGTGTGGCGCAGCCTGCGCATGCTGCGCGCGGTCCGGGGCGTGCTGGCCCTGCTGGTGGTGATCGGGGTGATCGCATCCGCGCTGCCCTACGTCACGGTGGCCGCCTTCGGGCCGATGGTGCAGGTCATCGCCGATGCCGGGAACAGCGGAAACCTCAGCGGCGTATGGGATCTGAGTGGCCCACTGGTGGCCCGCGAGGACGGGCTGCTGAAATCGCTCGCCGGGCCGGTGCCGTTCGTGGTGCTGCTGGTGGTGTGGGCGGGCTCGCTGATCATGACCCAGCTCATGTACTTCATCAACGCCGGGATCGGCGCGAGGGTCGAGCGGATCCTGTTGGTCGACATCCGGCAGCGCGTCCACGACCACCTGCAGTCGCTGTCCCTGGACTTCTTCCTCACCTCGCGCAGCGGGGAGTTGATGCACCGGGTGATGACGGAATCCGCTGGAGTGCAACGGCTTCTCACCGACTGTCTGCTGCCGCCACTGATCGATGTGGTGGTGTTGGTGGTGGTTATCAGCTACCTGCTGGCCATCTCGTGGCAGATGACGGTGGCTGCACTGGTGCTGACACCACTGGCTCTGATCACCCTCAGGTTCGTCGGCCGCCAGGTACAGGCGGTGATGCGGCGCGTGATGAATGCTGAGCGGGCGATGGCCGCCGAGGTTGAGCAGACGATCAGCGGGATCGCCGAGATCCAGATGTTCAATGCACAACCGGTCCGCAGCAAGCGATTTCATGCGGTGTCCGAGGAAGCCGCGAAGGGGTCGGCGGCCTCGGTGGTCTGGATGCAGGCCACCGTCAACGGTTCACAGATCTTCGTGGCCCTCAGCACGGTCATCGTGTTGTTGGTCGGTGTGGGACTCAGCACGCACTTCGGACTGACGTTCGCGGGGCTTTTGGTCTTCGCGGGTGTGGTTCCGGTGATGTTCAGTGCCGCACAACGGGTTCTGGGGGCGTACACCACATACCAGTCCCTGGCGCCGAATGTGACGTCCACCTACGAACTGCTGGACACGAAGCCTTCGGTGCGCGAAGCCGAGGACGCCGTAGCGCTGGGCGAGGTGCATGGGAACCTGATTTTCGAGGACGTGACGTTCGGCTACACGCCCGGTCGGAACATCGTCGATGGGCTGTCGTTCTCGATCGCCGAGGGGGAGACAGTAGGACTGGTCGGCGGTATCGGATCGGGCAAGTCGACGGTGTTCAACCTGATGCTGCGGTTCCGGGATCCTCAACATGGCCGGATCCTGTTGGACGGCAATGATATTTCGACCGTCACCATCGAGTCGCTGCGCGAACAGGTGTCCAAACTCGCTCAGTTCCCGTTCTTCACCAAGGACACCATCCGGGAGAACATCCGGTTGGCTCGGTCGGAGGCCACCGACGCGGACATCGAGGAAGCCTGCACCCAAGCCCACATCCATTCGGTCATCACCACCAAGATGCACGACGGCTATGACACGGTGGTAGACGTCCAGATCCCCTCCGGCGGGCAGAAGCGGTTGATCGCCCTGGCGCGCTGCCTGTTGCGCCGGCCCGAGGTGCTGCTGCTCGACGAGCCGACCGAGAACCTCGACGTCGACGAGCGGGCCCGGATGATCGGAGTGATCCGTGGCTACGCCAAGGACCGCACCTGCGTGGTGGTCAGCCATGATCTGGATTTCATCGCCGCGGTGGCCGACCGGATCCTGGTCCTCGAAGACGGGCGCATTTCACAGAGCGGCGATCATCTGACGTTGATGGCCCAGGATGGCCTGTACAAACGGCTGCACGAGGTGCAGAACGGGGGCTGACGGGCGACCCGGCTACAGGTAGAAGTGGTCGGCGTAGACCAACCGTTCGACAGGGGTGAGGCCCGCTGTTCCGGGTGTCTCATCGGCAGAAAGGATTTCGTACTCCTCGATCTGTACCCGCAGGTCGTCGGCGCTGCCGGGGGTCAGCAGTTGTTCCGGGGGCTCCAACGCCAACTCGGCCGTCCAGGTCGCCTTGAAGGTCTTCGCGTCGATGCCGGCCAGCTCGCACGGCACCTCGGCTCCGCTCTTCCACTCCAGATCCGAGCCCGACGTCTTGCCGCGAGTCTGCAACGTCGCCACCACGCGGTGCGACGCGGTCAGCAGAGGTGTGAGCTGCTCGGGCTTGTCAGGGCGGGTCGCCGGCAGCGTGAGTCCGGGTGCGTTGGTCACCGAGCTGATGCCGGTGATGCTGATCCGGACGTGATCTTTGTCCGGCCGGCTCAGCGTGCCGATCCGCTCGGGCGGCAGCTGGACGAAGTCGGTCGCCACCACCTGGGAGAATTCCATCCCGGGAATCGAATTCGGTTGATAGCGGGCGACGGCCAGGCGCAGGAACGGCCAGTTGGCACCGGCCGATTCGAACACGGCGTCGACGAACCAGCGGCGGCGGCCGGCGTCGAACTCCGGGGTGTAGGCGTAGGCGTTGATCACCTTGTCGCCGGCAGTCGGGCTGCCGGGCTTCACCACATGCAGTTCGGGCCGACCCGGAAGGCTCTCGGGCTCAAGGTTCAATTGAACCGCCCGCTGCTGCCAGGCCGTGAGCACCGGCACCTCATAGGAATTGGCGATCTTGGAGCTGACCAGGATCGGGTCGCGGGCCCACAGGCTGACACTGTCGGTCTTGTCTTTCGCCAGCTCCGGATCGCCGGTTGCGATGATCGCCAGCATCTCGCCGTCGCCACTGGAAAACCACGGCCGGTCCAGCCAGATCCGGACCCCGCTGCGACGGCTGCGCCGAATCGCGAACGGGTGCTCGGGTTCAGTTGCATGCTCCCACAGGAACATCGGAATCACGTCATGGACCACCGGTGGCGCCGGGATTGCCGAACTTGGAATGCTGACCTCGACCGGGTTGCCCAGCGACCCGGGGTCGTCAATCTCCGGTAGCTCGTCCGGAACGAAGAACTCCCGATACCGCGACGATCCGTGCAACCGATAGGTCACCTTACGCGCCTTGGTATCCGGCAGGGTGTGGACGGCGCGCCTGACCGGTACCTCGGCGTCACGGGTACCGATGTGTTTGGCGGCGCTGGGGTTGAACGTCAGCAGCGAGAAGCGTTCGTTCTCCTTGATGGTGTGCTTGACGACCACTTCTCGCGTGGTCCGGGCGACTGGTTCCGGTGCGTTCGGATCGTCGATCTGTTGGGTCCATTCCGCACGCAGCTCGACCTTGTCGGTGCTGGCCCCGTGGACGTCGAGCACACCGTCCAGATTGGCGGCGACGACATTGGCCGACCGGGGTTCGGCGATGAGCCGTGAGATCGTCGGCGGTATCGCCGGCCGGGCCGTGGCGTGCACGAGGCGCAGGTCCTCATCCGGGGTGAGCCACCACAGCCAACCGTCGCGGGCTGCCGCCGCCAACACCTCGCGATCGGCTTCGGGAACATCGGGATCATTGATCGGGCTGGTGACCCACAGCCCCATCTTCTTCAGATGGGCGTCGTCGAGTGTTGAGGACACCTTGACCGCGACCTGTTCACCGGGCGGCAGACCGATGTGGATGATGTTGCCGTCCTGCTCGGCGTCCAGTCGGGGTGCGTTGTGCAGCACGAGGCGCAGCGGCTGCAGCAACGGCCAGTCGCCCGCGTACTTGAGCGTGACCGACTGCAGTACCCGAGGATTGGTGAACTTGTGATCGGCGCCGGCCTCGTAGAACATCAGTGTCACACCGTCGGTCATCGGATCCGGAAGGTAGGGCACCAGCAGGTTGTCGACGTCGTGCACGATGTACTGTCCGGCGGCTGGCTGCACCTCAGGATCCTGGATCTGCTCCAGCGTCTTGCCATCGGTGACGTTGGGCATCGAAAGCAGCTTGATGCCCGGCTGGATGATCTTGCCCTTCGGATTGTGGATGTCCTGGACTTCCTTGTAGAACAGGCTGCCGCGTTCCTTGAGTGCGATCGCATAGGCCTGCGCCACCTTGCCTTCGCGCATCAGCCGGTCCAGGCGCCCGTCCTGCTCGGCTTCGAGCTCGCTGCCTTTCGGCGGAACGATGTGGCGCTCGGTCACACCGGGCGTTCCCGTCAATCCGGTGCGGATCACCATGCGCTGCAGGGACTCACCGGTCACGTAGGCCGCGCGGGGTACGAAGGTCGGCGCGGTGATCGGATCCCAGCGCAGGAACGGTTTGGGCACGGTGATGGTCGCGGCGTCGGCATCGGCGATCAGTAGTGCCAGGTCCTCCGGTGAGGTGTCCAACTCCGGGCGGGTCCGTATCGACGACGCGCTCTCGAGCACCGACGCCATCGCACGTTCGGTGTCGGCGCGCACCCCGCTGCCGGTGCCCAGCGTCGGGGCCCGCAGTTTGCCCTGTGCCCGCAGGTCCGCGGTGACACTCGCGTTGTCCCGGGCTGTGGTCTTCGCGCGTACACCGTCGAGATGTGCCTGCGCGGCCTGGATCTGGCCCTGCGACACCTGAGGAGGCAGGTCCTTGTTCATCGGCACGCTGTTGCCGGCGAGGTCGACTCCCGCGATGCGGAACGAGTACCTGGAGCCGTACCGCAACGCCGGGAGCGACGCGTGCTTGGCGTTCGACCGCACCCCGAGCCCCGGTTTCGCGGTCGATTCCGGCTGGTCGGTGATTCGCTCCTTGCCCGGCTCCGCATGATCGGAAGGATTGTGAATCACCAGCTTTCCCGGGCGTGGCGCCGACAAACTCCAACCGTCCCAACCGGCCAGCACCTCGTGAACGTAGAAGGGATTGTTGGCCCGATCGCCCGGCACCTGGCTCAACGGCGGGTTCTGTAGGTGCCCGACATCCTCGTTGGACTTGAAGATCTCGTTCTTGCCGAACGACGCGACGACCGAGCGCTCATGCAGACTGTGCCAGCTCTTGGTGAGGTCGTCCCACACCTCCAGTCGGGTGCCGCGCAGCAAGTGTTCGAATTTGAGGTCGGGGCCGGGCTGCGCACCAGCCTGATCGATTGCGGGCTCACCGCTGGGACTGTTGTCGAGCTGATCCTTGAGCCGGGCCGGGCGATTGATCTCGGCGACCGCGAATCCCGTGGCCCGCACGCTCGGCGGAGAGAAAGAGCCACCGTCGCCGTTGGCCTCGATCGCCAGCGCCCGCAGCACGCTGCGCAGCATCTGCTCCACGGACATGCCGCCCGCGTCGGGGTCCAGATCCACCACCCGGTAGCGGTCCTCGTCTCCCAGTCGCAACCGGCCGCCGGCCCAGCGATCGGGCTCCATGGCCTGCGCGAGGAACTGCGTGCCCGACGTGGTGCACAGGGTGACGGGGGAGACATACTTCTCGGTCTGTGCGACTTTGACGTCGCACCAGATCCTGGTTGCTGTAGCCAGTTTCGCCAGATCATCCTTGTGGACCTCGAGATCGACCACCAGGCCGAGTGCTCGGGCCAGAGTCTTTACGCTGCAGGCTGCTGCGGCCCGCTCATGGAAGTCCGGATCGGGGTGGGGTGTGCGGGGCGGTGCCACGTCGGCGGATTCCAGGTTGTCGGAATCGTGTGGCTGCTCTTCGGGCCGGTCGTAGTATCCGACGGCGGCGTGCACGTCGCGCAGCATCTTCTTGATCGGAGTGTTGGCGGTGCTGTCATCCAGCTGTGCAATGTAATTCGTGATGTGGTTGTCGATGTTCTCGGTCGAGAGCAGCAGGTCGATCGGCGACCTGCGTGGGGTGATCGACGCCTCGGCCTCCTGGATGCCGAGATGTGGCCCGCCACCTCCGCCACCCCCGCCGCCGCCGGCGGGTGGGCCGGCGTCGGGTGCCGGCTTGATCGGTGACAGCGCCCCCTGCACCGTCCGGGTCCGCGCGTCCTCCAAGTCGTCGAGCTCGTCGTCCCGGTTGCGGCGGTAGGTCAGCAATGCAGTGATCAACCCGCGCAGTTCGGTGATGTCACCGAAGGTGGTCAGCAGCTCCGCGGCCAGCGGGGCAGTGGTGGCCGCCGGCCTGCTGACCGGAGAGGCGCACGCCGATGCGTTGTGGGCATCGAAGGCATGATCCGGGGTGCGGTGGGCCGGGTAGCTCTTCCAGTCATTCTGCGTGACCGTGGGATTCGGAAAATCGGCGACAGTGGTGGTGTCGGCCGGAAATGCCTTCAGCCAAACACTTTCGTCCCTGCCGCCAGGTAACGGCTTGCACCGCACCGGATCCAGGGCATCGGTGTGCAGCGTGAAAGTCGCTGTCTCGAGGGACTTCACCCAGTTGACCATTGCCGGATAGTCGGACAGCTTGGTGCTTCCGGCGAGCCGGTGCGAGAACAACACGGACACATGGAATGTGCCGTTCGGATCGACCGAGTACGGGAGCACCGTGGTCATCACGCGGGTGGTGGTGGTCGCCATGGTCTACGCTCCGATCGCGAACGAGGTGTAGTAGTTCTCCCACATGTCCTGCCCACCCTCGTCGGGCGGCATGATGTCGATCAGTGCGGGATCACCGTCGCGGGTGGCGATTGTGCGTTCACAGGTGATCTCGACCGACGCGGAGAAGAACGCGACCTCGATCTCGACCACGAGGCTGGCCCGCCCGGTCAGCTTGCCGGTCTTGGTGTTGTAGGTCATGGACAGTTCGAGCGTGATGGATGCCGAGGCGATGCCGAGTACCTCCACCTCGCCGCGAATCCGGAAATACGCGGTCAGCTTCCCCTCGTCATCTTCCAGACGCAGGTAGACACCGATCATCACCGACACCGAGCCCGAGGCGACGCCCAGGTCGACACTCAGCGAGGCGCCGGCCTCCAGACCCATCTCAAGCAGCACCAGGCCCTTCGGAGCCAACCGGATTCCGACCCAGCCGCCACCGCCGATCGCCAGTACGGTGAGCCGGAACGGGGCCTCCTTGGTGCAGAAGAAGAAGCCGACGGTGACGGCCTCGCCGAGGAACGGCACCCGGCAGTCGGCGCCCAGTCGGATGTTCTCCAAGCTGAACACCCCGATCGCCAGGCTGGGCAGTGCCAGGTCGAACCCGGCCCGGGCGGCTTCGGGGGTGACATCCACGTAGGGCGGGTCGGCGAACCCGTCGAACGGAATGACCTGGCGCAGCTTCTCGATGAAGGACAGCACGCCGCCGAACGTCATGTTGGTGAACAGGACGTCGACCTCCGGCTTGCCACCGGTGGCCACCCGGAATCCCAGCCGGCCGAACCTCATCGTGATCAGGGGATCGTCGGAAGGTAGCAGTCTCAGTTCGAAGTCGCGAAGCTGTGCGCTGATATCCGATTGCGGTTTGCCGTCTTTGGGTGTGCGTACCTCGACCGAGATCGCCAGGCCATTCACGTCGTTGGGGTGGAAGATGTGGTCGCCGTCGTTTTGGCCCGGCCAGCCCTTGATCTGCGGAAACCAGTCGTAGCGGACCACGCCGCCCTCGCTGGCTGTCTTCAGTGCCTTGCGGAGGTTGTCGGCGGACTGGGCAATTTTCAGAACCGATTCCAGTGACTGCAGGGACCGTTGGACCATCGAGCGCAGGAAGGCCGCGAGATCCGGGCTACCTGCCAGGTCTCTGGTCTTGGTGAGCGTGCTGAGGATCGCGTTGGCCTCCGTGACGGCCTTACCCATGTCCGCCTGGGCAATGGCCTGCACCAGGTGATCCGGCGTGTGTCCGTTCAGCGCCTGCAGGGCGCTGTTGGCCTGAGCGAGAAGAGCCTGGGATCGTTGCTTGAGGGCATCCGGGGTGCCCGGATTGCCGACGTCGGACTGGAGAGTCTTGACGGATTTCTGCAGGGCGAGTTGCAGGTTGGCGTATTCGGCGGGCACAGAGGCGGCGAAGCCGAGCTGGTTGGCGATGAGCTTGGGCGCCTCGTCCAGCGGTCGGCCGGTCTGCAGGATGTCCACCAGACTGAGCAGACCGAACAGTTTCGGCCCTGCGTTGCCGATGAACTTCGCCGGATCGAACGTTCCCTGGTCGATCCCGGGGCCCACGGTGTTGGTGCCGTTGTCGCCGACCGCTCCGTGTTTGCGTGACAGCGCCGTGATCGCGGTGCTGGGTTCGATGAACCCGCCACCCTTGTCGCTGCCGCCGGAGAAGTCGAGTTTGGTCGTGTCGGCCGGGTCCAGGTTCAGGAAGATCTCCGACTGGTTGGCCGGGAAGCCGTTGTCGACATACTCTTTGCGATACGTCACGCCGATCGGCTTGCTGCCGCCGTTGAGGGTCGTGAGCGATGGAATCGCGATGTGGGCCTTGAGCATTGACGGTGTGCTGGTGTCGTCGGTCGCGCTACCGGAGAACTCGATGTACTGCACGCGCGACGTGGTATCGCCGCGGTTGGTCTCCGGTGCAAAAGCCACTTCCGCACCGCCCACGTCAATCGGGTGGACCAGCTCCGGAAATTGCGTTTCCTTGACGACCTTGTTCTGCCAGGTCTCGAGTGCCTTTCCAAATGCCGTGCCGTTGCGGGGCACAGCGACCAACGCCGTCGTCATCGTGATCTGGCGCCCGGCATGGTCGACTCCGGTGATCTTCCAACCGAACGACTTCCCGCCGACTGCCGGGACGAACGGCAGCGCGGGCGCGCTGATCTCGTCGAGGTCAGGTGACACCGCGGGGTCGATCGATACCGACACGAACGGCAGATTGGTCGGGGGCCTGACTGTGCCGTTGGCGTCGTCGTAGCGGCGGGTGCGCTCGCGCAGCACGATGTACGTGCGTTGGTACAGGTAGGCCGCCGGGTCCGCGGTTTTCAGTTTGATCTTGCGCTCGGTGATGGTGATCATCGTGGCGCGATGTCCGAACGGGAAGAGATAGATGGGCTTCTCGACGCGCACATACTGATCGCGGCCCTGTGTAGCCAGATGCCGGTATGCGCTGAGCTTGGGCCTGTTGGGATAGAGCGACTCGTCCCAGGTAACCCGCCAATCCAACCAGGCGCCAAGCGAACTCAGATACAGCCGGTTGACGGCGAAGGGCTCGGGCTCGACCTCCTGTGCGTCGGCGCTCTGGGCCACGATGAGGCCGCGATCATCCGGTGCCAGCGACCCGTTGAAGCCGGTGGCAGGCGGCACCGGGTTCGTGTCCCGGTCGCGGGTCCAGATCGGTCGCACCGTCCGGTGTTCGGCGTCGTCCTCGTCGATACGGACGAAGGCGTTGTCCTTCGTAGTGCGGACTCCGAGGCGGGTATGCCAGAGCTCAACTCGCGACGTGTCGCCCTCGGCGGTGTGAGCCTCCGCTGAATGCGTGAACCCGCCGTACTTCTGGTTGGGCGATAACACAAGTCGGTACGGCGCTTCGATCGCGGTCTGATCCGGTTTGGGTGCAGTCGGGACTCCGTTCGCACCCTTCGCGGAGTCGGGGCGTGCATCCGTCGCTGTGGCGCGCGGTAGCGCGAGCGGTGCCACCCGCAATCCAAAGGTGCTCAGTGCGGCCAGAACGCCCGAGGCCGTGTAGTCGATGCGGGTCTTTGGGGGTAGTTCGAACACCACCCGTGACGAGTTGGCGGCACGAGCCCGCGATACCGCAGACGGCTGTTGGTCATCGTTCGGGAACGAGGTCTTGGGGAACCATTCCTCGAAGATGTTCTGTACCCCGAAGTGCACGATCATGTGCGCGTCCTTTTCGACCGCGACGATCTGCGAGCGGGGTGGTGGCGGTGGAGTCAGCCGGGGGATCGTCAACCGCTGGTCGACGAAGATCAGGTTCGGGTTGACGAGATGGTTGGCCTTGGCGATCAGGTGGTACTTGAACGGGTCGTTGTAGAACCGTCGTGCGAGGTCCCACAGGCTATCTCCGGCTTTCACCACGTAGGTGTCAGCCACCGGAGTCGGCGTCGGTACAACACTCGAGGCGGTGCTCAACCGGCAGCCGACGACGTCGATCTCCAGGTGCACCAGGTCGTCCGGGCGCAGGATGCGGAAGGAGAACGGGCCGCTGGTTTCGTCCCGGACCGCGAGTTGAACGGAGCCGTCGTCGGCGATCCACCACACCTCGGTGGTGGCTTCGGTTCGTGACATCGCGGCGAGGCCGCTGGTTTTCGACGCCGTGCCGGGCCCTGATACCGGGTCGTCATAGCGGCGCCAGCCCACACCCTCGTTCCAGGCTGCCCCCTGCACCGAGCCGTCGGTCCCGATCCACCACGCCTCGATGCTGGACTCGGTGCGAGAGACGGCGGCCAGACCGCCGGTTGTCGAGGCGCTGCCCGCCTCCGCGATGGCGTCGGGGTACGGGGCCCAGTCGTCGCCCTCATTCCAAAAGGCGCCCGCGACGCCGCCATCGCGGGTGATCCAGACGACGTCCATACTCTTGGGTCTGCGCGCTACCGCGGCGATGCTGTGCGTCTGCGACGCACTGCCTTCCGGCGCGAGGGTGTACGTCTGCCAGGGCTTGGTGTCGGTGGCGTAGTAGTAGCCGCCTTCAACCGAGCCCTTCGGGCCCACCCACCAGATCTCCATCGCGGTGTCGATCCGCGAGGCAGCCGCGATGCCGCTGGTCTGGGCGGCCTTGCCGAGGGGTGCGAGCTCGTAGCGTTGCCACGCATCGTTGTGCTGGCCCTTGTACCAGAAGGCGCCCTGGACCGAACCGTTGATCCCGATCCACCAGATCTCCATGCTGGTGTCGATGCGCGACAAGGCGGCCATGCCGCTGGTGGGGGCCGCCGCGGTAGGGAGGGCCACCGGATCGTGGTACGCGCGCCACCCCTTGCCGTCGTCGTACCAGAACGCGCCGCGGACCGAGGTATCCGCGCCGATCCACCACGCCTCCATGCTGGTGTTGATCCGCGATGCCGCCGCGAGTCCGCCGGCAGGTGTCGAGCCGACCGGCCCGGGCAGGGCATACGGGCCCTTCCAATCTTGGCCGTCGTCGTACCAGAAGCCGCCGTGCACAACGTTATCCGGCCCGGTCCACCAGACCTCCATGTTGTCGCGGAACCGGGATACTGCGGTGATATCGCTGTCCGGTGAGGCGGCGCCCGGCCCTGCCACCTGATCCCGATCCCAGCCGACTGATGTCGCCATGCACAGAGCGTCACACCGAGGCGGTCGAATTACGTGAGTAGAGGACTACTCGATTCTCGTCCGGCTAATCGGCCTCGGGCTCGCCGTCGACCTCAGGTTCGGCATCGGGCACGTCGCGCCGCCGTGCGAACATCAGCACGAGATCATGAATCGGCGCCTCCCGGCGCCCACCCCACTCGGGGCCCACGGCGAAATCGGCATCCGTCGCCACGAAGCGATAGCCCGGCAGGTCGCGTTGCGGGGCGAATGGAAACTTCATGTGCCACAGCCGTTCCGCGACCGCGACGGCCGCGTCGACGGGCATCGGCCGGTCGATCCCGAGTGGGATGCAGATGTCCTGGGTGTGGATCAGGATGTCCAACAGCGGATCGACTTCCTTGGTCAGCGGCGGCCGCTTCCGCGACCCTGCCATGGCGCGCAGCCGCGCCGTGATGGCGGCCGGCTCGGCGGGATCGTCCTGCGCTGCCCGGCGGACCATGGCGTCGAACCGGAAGCCCGACTTGAACGCGGCCGGCAACATCTCACCGACGGTCGCGTGGGACTGCGTGATGTGGATGGCGACCTCACGCACCGTCCAGCCCGCGCACAGTGACGGTGTCGACCACTGTTGCGGTTCGAGAGTGTCGAGGAGATCGGCGAGCTGTCCGCGCTGTTCATCGACGTTGCGCCAGATCGTGTCGGAGTCCACGGCCGCTCCTATCGTCAGGGTTCCCTGATCAAGATAGTCGTGCCCATGTCGTACACCGTCGAGACAGCACTCTGGCCCAGCACCGGTGCTCCTTCGCGTTTGAACTCCATGCCCAGCGCATGCTTGCCCTCGGGCAGCGGGCCGGACACGAACACCTGCTCGGGCTTGATACCGAGGAAGTTGGAGACGTAGTGCAGCTTGTTGTCCTTGACGAACAGGGCGTGCCCGCCGAAGCGTGAACCGTGCGCGAACAGCACTCCCTGCGCATCCTTTGCCAGGTCGACATCGGCGATGATCTTGCAGGACCGGCCGCGGATGTTGGCCGCCACGCCCTCGGGCACCGGCGTGGTGTCGGGGTAGTTAGCTCGATCCGGGTGAGATTCCTACAGCGGGATCGGACGGTTCAGGTCGTCGCCGTCGTCGTCGATGAGCAGCTCGTGGAAACTCCGCAACGCCGATGCGCACGCCGCGCGCTCGGTCGGGTCGAGGCGGTCGAGCACTCGGCTCAGCTCGCGCCGGCGTCGGGTGGTCACCTGGCGGACCAGTTTGCGGCCGCGGTCGGTCAGCGCCAGCGTGACGACGCTGCGGTTCGAAGGGTCGTCACCGCGGACCAGATGACCGGAGGCATCCAACCGATCGGCCAGCCGGGTCACCGTCGAGCCGACCACGCCGAGCGCTTGGGCGCACTCGGTCGACGTCGACTTCCCGCGCTCCTGCAGAACCAGCAGCAGCCGGAACTGCGGGAGTGAGATCTCGAGTTGGCCCACACTGCGCAGCGCCACGCCCACCAGATCTCGGGTTCCCACTTCGAATGCCGACAGTTCGTCGACAGGAGTTCGGGTCACCTCGTGCTGCGCCGCGCTGCCCATCCAGCGAGTATTCCATGTGAAGGGCCCTGGTGGTTGGGAGTCCTTTCCTCGGCATCGAATATTCGCGCTGCGTGCCAGTGCCCGTCAATTTTGGATACATCTGCGAGCAAAAAGGCGGTATCTCAAGGTGATTCGCTACCGTGCTGATGCGGGCGGATTCCGGCCCGGCACAATCTCGGCCATCGTCCAGCCGTCGCGCCCATACTGGGGACCGTGCGCCTGAAGTCATGGCCGGCGGCGGTGTGGCGATACGTTCGCAGCGCCCCGCTGACCTATGCGTGGCTGGCCGTCCTGCTGGTCACCACGATCATCCAGCGTCAGACGCATGGGCGGCAGCTGCACGACCTGTTGGTCGAGAGCTCGACGAACATCCACCACCTGGGGACCGACCCGCTCTACGTGCTGGTCACCAGCTTGTTCTGGATCGACGGCCGCTACTGGACGCCATATCTCGTGCTGTTCAGTCTCATTCTGGCGCCGGCCGAACGCTGGCTCGGTCAAATACGTTGGCTGACAGTAGGTTTGATCGCCCATGTGCTGGCCACCTACATCAGCGAAGGCCTGCTGTATCTGGCGATCCACGATCACCTCGCACCCGAACGGCTCGTCCACGTCCGCGACGTCGGGGTGAGCTACTTCCTCGTCGGGGTGGGCGGCGTGCTGGCTTATCGCATCGTGCGGCCCTGGCGGTGGGTCTACCTCGGCGCGGCGTTCATCTACTTCGGGGCTGCCCTGGTCAGCAATATCAACTTCACCGCGATCGGGCATATGTCGGCGTTGCTGATCGGCCTGTGCTGCTATCCGCTCACGCGGAGGCGTCCGGCTTCGTCGTTTTCTACCGCAGGGCCGTGACTTGGGCCGATCAACTGCCCTGGCGTAGAAACCGGCACGGCGTCCTATGCGCTGGACTGGGACAGCAACGCCACCACCGCGTCGGTCAACGTGGCGCGGGCGATCTCGAGATCCGAGGTGAAGCCCACTTCACGCTCGTTGCTCAGGCCGCGGATCGCGGCGGGAAGCAGGCACCGCACCCGGTGCAACTGGTCCGGATCGAGGTCGAGCCCGTCCATCAGATAGTCAAAGCCCTGAATCCAATCGAGTTCGCGCGCCGCGAAAGCCGCTGCCGTCTGCGGGTATTCGGAGCTGACATCGGAACGGCGCGGCGGCAGCGAGGTGCGCAGTGCTGTGAGCGCCCGCCCCTCGGTGGTGTCCAGGTAGGTCCAGACCGAGTCGATGGCTGCGGCCACCCGCTCCCGCAGTGTTCCGCTGCGGGCCGGTAGTGCGTCGGCATTGGATGCCCAACTGCGGGAATGGATCTCGGTGATCACCGCGACCCACAGACCGTCCAGGTCGCCGAACTGGTGCTGCACGGTGCCCCAGGTGACACCAGCATCTTTAGCGACGCGATTTGCGGACACCGGTTCGCCACCGCTGTCGGCCAGACAGCGGATGGCGACATCGAGCAGGCGTGCCCGGGTCTCGAGGCCGCGCTTGTTCAGCCGGGTGCCTGCGGCCGACTGGACCGTAGAGGGCACCGCGGCACGCCATTGTTCTTGAGCGCGCGCGGCCTGCGGGGATTCGTGGGCGTTCAGGCAAACCTCCCGGGGTTCGCGGCGACCGCGCGCCTCAGCGTGGGCCGGTTGGCCCGGTAGGCCTGCACGACGGGTTCGAGTTCCTGCGGGCTCGCCCCGTGCATGATGACCGAGTGGGTACCCAGGTCATACTGCCGGGCAATGGTTTTCGCGCACTCCTTCGGCGATCCCTTGGCCACCGAGTCCAACCATTCGGCCGGAATCAACTCGGCGATGCGCTGCAACGTCTCGAATGAGGCACTGGCGTCGATCGGTCCGGCCGTGGCCGCATCGGTGAACAGTTCGCTCTGCTTGATTCGCTCCCAGACGGCAGGATCCCAGCCATTGGCCGACACCAACACGTCCGCGTACGCCTGCAGGTAGGTCGCCAGTCGCCCGACACCGCGACGCAACTGATCCTCCTCCGACAGCGTGTCGCAGACCGTCGCCAGACACGCCCAGATACGGACGCTGTCGGGATCCCGGCCCGCTCGTTCCGCACCCCGGCGAACCGCCGCTACCGAGGACGTCGTCGCCTCGTCGGAGAAGAAGGTATGGAGCACAACGAAATCGGCGATCTCCCCGGCGAGTTCCATCGTCTTGGGGCCGACCGCGACCAAACCGATAGGCGGTCCGTCGGGCAGGCCACTGGCGTGGCGCAGGAACGGCCACTTCCCGGCCGGGCCATCGTGGTTGAGGATCATCTCCCCGGCCCAGAGCCGGCGCAGGACGCCGAAGAAGTCGCGCAGCCGGGCCTCTGTCACCACCGGCAGACCGATCGCGTTCCAGTACGCACCCATCCCGCGACCGAACGCCATGGCGAAGCGGCCCTCGGTCAGGGCATGCATCGTCGAGCCGATCGTCGCGGTGACCGTGGGATGCCGCGTGTGGTAGTTGGTCGACGGCGCGATACCCAGGGTGGTGCTGCAGCCCGCCACCGCGCCTGAGAGAACCGCCGGGTCTTTCACGGTGAAGCGTTCGCCGATGTGGCAGGAGCCCAGTCCGAGCGCGTCGGCCGTACGGGCCTCGGGCAGCACCACCCGGACATCCGCGGGGTGCCGGGTCACGGCGTAGTAGCCGAGCTCGTTGAGCTGATCGAGCTGGCTCTCGCTACTCGATGATTCCGTGACCTGCGGGGCAGTGGTCATTACGTGCCTTTCATTGCGTCGGTGCCTAGCACTGTCATCCACGGCGACGATCATTGTCAATGAGGGTTCTCAATGAATGGGAGGGTGCGGCAGTGTGAGCCGGGCACTGGCAAGATCAAGCGCGTGCACGACGGTGAAGAATGCCGTCCGCTGTCGTTCGTTGAAGTATTGTGCTGCAACCACTCTCGTGGCCTTCTGATGCTTAAGCAGTTGCAATCATCGACGGTCCGTGACGACTCGCCCGCTACTGGTCCGGCCTACCACCGGGTGCCGTCGAGCCCCGGAATCACGCAACGGCCGTCAGCGGCCACCCGCCCAATCACCATGCCGTCATACCCCGTGCACGATGAGTTGAGCGGCTCGCAGGTGTTGACGGACGTGATCACCTTGTCGGGACCGCATGCGGTGCCGGGTGCTGGCGGGTCGGCATTGGCGACGGTGGTGCTGAAGCCCAGCGTCAGTATTGCTGCGGCAATAACCACGAGTAAGCGGGTCGCGTAGGACATGATCGGTACCTCCGGCCGATGATGGCCCCCGACAAGTAGTAATGCTACTCGTGTGGTCCATGTCGTTGCCGATGATCGCGCGCCAGACTTGCTTGGTGACGGCGGGGCCGGATACCCATGCTGTGCTGGAGAAATGGGCCGGCACCACGATCTGCGGATCGAATTTACTGGGAAAGTACGGGATTTTGCCGATTGGATTTTGTCGGCAATTCGCGAAACATCGCTGATCTGCATGTGTGGAGCCGATGACGGGAATCGAACCCGCGTATTCAGCTTGGGAAGCTGATGTTCTGCCATTGAACTACATCGGCATGGTGCTGACGAAGGATAGCAACTCGGCCCGGGTTGTGGGCAAGGCGGTGCGGGCATCGCCCCGGCGAGTCTAAGAAATTGACGCCGCAGCAGCCGCACAGTGGAGACCGCCGGGCGGCGAAGATTGCCGGCGCAGGTGGTCGCGGTTGCCCAGTGCCGACTGGGTGCGTCGGGCGCTGTGGCGAAACATTCCACCCCAGAACACGATTGCCGTTCACGCGCCACCCTGAGAGTCGCGTAAAACCTCGCCCGGAAGTTCTCAGGTGCGCTCTCTACCGTCGGTTCTCGTGGGCTCCATCCGGTGCTGAATGGAGCGAGCAGGCCCGCAGCCCGGGCCGAATCAATCAAGGGATTCAACCCATGGATGTTGTCATCGGTATCGCCATGACCTCGCACGACGCCCGGCTTCTCCTGATCGAGGGCACCCACGGCGACGGCTCGGTGATCGACCACGATTCGCTCGACCCGGACAACCGCGTCAGCGTCGAGCGCTCCGACTTCCGCGAGCACATCGTCAACGCGGTGATCGACACCCGCGCCGCCGCCCCAGCCAACGGGTACACCGTCGCCCGCATCGCCTTGACCTGGACCGACGCGGTGGCCGGCGAGGCCAGACAGCTCCTGGACGCTCTCAAAGAGCAGGGCATCACCAACGTCGAGGTGGCCTCCAGCGCTGATGCGCTCGAAGCGGCCGCCGAGTACACCGCCCACATCGCGGACTGCGACTCGATCGCGCTGTGCGTGGTGGAACCGGAGGTCACGATGCTGGCCGCGATCGGTGCTGAGGGCGAGGACGGCACCCGCCGGTTGCGTAGCCGCCGTCTCGACGGACCCGACGCGGCCACCGCGGTGTTGGCCCTGCGCGGCCTGTGCGACAGCTTCCCCGAATCGATCGCCGAGGTCGCGATCGCGGGATCGGCTCCGGAAGCGGAAAGCCTTGTCGAGGAGGTTAATTCGGTGATGGCGCGGTCCGTGGTGCTCGGCGATGATGCCGCCCTGCTGCTTGCCCGCGGTGCGCTGCTCGCCAGCGCCGACCGTCGCGACGAGACCGCGCCGGCAGTCAAGCGTGACCCTCTGACGCACACCTTGGCGATGGTCGTGGCGACAGCGGTGCTGATCGTGGCGGGTTCGGTGTTCCTGGCGCTGACAATGCGCGGGGGAACTGGCAACTCGCCGCCGCAGGCGTCGACCCCGGTGGAACATGCCGCGCCGGTCTCACCGCCCGAGCCGCCGATCCACACCGTCGTGCGCAAGGTGGTGCCACTGGTTGGGAGGGCGGCCGGGAAATCCTTGGCGCCCGACGCCGACACCGCCTTGCCGCCGTTGCCGCAGGTGGTCCGTCGCTAACCGATACGCTCGTCGGGTGCTGCTCTCCGATCGAGACATCCGGGCCGAGATCGCTGCGAAACGCCTGGCCATCGAGCCCTTCGACGATGCCCTGGTGCAGCCGTCGAGCGTCGACGTTCGCCTGGACACCCTGTTCCGGGTCTTCAACAACACCCGCTACACCCACATCGACCCGGCCAAACAGCAGGACGAGCTGACCAGCCTGGTCGAACCCGCGGAGGGTGAGCCGTTCGTGCTGCACCCGGGCGAGTTCGTGCTCGGCTCGACGCTCGAGGTGTGCACGCTGCCCGACGACCTGGCCGGGCGCCTTGAAGGCAAGTCCTCCTTGGGCCGTCTCGGATTGTTGACGCACTCGACGGCCGGGTTCATCGACCCGGGCTTCTCCGGGCACATCACCCTGGAGCTCTCCAACGTCGCCAACCTGCCCATCACGCTGTGGCCGGGCATGAAGATCGGTCAGCTGTGCCTGCTGCGGCTGACCAGCCCGGCCGAGCACCCGTACGGCAGCGACAAGGTCGGCTCGAAGTACCAGGGCCAGCGCGGTCCGACACCTTCGCGCTCGCATTTGAACTTCATCAAGTCGTAGGGCCTACGCCGCCCACCGTGGGCCTTGTGTACGAGTTTCGGCCCTTCTATGTACATAGGGCCTACCTTCGGTGCGTAAGAGCGCGTGAGCAGCGGGTGAGAAGTCGGAAACACGGCTGAAACACGCTCGCCGCTTGGCTGAAACGCGCGCCCGACATTCTCGTCGAGACCAAAGGAGCTCGACGTGCCCGAAATCGATCCGGCCGCCACTGCCTGGCTGCTCGCCAGTACCGCGCTGGTCCTGCTGATGACCCCCGGCCTCGCCATCTTCTACGGCGGCATGGTCCGCACCACCGGCGTGCTCAACATGATCATGATGAGCTTCATCTCGATCCCGCTGGTCACGGTGGCCTGGCTGCTGGTCGGCTACACCCTGGCGTTCTCGGATGACGCCGGCGGCGGTCTGATCGGCGGCCTGCAGCACTTCGGCATGCTCGGCATCACCCCGAGCACCGCCCACGGCGCGGTGCCCGAGCTGTTGTTCGCCACGTTCCAGCTGACCTTCGCGATCATCACTGCCGCTCTGGTCAGCGGGGCCATCGCGGACCGGGCCAAATTCGCCGCCTGGATGCTGTTCGTCCCGCTGTGGGCCGTCGCGGTGTACGCCGTCGTCGCGCACTGGGTCTGGGGTCCGGGCGGCTGGCTGGCCGGCCTCGGCGTGCTCGACTACGCCGGCGGCCTCGTCGTCGAGATCGTCTCCGGCTCCTCGGCCCTGGCGCTGGCGCTGGTGCTGGGCCCCCGCATCGGCTTCAAGCAGGACGCGATGCGCCCGCACAACCTGCCCTTCGTGCTGCTCGGCGTCGGCCTGCTGTGGTTCGGCTGGTTCGGCTTCAACGCGGGCTCGGCGCTCGCGGCCAACGGCACCGCCGCGGCGATCTTCCTGAACACCCTGGTCGCGGGCTGCCTCGGCATGCTGGGCTGGCTCACGGTCGAGCAGGTCCGCGACGGCAAGCCCACCACCTTCGGCGCCGCCTCGGGCGTGGTGGCCGGCCTGGTGGCGATCACCCCGTCGTGCGGCACCGTCAACACCCTCGGCGCGGTCGTGGTCGGCCTGGCCGCCGGCGTTGTGTGTTCCTTTGCGATCGGCCTGAAGTTCCGGTTCGGATACGACGACTCGCTCGATGTGGTCGGCGTGCACTTCGTCGGCGGTGTGGTCGGTGTGCTGCTGATCGGATTCCTGGCCACCGAGGTGATGACCGCGGGTCCGCAGGGCCTCTTCTACGGCGGCGGGCTGACCCAGCTCGGCAAGCAGCTGCTGGCCGCCGTCGTGGTGGCCGCCTACGCCTTCACGATGTCCTACCTGTTGGCCAAAGCCATCGACCGGTTCATGGGATTCCGGCTCAGCCCCGAGGACGAGACCACCGGCGTCGACTTCACCCAGCACGCAGAGTCCGCGTACGCCGAAGGTGTGCACGGGCATATGCCTCCGCGCCGACCCGGATTGTTCGGCGGCACGCTGGGGCAGTTGGGCCAGTTCGGAGACCGTGAACAGCGCCCGGATCCGGCCGAGGAGGACAGCGCGGGATGAACCGGCCGGCGCCGTTTGTCGTAATGCCGAGTAGGGTCTAACTAACCGGCGCCGGCACGCACCATGCCGTCGCGGTCCGACCGGAATCTCAGCGCGGTAGCTAATGCGCACGGGTGTAACGATCGAACAGGTTGCACCGATGAAGGTTCTAGTTGTCGGCTCGTGCGGGATGTGTGCGTAATGGCGACAAACGCTGTGTAGCAAACACATTGGAGGGCTTGGTGGACATCGTATTGGGTGTGGCGATGGCACCTACGACAGTCCGCATGGTGCTGGTCGAGGGGGAGAAAGCCGACGGAGTTACCGTCGATCATGACGTCTTCGACGTCACCTCTGTTGATGATTCGGCAACCATCAGTGCGGCCGATCAGGTCGTCGCCGCCATCCTCGGAACCCAGGAAAGCGCCACCACCGGTGGGCACCATCTGAAGTCGATCGGCGTCACCTGGACCGACCATTCGGACGCGGCCGCCCTGCGCGACACGCTGTCCGCGCACGGCATCGACGACGTCATGCTGGTCTCCGAAGGGCACGCCGCCGCAGCGCTGGCCCAGGCGGTCGGTCGCGCGGTCGGTTATGACACCACGGCATTGCTGTTCATCGACCGTGACACCGCGACGCTGTCGGTGGTGAAGACCGACGACGGATCGGTGGTCAAGGTGCTGGGCCGGTCCCTGCACAGCGCCGACGCCATGGCCGTGCTCACCGATATGGCCGCCGCGGTGGACGCCGCCGAATCCGCGCCGGACGGCATGTTCGTCCTCGGCTCCGGAGTGGACGTCGCCTCGGTCAAGGCGCATCTGGAAAACCTGGTGTCGCTACCGATCAATGCCCCGGACGAGCCCGAGATGGCGCTGGCCCGCGGCGCGGCACTCGCGTCGGCCAATGCTCCGGCGTTCGAGGCCACCACGGTCGGCCTGGCTTATTCGCAAGATCCCGACGGCACCACCGCCGGCAGCGCCTACGGGTTGGCCGGTCTGGCCACCGAGATGGCCCCGGTCGGTGCCGATTCGATCGACGGGGTGGACCTCGTCGCCGACGAGATGCCGCTGGACGAGGAACGCAAACCGTTCCTGCTGGTCGGTTCCGCGTTGACCTCGGTGTTCGTGGTTGGCGTTGTGGCCCTGGTTATTTCGCTCGCGGTGAGCATCCGGCCGACGGTCGATCAGCGGCCCGCTCCGG